>JARLIU010000098.1 GCA_031291595.1 Ancalomicrobiaceae bacterium | reverse complement strand
CTTCGACGGCTTCGAAGCCAAGGCGCGGGGCATCCGCATCATGCTGCCGCACGTCGACGAATTCCGCTCGGTGCACAATCTCGACAGCATCGCCGCCCTGTGCCGCGCGATCTCCGGCGGCGAGCGGCGGGAGAGGATGGATCCGCGGGCGTGGCTGTAGGGGGAAGGGTTATAGATGACTTGGAACTTGACGAAATGCCCTATCTGGGAAACGCCGGCAGAGGTGAAGGCCTACAATGGTAATGATATCCTGACGAACTCTCTTCGGATGGATGGACTCTATCGGATCACCGACAGAGTGCTTGCCAAGCTCCTTGCCAAACAGGACGATCGCCTAAGCGCCAAACTCACCACATGGGTCGTTGAGCAGCATCGGTTAGGCGTTGAGGTACCGTTCATCGACGAAGTCATCCTTGAAGCCGTCGCCAGGCGACAACCCATGCCAGTGGCACGTCGCGCTGAAATGCTGCTCGCGTATGCAGATCTTGTCTCTGAGCATATAGGCTTTCAAATCAACTTCGGCGATAAGCGCCGCCTGCTTGCATGGACAGAGTCAAGCCGTATCGCTGAGATCGAATTTCTGTTGAAATACACCAGTCACCGGGGATGGGTCAACGTTGAATATTTAGCTAGTTTTAATGCTGAACTAGCTTTCTATTTGAAAATTTCCGATAATGGCTATGCAAAGCTCGATGAAATCCGATCAGCGCATACCATTTCGTCCCAAGCCTTCGTCGCGATGTGGTTCGACCTCTCAATGAAAGCCGCCTACGACAACGGCTTGAAGCCCGGCATCGAAGATGCCGGCTACATTGCCGTCCGCGTCGACGGTGTCGCGCATAACAACAGAATCGACGACGCGATTATCGCCGAGATCCGCCGTTCCCGCTTTCTGGTGGCCGACTTCACCCATGGCGACGGCGGGCCGCGCGGCGGCGTCTACTACGAAGCCGGCTTTGCCCACGGCCTCAACATTGCGGTGATCTTCTGCTGCCGGCAGGACATGATCGGCCAGGTGCATTTCGACACCCGGCAGTACAACCACATCACCTGGACCGAGCCTGCGGAACTTCGCAAGAAGCTCGCCGACCGCATTTCCGCGACCATCGGCGACGGACCGAACCGCGAGGAGCTGCGATGATCGCCACCCTCGGCGCCCTGCCCGGCGGCAAGCGCGCCCGGCGGTGCCTTGCGCAACACCCTGCCCCGCCGGCACGCCGGACAGCTCCGAGCGCGGACGATTGGCAAGATGCGGTCGATCACGTAAGCTGCTGCAGTGTTTTTGCCCTTTACAGCGCGTGGTCGAACGCGCCACCCTGACGAGCGTCATGTCCCGCTAAGGCAGGCGGGATTCGCAAGGATCAGCACACATGTCGAGACCTCCGAGCCGGCACCGCCCGCTTGATGCGCGCGAGGCAGCCGAACAGGCGTTCAAGGCCGCGACCACCAAGCAGGCGCCGCCGCTGCCCGAAACCCCGCGGCCTGTCGCGTCACGCCCCGCCGCCCCACCGAACGCGCGCGAAATGGTGACGCTCAGGATCGAGCGCGCCGTGCTGGACTTCTATCAGGCCGAGGGTCCGGGTTGGCAGGACCGCATGCACGCGGCGCTGAAAAAGGCTGCCGGGCTGGAATAGGCCGCCGGCAACCCGAGAACCGCGCCAGTGGCTTGCGGTTCTCCCGGCAATCGCGCCCCAGCCTCGCCAGCGACCACGTTCCCGTCACCGGCCGATCATCAGCCGCCGCCCCGGAAAAATAGCCGGCTATCCAATCGGCCCCGCTGCAAACCGCAAGCAGCCGCGACGGTCGTTGCGCTATGCCTGTTTCATCATCTTCTGCACCGCACCGAGGTCGTCGGCGACGGCGACGACGAGCGAGCGCATCTCGTCGTTTGCCGGCAAAATATCGGGCACCATCACCGTCATCATGCCGGCGCGCGCGGCCGAACGGACGCCGTTGTAGGAGTCCTCGACCGCCAGACACTCGGACGGATCCAGCCCCAGACGCTCGGCGGCCATCAGATAGGGATCGGGCTCGGGCTTGGCGCGGGCGTAGTCGCCGTTGGCGACGATCAGATCGAAACGGCCGGTCAGCCCGTGGCCTTCGAGGTTGCGGTCGACCTGATCGCGGTAGGAGGAGGTGGCGATCGCCGTCGGCAGGCCGGCGCTTTCCAGGTGCTCGAGCAGTTCGAACACGCCGGGCTTCAGCAGTTCGCCCTTGAGCGCTTCGGCATGGACGCGTTCGTTCGCTTGCCGCCACAAGGCGTGCACGTCGATGGTGCCGCCGGTGGCCTCGTGCACCATCGCCTGGCTGGCGGAGCGTTCGACGCCGATCATCGATTTGGCGATATCGTCCGGGATGGAGTGGCCCATCTCGGCGGCGACGGATTTCAGCGACCGGCGGAACAGCGCTTCGGTATCGAACAGCACGCCGTCCATGTCGAAGACGACGGCTTTGGGAGAATTTGGCAGGGGCATCGGAGATCCAGGTCAGGGAGGGGTCGGACAGTCAGGGAGGGGGCAGACAATAGATAAGGCGGCAAGCGACAGACGGAAGAGGCGCGGGCCGAATGGCAGGCATTCGCCAGACGACCGCGGCCGCCACGTTGGAGCGAGCAAATTACGTGCCGACCCGAATGCCGACGCTTGCAAGCATGGTTGCCTGGCTGTCGGCGCTGACCGTCATGCCATGGAACGAGCGCAGATCCTGCAGTGAGAACCGGTCGAAGACAGCCTCGCACAGCACGGCATCATCCAGTGCCGAGCCGCCAAAGTCGACATTGGCGAGATTGCAGCCGCGAAAACTCGCCCGAGCCAGATTGAGACCGGCGAACCTCGCGTCTCTGAGGTCGGAGCCGTCGAAGCAGCTCTCCTCCAGGTTGCGCTCGTCGAACACCGAATAGATCAGCTTGCAGCGCCGGAAGGTGACGCCGCCGGACAGCCGCCGGCCACGAACCCGCCGATGCACCGCGGCATCGAACTTCAGTCCGGTTGCGGCGCAGTCGTCGAATGTCGCACGGTGTGCCGAACATTTGGTCAGCACATTGAGGTTGAGATTGCAGTCCTTGAACTCGGCGTCGTCGAGCCGCGAGAACGCCCAGACGCAGTGGCTGCCATCCTCGCCGCCGGAAAACCTGACGTCGGCGAACCGGCCATCGAGAAAGCTGCTGTGCACAAAGCGGCAGCGGACGAACCGCGAGGTGCGCAGCGACGTCGCGCGGAAATCGCAGGAATGAAATTCGCAATCGCTGACATCGAGATCGGCGAAGGCGAGTTCGGCGAGATCCTCGTCGTCGAAGCGAGCCCCGCTGATGGGCTCGCCGTCGCCAGCCAAGCTGCGGAACGACAAACCTGGGCTCATCGGATGCTCCCAGAGCGCCGACCGACCAATCCGACCGGCGTTCTTTCCTTTTGTTTGAGCACCGGAATCAGCCCGGAACCGGTTCCCGCTTCCGATGCTCTGGCGCAAACCGGCGCGATCGCATCAGCCGGGATAGGCGCAAGGCTGCCTCGGAGGCTCACTCCTCCGCCTCGCCCTCGACGTCCTCGCCCTCTTCCACCGTCACGCGTTCGACCGAGACGACCTTTTCGGTGTCGGCGGTATTGAACACGATCACCCCTTGCGTCGGGCGGCCGGCGACGCGAATGCCATCGACCGGGCAGCGGATCAATTGGCCGCCATCGGTGACGAGCATGATCTGGTCGCTGTCTTCCACCGGGAAGGAGGCGACTAGGCTGCCGTTGCGCTCGGTGACCGCCATGGCGACGATGCCTTTGCCGCCGCGCCCCGTCGTGCGGTACTCGTAGGATGAAGTCCGCTTGCCGAAGCCGTTGATCGACACGGTCAGCACGAACTGCTGGCGTGCGTCGAGTTCGGCGTAGCGCTCGACCGACAGGGCGGCGTCGCCCGCCAATTCACCGTCTCCGACTTCGACCTCGACGATGATCTCCGCATCGGTGGCGCTCTCGCCGGCGAGCGCCCGACGGTTGGCCGTCTGCTGCTTCAGGAACGCGGCGCGCTCCTCCGCCTCGACCTCGACGTGGCGCAGGATGGCCATGGAGATGACCGTGTCGCCATCGGGCAACGCGATGCCGCGCACGCCCATGGAATCGCGGCCCTTGAACACCCGCACTTCCGGCACGGCGAAACGGATGCACTGGCCGCGCGCGGTGGTCAGCAACACGTCGTCGTCCTCGGTGCAGGTCTCCACTCCGACGATGCCCTCGCCCTCTTCGAGCTTCATGGCGATCTTGCCGTTGCGGTTCACCTGCACGAAGTCGGACAGTTTGTTGCGCCGGACGGAGCCGGACGTGGTGGCGAACATCACATCGAGCTTGTCCCAATCCGCCTCGTTCTCAGGCAGCAGCAGGATCGAGCCGATGCGCTCGCCTTCATCCAGCGGCAGCAGGTTGATCAGCGCCTTGCCACGGGCCTGCGGCGCCGCCAAGGGCAGCCGCCAGACCTTGGTCTTGTAGACCTGGCCTTTCGAGGAGAAGAACAGGATCGGCGAATGGGTATTGGCGACGAACAACCGGGTGACGAAATCCTCGTCCTTCATCCCCATGCCAGAGCGGCCCTTGCCGCCGCGGCGCTGCGCCCGATAGGTCGACAGCGGCACGCGCTTGATCCAGCCGGCATGGGTCACGGTGACCACCATGTCCTCGCGCTGGATCAGGTCTTCGTCCTCCATGTCGCCTTCGACATCGAGGATCTCGGTGCGCCGCGGCGTGGCGAATTCGGCCTTCACGTTGGCAAGTTCGGTCTTGATGATCGACAGTATCCGCTCGCGCGACCTCAGGATGTCGAGATAATCGGCAATCTCGCGCGCCAGCTTTTCCAGTTCCTCGGCGATCTCGTCACGGCCGAGCGCGGTCAGACGGGCAAGACGCAACTCGAGGATGGCCTTTGCCTGCTCTTCCGACAGTTTATAGGTGCCGTCGGCCTCCAGCTTGTGGCGGGGATCGTCGATCAGCGCGATCAACGGCTCCATGTCGTGCGCCGGCCAGTTGCGCTCCATCAACTGCCCCTGCGCGGTCGCCGGATTGGGCGCGTTGCGGATGAGCGCGATCACCTCGTCGATATTGGCAACCGCCATGGCCAGGCCGACCAGGATGTGGGCTCGATTGCGGGCCTTCAACAACAGGAAGCGGGTACGCCGGCCGACGACCTCCTCGCGATGGGCAACGAAGGCCTTCAGCATGTCGTGCAGATTGAGCACTTCCGGCCGGCCGCCGTTCAAGGCCACCATGTTGCAGCCGAACGTCGATTGCAGCGCGGTGAAGCGGTAGATCTGGTTCAACACCACGTCCGCGACCGCATCGCGGCGCAGTTCGATGACGACGCGATAGCCCTCGCGGTCGCTCTCGTCGCGCACCTCGGCAATGCCTTCGATCTTCTTTTCCCGCACCAGTTCGCCGATGCGCTCGACCATCGTCGCCTTGTTCACCTGATAGGGGATCTCGGTGACGATCAGCGCCTCGCGGCCGCCGCGCATGGCTTCGGTCTTGACCCGGCCGCGCATGACGACCGAGCCGCGGCCGGTATGGTAGGCGGAGCGAATGCCGGAGCGGCCGAGGATGATGCCGGCGGTCGGAAAGTCCGGTCCCGGAATGATGTCGATGAGCTCGTCGATCGTGATGTCCGGCCGGTCGATGAGCGCGACCGTGGCGTCGATGACTTCGCCGAGGTTATGCGGCGGGATGTTGGTCGCCATGCCGACGGCGATGCCGCCGCCGCCGTTGACCAGCAGGTTCGGGAAGCGCGCCGGCAGAACCACCGGCTCGCGCTCCGAATTGTCGTAGTTGGGCTGGAAGTCGACCGTATCCAGGTCGATGTCGTCCAACAGCGCATGCGCCGCCTTGGCAAGCCGCACTTCGGTGTATCGCATCGCCGCGGCGCTATCGCCGTCGACCGAGCCGAAGTTGCCCTGACCGTCGGCCAGCGGCAGCCGCATGGAAAAGTCCTGCGCCATGCGCACCAGGGTGTCATACACCGCCACGTCGCCGTGCGGATGGTATTTACCGATGACGTCGCCGACGACGCGCGCCGACTTGCGATAGGGCTTGTTCCAATCGAAGCCGCTTTCGTTCATCGAGTGCAGGATGCGCCGGTGCACTGGCTTCAGGCCATCGCGCACGTCGGGCAGCGCACGGCTCACGATCACGCTCATGGCGTAGTCGAGGTACGAGCGGCGCATTTCTTCGACGATGGAGACGGGCTTGATGTCGGACGGGCTTTCCCCGCCAGATCCCGGACGTTCGGTTTCGGACAACGATTCGCACTTTCCAAAGAGAGTTCAACGGCCCTTGATAGCCGATTCCGGGCGTTCAGGCCAATGCTGACGCACCTGTCAAAAACCCATCCTCAATAAGTTGGAAATATTGGTTTTTCTGTGTCGCCGCGATGCCGGCGCGGGCCGCACGACGCCGTGCCGGCACAAAGCCCTACTGCTGGCGATGGAATTCCGGCATGAACTGCTCGATGGCGGTGAAGCTGAAGCTGCCGGTCGACTGGCACATCATCACCGACCGCTCGCAACCGGTATCGCAGGCGATCCGTTTCGACGTGGCCGGCGGCGTCACCTGGCCGCACAACGTGTGGCAGACACCGCGCTGCTTGTCGCAATAGGCTTCGGCCGAAGCCGCCGGCCTGGCGGCAGCAAGCGCCAAGGCGGCAAGCGCGGCTGCAACGACAGTGTTGGAAGCGGCTGACATCGATCGACCTCGCGCTAACGCCCTGAAGCCGGGCCCATTCCGTCCGGCCGGTTGCCGGCAGCTTGGCTGACGGCGGTTGAAAAGCCGTGAACACCGCCGCCCCCTGGCCGCCGGTCCCCCGCGCGCAGAAATTCCTGTGCTGGATCTGTATCAAAGACAGGCCAGGGCAATTCGTCGTTCTCTCTTTCCCGAGACGTGGTCGGCGGCGAGCCGTCACGTGCGGCCGCGGCGGATCTTTTCCGCCGGGAGGAACCACGGGGGCCCGGCCCGATGCGGCCGGGAAAGGCTCCTGGCCGCGCGAGACGCCCGCCGCGCACGTGACCGATGCATGAGCGATAGGACGGATCGATGACTGTTCAGGAGAGAATTGACTGGCTCGACGAAGCCAGGATTGGCGCAGCTTTGGCGCGCGCCGACCATGTCGAGGACGCCGCGCAGGTGCGCGAGATCCTTTCCAAGGCGCGTACGCTCGGCGGGCTGTCGGAAGACGACGTCGCCGTTCTGCTCTCCGTCAAGGACCCAGCTCTGACGCATGAGCTCTATGATGCCGCCCGCTTCGTCAAAACCGAGATCTACGGGCCGCGCATCGTCTTGTTCGCGCCGTTATACTTTTCCAATATCTGCACCAACGAGTGCGTCTACTGCGCCTTCCGCCGCTCCAACCACGAGCTCGACCGCAAGGTCCTTTCGATGGATGAGATCGAGGCGGAGACGGCGGCGCTGATCGACCAGGGCCACAAGCGGCTGCTGCTGATCGGCGGCGAGGCCTTCCCGAAGGGCGGCTTCCAGTACCTCATCGATGCCATCGAGCGCATCTATTCGGTCAAGCGCGGCCGCGGCGAGATCAGGCGCATCAACATCAACGTCGCGCCGCTCAGCGTCGACCAGTTCCGCCAGTTGAAGGCAGCCCAGATCGGCACCTACCAGCTGTTCCAGGAGACCTATCACCGCAAGACCTACGCCGAGATGCATCTCGACGGACCGAAGGCCGACTTCGACTGGCGCGCTTCGGCGATCGACCGCGCCATGGAGGCCGGCATCGACGACGTCGGCCTCGGGCCGTTGTTCGGGCTCGCCGACTGGCGCTTCGAAGTGCTGGCGCTGATGCAGCATATCGCCCATCTGGAAGCGAAGTTCGGCGTCGGCTGCCACACGATTTCCGCGCCGCGCATGGAGCCGGCGGTCGGCTCGGAGGTATCGCTGCACCCGCCGCACCTGGTGTCGGACGAGGATTTCAAGCGCATCGTCGCCATCCTGCGTCTCGCCGTGCCCTATACCGGCCTGATCATGTCGACGCGCGAGACGCCGGAAATGCGGCGCGAGACGCTGGAACTGGGCGTGTCGCAGATCTCCGGCGGCAGCCGCACCAATCCCGGCGGCTATGCCACGCCGGCGGAGGAACAGGCGGCACAATTCACCCGCGGCGACCACAGAAGCCTCGATGAAGTGGTGCGCGACGTCGCCGCCTGCGGCCATGTGCCGTCGTTCTGCACCGCCTGCTACCGCATGGGCCGCACCGGCGCCGACTTCATGGATCTGGCCAAGCCCGGCCTCATCCGCGAGATGTGCGGGCCGAACGCCATCTCCTCGTTCATGGAGTACATGCTCGACTACGGCTCCGGCGACACCAATGCGGCAGGCGAGCGGGCGATCGCCGGCGAAGTGGCCACCATGGAGCCGAAGCTCAAGCGCTACTCCGAAACCATGATGCGCAAAGTCCGCGAGGGCAAGCGCGATGTCTTCCGCTGAGACCACGGATGGCGGCGAAACCGGGACACGGCGCGAGCACGACCAGTTGGGCGAGCGCGCCGTTCCGGCCGAGGCCTACTACGGCATCCATACGCTCAGGGCGCTGGAGAACTTCCCGCTGTCGGGGCGACCGCCCCACCCTGAGCTGATCCGCGCGTTCCTGTCGGTCAAGGCCGCGGCGGCGGAAACCAATGCCCGTATCGGCGCGCTCGACGCTCAAGTCGCCGGCGCCATCATCCGGGCGACCGACGAGATCGCCTCCGGCCCGCTGCTGGCGGAGATCCGGGTGGACGCCCTGCAGGGCGGCGCCGGCACGTCGCTCAACATGAACGTCAACGAGGTGGTCGCCAACCGCGCCGAGGAACTGCTGGGCGGGAGGCGCGGCGCTTACGTCCGCGTCGATCCGATCGACCATGTCAATTTGCACCAGTCGACCAACGACACGTTCCCGACCGCGCTGAAAGTGGCGGCTCTCAGGCTGCTGAAGCGGCTCGAACCAGCCATCGCCCGGCTGCAGACGGCATTCCAAGCCCAGGAAAAGCGCTGGTCGGGCGTCGTCAAGATGGGCCGCACCGAATTGCAGGATGCGACGCCCATCAGCTTCGGCGCGGTGTTTTCCGCCTTTGCCGATGCCCTGGCACGCGACCGCTGGCGGGTGTTCAAGTCGGAGGAGCGGCTCAGGGTCGTCAATCTCGGCGGCACGGCCATTGGCACGGCGATTGCCGCGCCGCGCGACTATGTGTTCGGCGTCGTCGACACGCTGCGCCGCCTGACCGGCCTGCCGCTCGCGCGCGCCGAAAACCTGGTCGATGCGACGCAGAATGCCGACGCCTTCGTCGAGGTCTCGGGCATCCTGAAGGCGCACGCGACCAACCTGTTCAAGATTTCGTCCGACCTGCGCCTGATGGCGTCAGGCCCGGACGCTGGATTCGGCGAGATCCGGCTGCCGGCGGTGCAGACCGGTTCGTCGATCATGCCGGCAAAGGTCAATCCGGTGATTGCCGAGGCCGTCGGCCAGGTGGCGCTGAAGGTCATCGGCAATGACGGTCTGGTCACCGCGGCGGCGCAGAACGGCCAGTTGGAGCTGAACCCGTTCCTGCCGCTGCTCGCCGATGCGTTCCTGGAGTCGCTGACGCTGCTGGAAGCTGCCGACCGGATGTTCGCCGATCGATGCGTCGCCGGGCTCGAGGTTGATGTGGACAAGGTCGCGGCGACGCTGAAGGGCTCGCGCGCCATTGCCACCGCGCTGGTCGGCCGGCTCGGACATCACAAGGCGACGGAACTGGTTCAGGCGGCCGAGCGGAATGGCCGCACGGTGATCGACGAGGTGCTGATCGAGGGCCTGATCGGCGAGGACGACCTGGCACGGCTGATTTCCGCCGAGGCCACTACTGCGCTCGGCAAGCGCTGACGACGGAGGCGATGATGCTGTCAACACCCAAAGGCATGCGGCTGGCGATCGGCGTGTTCGGCCGACGCAATGTCGGCAAATCATCCCTCGTCAACGCGCTTGTCGGCCAGGACGTGTCGATCGTGTCGCCCTATGCCGGCACCACCACCGATCCGGTGGAAAAATCCATGGAACTCGCCCCGCTCGGACCGGTGACGCTGATCGATACCGCCGGCATCGACGACGACGGCGATCTCGGACGACAGCGCATCGCCCGCACCGAGGCAGCGCTCGGCCGCACCGATCTCGGCCTGGTGGTGGTCGACGGTGCCGGCATCGGCCCGGACGAGGAAAAGTTGTTCGCCGATTTGAACGACAAGGAGACGCCGGTCGTCGTCGTCTTCAACAAGGCCGACGTCGACGCGCCACGTCCGGCCGACATAGCGCGATTGCAGGAGGCCGGGCTGCCGTATGTCGCCGTTTCCGCCGCGACCGGTTCCGGCATACCGAAGCTGCGCGAAGCGATCCTGGCGGCGGCGCCGGAGACCGGCTTCGAAGCGCCGTATCTGTTGGGCGATCTCATCCATCCCGGCGCCCTGGTGGTGCTGGTCGTTCCCATCGACTTGGGCGCGCCGAAGGGCCGGCTGATCCTGCCGCAGGTGATGGCGATCCGCGACATTCTCGATGCCGACGCCTCGTCGCTGGTGGTCAAGGAGCGTGAGCTCGGCGAGACGCTGGCTTCGCTCGGCCGCAGGCCCGATCTCGTCGTCTGCGACAGCCAGGTGGTGTTGAAGGCCGCTGCCGATACGCCGGACGACGTACCGCTGACCACCTTCTCCATCCTGATGGCGCGGCACAAGGGCGACCTCGTGGCCTTTGCCCGGGGCGCGGCGGCGATCGACCATCTGAAGCCCGGCGCCCGGGTATTGGTCGCCGAAGCCTGCAGCCACCACTCGATGGCCGACGACATCGGCCGGGTGAAGATCCCGCGCTGGCTCAGGCAATACGCCGGCGGCGACATCGAATTCGAGCAGGCGGCGGGGCGCGATTTCCCCGAGGACCTCTCGCCCTATTCGCTCATCGTCCAATGCGGCGGCTGCATGGTCAATCGCAAGCAGGTGCTGTTGCGCCAGCGCCGCGCCGCCGAACAGGGCGTGCCGATGACCAATTACGGCGTGACGATCAGCCGCGTTCAGGGCGTACTGCCGCGGGCGTTGCAGGTGTTCCCGGCGGCGCTCGAGGCCTTCGAGGCGGCACGGCGGGGTGGCTGACCTTCACTCCGCCGCCTTCGCCATCGATTTCGGCGAATGGCCCGGGCCCTCGCCGACGAAGCGGCCGATCGACCAGATGCGGGCGGTGGCACAGCCGGCGCAATTGCCGTCGCCCTCGTCGACGCAAGGCTTGTCCGGATAAAGCAGATAGTCCTTGCGGTAGCGCGACGGCGTCGCATTCGGCATGAACACGTCGGCGCCGCGCTGCAGCGCCAGGTCGCGGCCGGTGTTGGGGAACAGCGCGTCGAACGCCGTGGTCGCCGGGATGCGCAGACAGGGATCAACGATCCGCAAGGTCGCGATCGCGGCGAAGCAGATCTCCGGATCGTCGGCATAGGCGTTCTTCTCGCCAGCGAGCGGCGTGTCCGGGTGGGCGATGAACGGGCCGATGCCGACCATGTCGAGGTCGAGATCCCTGACCATCAGGATATTGTCGATCAGCGTCTCGATGGTCTCGCCGGGAACCCCGATCATGAAGCCGGAACCGACCTGCACCCCGAGCGACCTGAGCGCCTCAAGGCAGGCCACGCGCGCCGCGAGCGAACAGTCCGGATGCAGTCGGGCGAAGATTGCGGGATCGCTGGTCTCGAATCGCAACAGGTAGCGATCCATGCCGGCGTCGCGCCAGCGGGCATAGACGGCAGGGTCGCGGTTGCCGGCGGACATCGTCACCGCGAGCCCGGTCTCGCGCTTGATGCGCTCGATCAGCCGCGCGATGCGCTCGTTCTGCACGGCCGCATCGACTTCGCCCGACTGTAAGACGATGGTCGTCTGACCCCAGCGCTGCATCTGCCGGGCCACCTCCATGATCTCGTCGTCGGCGATCGAGTAGCGGTGCGGATTGGGGTTCGACTTGCGGATGCCGCAGTAGATGCAGTCGTTGGCACAGATATTCGAGAACTCGACGATGCCGCGCAAGTAGACCGCGTCGCCGACATGCTCGCGCCTGACGGCGTCGGCACGGGCGTAGAGCGCATTGCGCGGACCGAGCAGCAGGGCGCGGACGTCGTCTCGGCTAAACGGCTGATTTCCTTCAACAACCCCGCTCGCGTCGGCGTTGGACGGCGGCATGGGGCGCTCGGGCGCGACCGGGAGTGGCGTGGGCGTAGCATGCATGGTCGGCACCGTCGAATGCTTGGGAGGGGCGTCGTAACATGTAAGGTCTTCGGGAGAAGACCCTACATCTGGCTTCGTATCGTTGCGGATCCGCAGTCTAAGCGAAACCTGCCCGCAGGCGCATGACCAATATCAATGCTTTGCTTGGCAGTGGGCGCTACTCCCGAATACAGGCCTCGCCGCCCGACCGCTCCACCGTCGGCTGCATTCGTCGTTCCACTTACGCAAAGGACGGACGACTCATGTTGACGACCCATTCCGGTTTGGAATTGGCGGCACGTCCGGCCGGAATGTCTAACAGCTCTAAGGATTAGCGCGAGAGCTCCTGGCAGGCCCGAAGCGATGGATGGGCAGACCCACGTCGCCCGACCGCCCCGTCGACGGTTCCGACGCCGAACGAGCCAACCCAGGGGTTTAGATTATGCAGAAGCCGAAAGTCGCCTCCCTCCCCGCCTCCGACGACCACACCGGCCTGCCCCAGTGGATGGTCGCCGCGTATTTCGCGCCGCCATCGCCGCTGGCCGACGGCATGCCCGTAGCGGCCGTGCGCCCCACCCAATCGCACAGCGCTACGCCGGAGCATCACACCAAACCTGACGTTTCCCCGCCCGATCGCCGTCCCGACCTGCGCGACGGCATCGTTGTTCACCCGCACACCTTTCACCAGACCTTGCCGCAAGCCGGAGGAGACCACGTCCTCCCCACCGGCGTTGGCCCTCGCAATAGACAGCACGGAGAACCTAAATGAGCGAGACCGATAAACGCTCCAGCTTTGACGCCGTCCTCGACGTATGCTGCGGCGATAGCAACAATCTGTTGTCCAATCCGCTGCTCAACCGCGGGACAGCCTTCACCATCGAGGAACGCGATACCTTCAATCTGCACGGGTTGCTGCCCGACCGCATCGAGACGCTCGCCGAGCAGGTCGAGCGCCGGCTGGAAGGCGTGCGCGCCTTGGCGACCGATCTCGATCGCTACGTCTTTCTGCGCGAACTGCAGGACACCAACGAGACGCTCTACTTCGCGCTGATCGTCAACAACCTCGAAGAGCTGCTGCCGATCATCTACACCCCGACCGTCGGGCTCGGCTGCCAGCGCTACAGCCACATCTATCAGCGTCCGCGCGGGCTGTTTCTGTCGATCAGCCTGAAGGATCGGCTCGACCAGATCTTCGCCAATCCGCGGTTCGACGGCGTCGAGTGCATCGTCGTCACCGACGGTGAGCGCATCCTCGGCCTCGGCGACCAGGGCGTCGGCGGCATGGGCATTCCGGTCGGCAAGCTCGCCATCTATTCCGGCTGCGGCGGCATCGATCCGGCGACCACTCTGCCGATCACCCTCGACGTCGGCACCGACAATGTCGAGCGCCTCAACGACCCAATGTATTTCGGCTGGCGGCATGAGCGCGTGCGCGGCCAGGACTATGACGAATTCATCGAGGCCTTCGTGGTTGCGGTCAACAAGCGCTGGCCGAACGTCCTGCTGCAGTGGGAAGACTTCCACAAGAACAACGCCAACCGGCTGCTGGACAAGTATCGCGACCGGCTCTGCACCTTCAATGACGACATCCAGGGCACGGCGTCCGTGGCGACTGGCACGCTGCTCGCAGCCATCAACATCACCGGCGTGCCGCTGACCGAACAGCGCATCGCCATCCTCGGCGGCGGTTCGGCCGGCATCGGCATCTCCGACCTGATCCGCGCCGCGATGCAGGAAGCCGGCCTGTCGGAAGAGGACG
Organism: Ancalomicrobiaceae bacterium; assembly: GCA_031291595.1. GTDB lineage: Bacteria > Pseudomonadota > Alphaproteobacteria > Rhizobiales > Ancalomicrobiaceae > CAIYYN01. The sequence continues at coordinate 8,630 of JARLIU010000098.1, read as the reverse complement.
CCCGCAAGCGCTTCTTCATCGTCGGCCGCTATGGTCTGGTGACGGAAAAGACGCCGAAGCTCGATACCTTCCAGCTCGGCTATCGCCAGGATTCCGGCATCCTCGCCGGTTGGGATCTGGCGGAAGCCGGCAAGGCCAACCTGCTCGATGTGATCAGGAATGCCAAGCCGACCGTGCTCATCGGCGTCGCCGGTCAGGCGGGCATGTTCACGGAAGAAATCATCCGGGAGATGGCCAAGCACGCCGAACGGCCGATCGTATTCCCGCTGTCGAACCCGACCTCCTGCGTCGAGGCGCAACCGGCCGACATCGTCAAGTGGACCGACGGCCGCGCCGTCATCGGTAGCGGCAGCCCGTTCACGCCGTTCGACTACAAAGGCAAGACCTACCACTTCGCCCAGACCAACAACTCCTACATCTTCCCGGGAGTCGGCCTCGGCACGCTGGCGGTCAAGGCCCGTCGCGTCACCGACGGCATGTTCCTGGCGGCCGCCCGTGCGCTCGCCGAACTGTCGCCGGCCCGCACCGAGCCGAACGGCCGGCTGCTGCCGACCCTCGACCACATGCGCGAAGTCTCGAGCGCCATCGCCGTGGCGGTCGCCAAGCAGGCCCGCGCGGAAGGCCTGACGGCGCCGATGTCGGACGCCGAGATCATCCGCCGCGTGCACGAGAAGACGTGGTCGCCGGAATACAAGCGCCTCGCTGCCCCGTTTCGCGCCGCCGCGCAGTGACGGGGGCTGACGGCCGGGCCTGATGGCCCGGTCGGCGCGCGGAACCGGCTTCCGAGCGACAATCACCGAGCCGGTCGCAGCACTCTTCGGGGCGCTGCGGCCGGCTCGGCCGTTTTTGCGCCTCCGAACGACCCTTCGCGAACGGCCAGAGCGGGATGGCGCGAACGCGACCGGCCGTGCCGGGCCGTCTGCACGTCAACGCCGACGCGCCGCCCGGGTGTCGTCCCTGAGCGGCGGCCGGCAATCGGTCGGATCGGGCAGCCAATCTGCTGCGCCGTGATCTACTGCGTTTTGAGGATCTCGGCGTTGCTGTCGCCGATCAGCACCGGCGTCTGCTCGCGGCCGTAGATGCGACGCGCCTGACGGCGGACGTTCTCAAGCACATATTCGTGCAGCTTGGCGGCAGTCAGTTCGCCGTCGGTCGCAAGCTTCGACGTCTGCGACAGCGCCTTCAGCACGTATTCGGTAAACAGGCCGTGCCCTGCCTTGTCGTCCCAGCTGGCGAGCTGATCGCCGTCGGAGGCGGCAAGGATCGTCAGTTTGTCGCTCTTGGTGCCGGTATCGACATTGGCCGAGACGAACACCGGCGATGCCGACTGGATCAGCATCTTGTTGTTGGAGCCGCCGGAGAAGCACGCGTCCAGGAAGACGTAAGCCTTCAGGATGTTGAGCTTTTCGAGGTTCGAATAGACGAGTTCGAGCGGATAGCCGTTGATCGTCACGGTCGCCGGGTTGGCATCGACCGGCAAGATGAACGGCGAGCGGCTCTGTATGTCCGGCATGCCGTGGCCGGAGTAGAACACGAAGACCTTCGAGCGGCCGTCCGGATCGATGTATTTCCAGATCTTGCCCTTGAACGACTCGCGGTTGCCGAACACGGTGGCCATGTCGCCCTGCGTCGCATTTTCGACCAGGATGACGTTGTCAGGACTGAAGCCGAGCCGGTTGATCAGGGTCGCACGCATCGCCTCGGCATCGCGGATGCCGTATCTGACCTCTGGAATGCCGTTCTGATAGGCTTGGTTGCCGATCACCACGGCGACGTCCCATTGCCGGGTGACGGCGGCGTGCGGATCGACCTGTTCGATCGCCGCGAACGTCGGCTGCGGCGGTTCGGCGGACGTTTGCACCGCCGGCAGGGCGGCGATCGGCGGCACCGGCGCCGGGATGGCCGGGGCGGCGGCCGGAGTCTGGGCAGCAACGGCCGGGGCCTGCGCGGCGACAGGGGCCGGCACGGCGGCATGCACTTCGACCTTCGGCGGCGGCGCCGCTGCGATGGCCACGGCCTGCTGCGCGGGCTGGACGGTCGGCGGTGCGGACGCCGCGACGGCCGGCTGCGGCTCGCTGCGGACCGGCGCCATCGAGGCGAACTGCTGGTCGATGCCGGTAATGCGGGTCCGGGCCTGGCTGACGACGGCGGTCATCAGCTGCTTCGTCTGGTCGACGGACAGGATGCCATTGCCGTGCTGGCCGACACTCGTCTGCCAGCGCGTGACGGCCGCCATATAGGCCTTGTTCTTACGCTTGCCATCGATCTGGCCGTCGTAGAACGACAATTCGCGCAGCGCGATCTGGGCGCGCTCGTCGGGCTTGTCCACGGCCGACGGATCGAGGTTCGGATCGCCGATCTTGGTGAGAACATCCTTCTGCGCGGCTTCGGCGTGCAGCAACCCCCGCTCCATCTCGCTCAGCACAGGTGCAGCCGCCAGGCCCTTCGACAGCTTGTAGTCGACGACCGCGTTGGAATAGGCGGGCGAATCCTTGCCGTCCTTGCTGGCGTGGTAGAAGCCGAGGAGGCTGAGATCGGTCTGGTCCTGCAGATACGGGCCGGCCGCCTCGACCGGCTCCGGCTTGTGGACCTTGACCGGGTGCTGGCGGGTCGTCTCGACCTCACGATGGACAGGCTGATGCACCGCCGGGTGCTCGCGCTGCCGGCGCACCGGCTGTTGCTCGCGCTCCTGGGTTACCGGCCGCTCCGTCTTGTTCTGGTTCATGCCGGAGACGAGAGCGCCACCGATCACACCGCCGATAATGCCGCCGAGGATGCCGCTGTTGTCGGCCGAAGCAGGCGCGATCGGGGCGCCGAAGCCGAGCAGCACGGCAATCGCCAGCGTCGACACGTGGTGAATGGAGCGGGTCGGTTGAAATAGGGTGCCGTATGCGGCCATGGTATCCCCCTCTGTCGCGCGTATATTACGAAATGGGAGTGTCAGTGCGGTCGACAATCGGTCAAAGGGTAGCCTGAAACCGGTGACTGTGTCAGCATGATATCATGTCCGACGCATCAGTGTAGCAGCTGTCTCGGCTGCCGAAGCGCCAATCACGTATTCGGTGAAAACATTATCTGCAGTGGTATTTGAACGTATGCTGAATGACCAGCAATCGACGGTTGGCGGCACGTTGAAGCCGGGCTCGCGCCTCAACGAGGTGTGGGAGATCGACGAAAAAATCGCCGTCGGCGGCATGGGCGAAGTCTATCGAGGACACAATATCCACACGGACGATCGCGTTGCCATTAAAGTCGTTCGCCTGGACCTCGTCGATGCGGACCTGGCCATGGCCATGTTCCGCAAGGAGGCAGCGGCACTCAATACGCTATACCACGAGGCAATCGTTCGTTATTACATGTTTGCGCTCGATCCGACGATCGGGCGACCTTATCTGGTGATGGAATACGTTGAAGGGCGATCGCTGAAAGCCATCCTGGCGGATCGCCCCCTGAGCTATGCCGCAACCCGGATACTGGCCGAACGGGTCGGCGCCGGTCTGGCGGCGGCGCACGACCACGGCATCTTCCACCGCGACATTTCGCCAGACAACATCATCCTTCCCACCGATGATGCAGCCAAGGCGAAGATCATCGATTTCGGCATCGCCCGCAATGTCGGCGGCTCGTTGAACACCGTGATAGGCCAGGGCTTCGCCGGCAAATATTCCTATGCCTCGCCCGAGCAGATCGGCGCCTACGGCGGTGAAATTGGCGCCAGATCAGACATTTACAGTTTGGCCTTGGTGCTCGCCGAAGCCAATACCGGCAAGCGGCGCGACATGATCGGCTCGGCGCTGGACGTCATCGAGAAGCGTCAGCGGGTGCCCGACCTCTCCGACATCGACCCGCGGCTGCAGTCGATCCTGGCGTGGATGCTGGCGCCGGATCCGGACAATCGGCCGGTATCGCTGCACCAGGTGCTGGCGGAACTGCGCGGCGAGCAGACACGAACGCACGCGCTTGTCGAACCGCCGGGCGAGACGGTCATGAGTTCGCGGCCGCCGCGCGGCCTGACCGGCCGCGATTCGGCCCAACAGCCGCCCGCTTCGGTCGCCGTTTGGGATTGGCCGCAAGCGAGTCCGTCGCCCCCTGCCCCCCCTGCCAGACCGTCCGGGGCCGCCAAGTCCGGCATGCGGCTTGGATTGACCCTGGCAGTGTCGCTCGCCGCAGCCGCGGCGATTGGCGGCGGAGCCTGGTGGATGCTGGAGCAGCGCGGCGGCGTGCCATCGCCGGCCGCACCGCTGCCGACGGCAAACAGCCCGGGACAGGCCACGACGCCGCCTCAGGCAGGGACGAAGCAGGCGGATCTGGCGCCGTCCCCGCGTCCCGTGCAACCGCCACCGACGACGCCCGCCCCGAGTGTCGTGCCGACGCCGTCGAGCGCATCGTCGCTCCCCGCGCCGCCAGCGAACGAACCAGCTTCGCCCGAACCGCAGGTCAAGCCGGCGCCGCCGGCCGTGGTGCCACCGCCATTGCGCAACCAATCGGACGACGTGGCGCTCGCTCCGCACCGCGACACTCAGCCCGAACCGCAGCGCCGACCGCCGGCCGTCATTGCACCTGCACCTCCGCCAGCGACCTCCCCGTCGGCGACACCTCCGGCAAGCGCTCCGTCTGCGGCTCCACTGGCGAGCGCTCCGTCCGCGCCGCCACCGGCGAGCGCTCCGTCTGCGGCACCGCCGACGATCGCAGTGCCGGTGGTCCCGCCGGCGAGTGTACCCTCCCCGACCCCCACCGCTCCGGCAGCGCCCTCCCCGAGCCCGACCGCACCGGTGGTGCAGCAATCGCGGGTGCCCGTGGCCGTTCCTGCCTCCCCCGCCCCGCCGCCGGCAACGCCATCGCCCGCAACGCCGTCACCCGCAACCGTATCTCCTGCCATCCCGTCTCCCGCCGCGCCGGCATCGCCGAAGCCGGCCGAACGCAACGGCGAAGTCGTCGCCAACGACGATATCGGCTCCCTGACGATCGCCAAGCCGACGCCGTTGGACGTGCAGCGCTATCTCACCGGCTACGCGCGCGGCAACTGCATCTATCTGCAACCGCTGCGCACCGACATCGGCGCAGCCGCGACCGAGGCCTACGGCAGTTCGGTCAGGCCGTTCGAGGTGCTGGACGGCGACTTCCAGCGCACCTTCGGCTTCGCCATCGACATCGACCTGCATCTGGTGATGCCGGCGCACTGCGCCATCCTCGACTATATGGCGAAGGCCGGCAGCTCCGGGCAGATGGACCTGACCATCGATACGGCGAAACTGTCGGAGAAAGCCATGTTGACCGGGCTTGCCACGACCACACCCGGCCGCCGGCTGGGCGTGGTGCTGGTGGAAGACGACGGCACGGTGCGGCCGATCGCATTTGCCGAACCCGGCAGTTCGAAGCTGCCGATCCGCGCGCCTTTGGTGCGGCGCACCAGCGGCGGCGACAAGCCGCAACTGGTGCTCGCCATCGCCTCGGCCGCCGACCTCGACCTGTTCCGGTCGCGGCGCTCGCTGTCGATCGCCGATTTCCTCAAGCAGTTGGCGGCGAGTGCCGAGCGCGATCAGGTGTCGCTCAGGATGAAATATCTGGTGGTCACGCGCTGATCCGCGCGAAACTCCCCGCCCCCGGCCGCCGCCGACAGGCGACATCGGCGCCGCCTTGGGACAGCGAAGCGCTCACAGCCCGGACGCATCGGCCCGCCCGGCCGGCAAGCCGCTTCGCACCTTCACCGGCACGGGACTCGGCAACTGCGGCACCCAGCCATCGCCGCCCTCGGCGGTGTCCCGCTGGCCGCGGCCGCCGGTCGGGTCATCCGATTGGCCGAGCCCCATGATCGCGGAGCCCATGGCGACGGAGCAGAAGGTGACGAGGAAGCCGAACAGCAGCATGACGATCGGCACGACGGGGTTATCGGAGCCAAGGATCAGGTCGCGCAGGTGCATGGCGTTGGTTGCCAGGATGCCGACCATGAGCGTCACAGCCGCAGCGGCCCCGGCGAGCCAGTTCCAGGCGAGCAGACGGATCAGCGGGTTCACAAGCATATCGATCTCCGGCCGGCGGCAGGCGGCAACGGCTTCTCCGGCAAAACGCCTATATAGTGCGTTCCGGCGGACGAAGCAGGGGCGGATCCGGCTCCTGGGATCAGACAAAGGTCGGAGCGGCGGGACCGAAACTCTGGCGGGCGCGGTTGCAACTCAGGTTAGGTGTCGGGACCCGGCCACCGGGCGGGTGCGCGCAGCCATCTGGCGTCCGTCCAGCGTGTGGCGTGATCAGCGCTGACGCCACCGCGGCAGGCGGACCACGTTCGGCGATTCTTCGATCAGGCGATCGAGCAGTCGACGGCCTTCGGGGCTGGCGGCGACGGCGCGAATTCGGGCCGTCTGGCCGGCAATCGTGCGTGCATCGCCGTCGATCGGTCCAAAGCCGGGAGCGGCGGCGGGCACATGCACATAGGGCGGCACAAAGTCGGAGAGCATTGAGACACCTCGGAAATAGTCGGACCTTTCCGGGCATATGGGGCACTTCAGAAAGCGATCAATGCCGCCTCACTGATCGGTTATCTCGATCAGAATCCCGCCGCGCCGGCCGGCAAATCCGGTACGCGGAAATCGCCGCAACGACCGACAGTCCGGCGATCGGCAGCCGAGCATCCGGCCGTGGCCGATCCGGCCAAACCGGCCCGCACCTCCGCCGGTGCGACGGATCCGGCGCGCCATCGCGGGGAGTGGCGCCGGCACGCAAGGTGTGATCTGCTGGCACTGTTGCGGGTGCCCTCTCGGCATTTTGCCGCCGATCGACGGACGGGCACGCGCCTTCGATGCCCGCGTCGCCCGGCAAACCGTCGCCACGGGATGCCATTCCGGAAGACGCCAAGCGGCTTTGCGTCCGGAATGGGCCGGAAGCGGACAGTTGCAGCCTGTCAGCGCTTCGTTTGAACGGTGAGATGCTGCAGCGCCGAGAGCGGCCGCAGCCGAGCCAACAGTTCAGTTCCGGAGACCGTCATGAAGTCCCTCGTTCGTCTCGCCGCCGCCCTCGCGTTGTCCCTCGTCGTCCTCGCCTCGGTCGAACCCGTTGCCGTGCATGCCCAGACCGCTCCGACCGCGACCAGCGAGGTCAGCCGGCTCGATGCCATTCTGGCGCGCGGCAGCCTGCGCATCGGCACGACCGGCGACTATCGGCCCTTCAGCTATCTCGACAAGGCGACCGGCACATACCAGGGCTACGACATCGATGTGGGCGAAGCGCTCGCCGGCGCCCTCGGGGTCAAGGCGGAATTCGTCGCCACCTCCTGGCCGAAGATGATGGAGGATTTCTCCGCCGACAAGTTCGACATCGCCATGGGCGGGGTGTCGATCACCCTGCCGCGACAGAAGAAGGGCTACTTCTCCACGCCGATCATGCGCGAGGGCAAGACGCCGATCGCCCGCTGCGCCGATCACACGAAGTTCCAGACGGTTGCCGACCTGAACCAGCCCTCGACCCACGCCGTGGTCAATCCCGGCGGCACCAACGAGGCCTTCGCACGGGCGAATTTCCCCAATGCCGATATCCGCGTCTATGCCGACAATACCAAGATCTTCGACGAGATCGCCGCGGGCAAGGCCGACGTGATGGTGACGGATTCCTCCGAGACGCTGTATCAGCAGAAGCTGCACGCCGGCGTCTTGTGCTCGATCCACCCGGACAAGCCGTTCGACTTCGCCGAGAAGGCCTATTGGATGCAGCGCGACGTGGCGCTGAAGGCCTTCGTCGACCAGTTCCTGCACATCTCCGCCGAGACCGGCAAGACCAAGGCGATCTATGCCAAATGGTTCGAATGACCGAACGCATAGTTCGGAGAGGCTGCAGACGTCTCGGATAAGACTCTAGGTGGAAACAATGACCTTGAGCAGGATGCCGTCAGCTGGAGCGCCGCAGCGATCCCGTCCGAAAGCATCCGGCTTCTGGGCATGCTTGCCGTGCCGCCGGCGATTGCCAGGGCGTGGACGTCGCGGGCCCGACTCATCGGGCGTCGGCGCACGCGTGGAGCAAAAGGCGAACAGGAATTTTCAACTCAGCAGCCGCGACTTTTTCAACCGAAGCAAGCGACCAAGCCTAACCCTTTGAAATAATTGGCGACCCCGGCACGATTCGAACGTGCGACCAACAGCTTAGAAGGCTGCTGCTCTATCCCCTGAGCTACGGGGCCGATTGGTGGTGCGCCGGCAAAATGCCGGCCGATACGGCTGCTTTGGCCGCCGGATGTCAGCCGAGCGACAGTGCGGCGCCATTGCCGCCCCCTTTTGCCGCATCCGGCCGGTTTAGGCAATCCTCGTCTGGTCGCGGGGTGCGCCGGCGGCAAGAAAGGGCAAGCGCGCGGATTGCCGCCGACCGCCAAGGCGTGAGCGCAGTGCGTCCATGACGCGATGCCGCTGGCGGATCCTGGGTATCCTCCTATACCTTTGCCCGCATTCGCCTTCGCGGCATTGCCCGCCGCCGGCGATCCTGCGACGTCAACGGATGGAGGGATTCGCATGCCCGCGATCGGCCTTGTGCCTTGCCACCGCCGCGACAGCGGCGCTTCGCCTCTCGGCAACCTTGCGATTGCGATGATCGCTGCCGCCGGCCGGAGGGATTGAAGCGATGCGCTCGGCAATCGTTCTCGGCGCCGG
>JARLIU010000097.1 GCA_031291595.1 Ancalomicrobiaceae bacterium | reverse complement strand
CTTATTGACTCCCGTGGGGGGTTTTTTTTGTAAATTTTTTTTTTTTTTTACCGCGCCCGCGGGGCCCAAAATATAAAAAAAAAAAAAAAAAAAAACCCGGTCAAACCCCCCCTTGGGGGGGGCAACAAAAACTGCCAATTACAAATCTCCACTAGCCGCGGGTACTCGCGCAGGATGCGGGCGCGAACCATGTCGGCCAAACGGCAATTGGCCCGACCGCGTTGCGCCGGGCCATCGGACCGAGGGGCACATTCATTGAGAATGTCGGCGATTTCATAAGGGGTGTGGAGGCGTGAAGCGGGTCGTCGATTTCGGACTGTGTCTCGATCTGTTGCGCTGAGGATTTTGGCCAGTTGGCCGTCGGGCGATGCTTGACCCGGCGGCTTGATCGGGTAACGTCGCCCCCCTTGGTGATCTTGACTCACCGATTTTGGTCAAATTAGAGATCGCGCCGATGCCGGAGAACTTCATCAAGAAAACCTTTCTCGGCAACTTGGTAGGCAGACCACGGATCGAGTTCAGAGAGCAGGGAGACCGGGCGCGCGATATAGAGAACTGGAAAGAGGCAGCGGACGCCTATCTGAAATATCTTTCCGGCAATCCCGACGACTTCGACATCTGGGTGCAGGCCGGCAACTGCCTGAAGGAAGCGAAAGACTTCGACGGCGCGTCCGACGCCTACAAGCAGGCCATCGCGCTCAAGCAAGACGATGCCGACGTCCATCTGCAGTTCGGGCATCTGATGAAGCTTGAAGGTCGCAAGAGCGACGCTATGGAGGCCTATCGCACCTCCTATCTTCTCAAACCCTCGAAGGGCGCCAAGACCGAACTCGTTGCGCTGGGGGATGACTTGACTTTTTCAACGCAGTTCAAGAACGCCGGCAAGCTGACCTTCTTTGAAATCGATGATTTTTTCAACTACATGAAAGCACACAAGGCTCTTTCGGGAATCCAGAGAGTGCAGGTTGCGATCTCAGACGAGATCCTGAAAAATGCAGGCGACAAGGCCGCGGATGTTGCATTTGTCTTGCGTGGTCATCATCAGGATACTTACTACGCCATCGAACCGAACGACCTGAGGAATATTATCAAATATGTCACTGGCGCCAGAGTCAGTCACGAATTGCTTCGGGGAATGATCGCAAGAGCTGAAAGCGCCGCCGCCGAGGTCGTGCCATCACAGGGTGACGTGTATGTGATTCTGGGAGCTTTCTGGGGGTACGGCGGTATAGCCGCACGCTACAATCAACTCAAAGCCGTGGGCGTTGCCGTCGGCGTCTATATCTATGATGTTATCCCCTACAGTCATCCGGAGTTTTGTGAGGATCGGCTGGTTCATGATTTTGTTCTGTCTCTCGCCGACGGGCTGGCCATTTTTGACTTCGTCTTGACGATTTCTGAATTTACGGCGTCCGAAGTCAAACGAATCATAAAGCGCTTCGACTTGCCGCAGCGACCTGTCAAGGCCGTGCCTCTGGCGCACCTGCTCTCCTTCGAGCCGTCCGAGCCCTCTCGCCTGCCGGCCCGCCTGACCGCCGAATTGTCGGTCCTGTCCGACCGCCCGTATGTGCTGTATGTTTCGACAATCGAGGGTCGCAAGAACCACGCCTATGTCGTTTCCATATGGAAACAGCTTATTCTCGAAGGCGTTGACATGCCGGACCTGGTTTTCGTCGGCCGGCAAGGCTGGCGGATCGCCGGTCTGATGGAAGTTCTGACGGCCACCAACAATCTGGCGCAACGGCTTCATATTTTTCACGACGTGTCGGACGCCCAGTTGCAGGCGCTGTATGACAACTGCATGTTCACGACCTTCACCAGCTTTGTCGAAGGTTGGGGACTTCCCGTCGGCGAGAGCCTCTCGCATGGCAAGCTGTGCGTCGCTTCCAACTGCTCCTCGATCCCGGAAGTCGGCGGAACATTCGCAGACTATGTCGATCCGCTCAACGTGCAGGCGGGGATCGACACTATTCGCAAGCTGGTCACCGACCCGGACTATCTGGAAAAGCGCAGCGCGGAGATCCGCTCCGGATTTGTGGCACGTAGCTGGGCCGACGTGACACGCGACTTCTTGGCGAAGCTTGAAGCCAGCATTGCAGAAATCGCTGAGGTCCGCCCGATCATTCCGAGTTTCCCCGCCGGCAAATCGCTTCATCTCGGCGAATTGAGCTACGGTAATGCGATCCCATCGGATTATTTCAAGTATCCGGTCCGGCTGCTTATCAATGACGGTTGGCTCATGCCGGAGAGCTTCGGTGTTTGGATGGAAGGGGCCGACGCGACCCTGACATTTGGGCCCGCCTTGGAAATGCCAGAAGACAATGTATTGATCTTCTTGGGTGTAGTCGGTGCGCCGCTCAATCAACAAGAAGCGGAAATATCGGTGGCACCTGGCAATCGCGCCAAGACTGGTGCCGGAGACGTCAGTCGGAAAATCAGCCTGCGACCAGAGGTCAGCTATTTGAAGCTGGAGGCGCGGCCGGACGTCAACGGACGCGTCGTATTGCGATTCAGAGTGCTCGGAGAAATCATCAAGCAACCTAATGATCAACGAGAATTCGCCCTTGGTCTGACCATGCTCGCCTATTGCGGGCGCAAGGATATATACTCAAGGTTGGACATATACGAGTCCATCGTGATGAGCTCGACGTAACGAGATGGTCGCCTGAGGCTAACGGCTGTTATCGACAGCTGGAATGCGCGGGCAGATGCACATCAGCGATGCGCTGCTTCTTTGGAACGCCAGACATGCGGCTACCGCGCAACGGGCTGAACGCCTATCTATCTATCCTCTATTTGTCCGTCATGGACAGTCTATGCTGCGGCTCTGCCTTTGCCGCGGAAACGGATCCAGCGTGCATGGCGCTTCGCGACGGCACGGTCTTTGGTGCACGCGTGACGGGAAACGAAGTCAAAAACGCCATGGTTGGCATCAATATCGACGGCGTCAGCGGCGAGATTGTTGTCGACGGCAACCGCGTCCTGCTGTCGGGCGGCATCCATGCGGCGTGCGGCGGCGGCAACTGGCAGCCGCTCAATATCGCCCCGGCTGCGAGGCGGTTCGTTCAGGGGCGGGATGTGGCGATGGCCGGGAGCCGCAATTCGGCGGGGTGTCTGCTCAATCGACCGCACTAAGCGTCTGATCGAGCTAGGATTCAGTTTGTCGACGGATCGCCCCGGCGATTCCATCTGGGAGCATCCTGCTCGACGATGTATCTTCACGATTGACCTAGGGTGCATAACGGGCAATGCTCGAAATGACCCCGTCAAAAGCCAGTATGGAACGCCAGCCATTCTCGACGCAGGATGGCCGAGCCTCAGGGAGACACTATATGCTGAATGAAAATGGAATCACTTTTTTTCACTCATTTCAGCTTGGCGACGGCTTGGAAATAAAGGGTAAGAAGAATATCGAAACGCTCCATCTGGAGGCGAGCGCCATCTTCAAATATCCCGTCGAGGGAAAGACGGTAATCGACATAGGCGCATGGGACGGATACTTTTCGTTTGAAGCTGAGAAGTTGGGCGCAAGCCGGGTTTTGGCGACTGATCACCATTGTTGGTCGGGCCCCGGGTGGGGTACCAAAGCGGGCTTCAACTACATCCACAAGGCGCTCGGTTCTCGGGTGGAAAGCCTCGACGTCGATGTATTTGCGCTTGACCCGGCGCTGCACGGCGTTTTTGACGTGGCGATCTTTTCAGGCGTTCTGTACCATCTTAGGGACCCCGTCGGTGGACTGCAGCGCGCGGCCTCGATGACCAGCGATGTGCTGATCATTGAAACCTTAATTGATATGGATGATTTCCGGGAGCCCGTGGCGCGCTACTACGTCGGCAAAGAATTGAACGGCGATCCGACGAATTTCTGGGGCCCGAATACACTGTGCGTTGAAGGCATGTTGCGCGACATGGGGTTCAGTCGCTTTGAGCACTGGAAAAAGGCGCCCGGCATGCGTCGGACGCGGCTTATTACCCACGCCTGGCGCAAGTGAAGATCAGGCTATCACTTTGAATGCCTTGTTTCGCCAGCCTTGAACGCCGTCGATCTGGGTGATCAGTTGGTCGTTGTGGATGGTGAAGACGGTTGGCCGTTCGATTTCGAGCGACCAGCCTCCGTCACCGCCAAGGATGTCGATGATCGCCCCGTCGATCAGGCGTGAATGTGTTCCGATGGTGAGATAGGCCACTTTTTCCTTCAGCAACGGGAGTGTTTCCCGGATAAGGCCGGCCTCTCCTCCCTGAATATCGATATGGAGGAGATCGATGCGATTTCGCTCCGCCATGACTTCTGCCAACGGAATGGCGTCAAGCTCATCAAACGCCCCGCTTTCGCGCAATTCCGTCGCCTTTTCCGCGTCGGGGTGGAAAATCGGCTCGAGACCCCAACTCGCGCCGGCCGTGTCCTGACGCGGAAAGAAGACCTTGCCTGAACGTGCCGCGACGATGCCGCGGAACAGCTTGTACTGAGACTCTTCGAAACCATTTGTTGCCATGGCTTCATAGGCGAACTGCACGTGCCCTTCGTCACCTTCAATGCCGATCAGGAACGGTCGCTTGCCGGCCAACCGCGCGGCCGCGCCGGAAATATTCATCCAGCACCCCCAGCCGCAGCCTAATTCGACCATCGAGAACTCGTCGCCGGCCTGGTCGACGGCGCGCAATACTGCGGAAAGCTCGGCAATATCCGTATGCCAGTTGCTCGGGATCGGCACGGGTTCAAGTCCGTTGGCCAACTTCAGTGCCTGAAAGAATCGATCGACATTGACCGCCACACCCAGGTAGTTGACGCGATGCCCCTCGACCGGCGTGCGATCGGGCTTCTCATATTTCAGGATCAATGGAATCGGATCGAAGATCGCCGTGTAGTTCCAGAGCGGGCCTGGCCGAGTACGAAGTTGATACTCCAATGAGCCGGATATCGACAAAATAAGGGCTTCCAGATCCTGCGCCATCACATGGGTATCGATTGCCGTTCGACTTTCCGGAAGCCGGCCCAAAAGCGCCTTGAATACCGCGCTAACGTGTTCTTCGGTCGATGCCATCGGTGACTCCTTCAAACGCGACGTTCCGTGACGCTGAAATTTGAGCTCATCAGCGCAAATGGGGAGGTCGTTATGCCCCTGGCCGGGCGTTCACTCCTGCCACAAAGCTGCAATTCTTGAATCTGGTCCTCATGTCGCCCGTCTTTTTGAAGTATTTTCTCGCGATGTCGGAGGGGAAATAGGGCAGAGCGGCTTGCATCGAAGTTTCAACTTGAAAATCTGCTTCGTTCAAGTCGAGAAGACGCAGAACTTTTTCCCAGTCGTTCTTCAGGGCCGAGTAAAGCAATGCAAATTGTTCCGGACCGACGGATCTGGTCCACGACGAGGCTCCCTGGATGAGCTGCGTGGCAAGTTCGCCTTCGACATCGGGCCAAACTGTCGTTTCATCGCCGTTGACCAGCAGCAGCATCTTCGGCGGCACAAGAAAAATCTCGTCGGCCACGATATACTCCTGTCCGGCTTCGCCACCGTAGATATAGTATGGCAACCAGCCACCGGCTCCTACCTTATCGGCTGAAAACTGTTTGAGCGGCAGCTCAAGAAAGTGCGAGATTTGAGATGTAAGTTTGGCCGGATCCGGAAGGTCTTTATGGAAATTGACGACAAGGATGTTTTCCCGGCCGACGCCATTGATGACTCTCTCGATCGCGTCGGCATGGAACGAGAGGTACTTGAGCATCGAGTCTCTTGAGAACAATGGGCGCCAAACATTGGCGCCATATTGCATAACACCGAAGTGGGCCTTCAGATCGTGCAGGTAGTGCGCGTAGACCTGATCTACGGGGTGACGCAGATTGATTATGAATCGTTTGAGTGTTGCATCAAATGCCAGCGCATTGTCTATAGTGTCTCTACGCGCAACCAAATAGGCCGGCGAGAAATCGATATAATACTTGCTGTCGTCCGGCTCGTCAAAAAATGATTTGAAGCGTTCTGCGGTGCAGGGTTCGTTGAACGGATTGATCTCCTTCTGCTTCGGCTTGTTGAACGTGCCATCGTTGGTAACGTGCAGCTGCGAAAACGTATATGTCGTGCCGCTGCGCGGAAGCCCGGGGCTGATCACAAGCTTCATAGTTCCAGTGCTCCAAAGACGGGATTTGTTTTAGTGCGTCCAGAATCGACTGGGCACCACGCATGAAGTCGAGGACGATGGCTCCGTCTATTCAGCCATGTCGCCAGCTTGGTTGAGGCAATTCGCACCTAATGGTCAGCTTTTGCTCTCCAAATATCCGTCAGCATCTGTTTCAGGCCAATTTCCGGTTTCCACCCAATTGCCGCGGCAATGGCCGCGGCGTCGCCCGCCGCGCATGGAATATCGGACGCACGCAGGCGTGTCGGGTCCTGCCGGACTTCGACGTCGGCGCCCGATAGTGCGATGAGTTCGTCAAGCACCGACGACACGGCGACGACGTTCCCCGACGCGATATTGAAGACGGCGCGCATGGGCAGGTCCTCGGCATGCGCGATCAGGCCGACATAGGCCGACACCACATCCCTTACATCGAGAAATTCGCGCTTGGCGTCGAGATTGCCGACGGAAACGATCCGCTTCGTTGGGCTTGCCGCAGCCCGGACCAGTTGTGCCACAAAGCTTGGAACCACGAAGCGTTCGTCCTGCCCCGGCCCGGTGTGGTTGAACGGCCGGACCGTGATCAATTGGGTGCTGGCCGGCAGGATGTCGCCGAAGACCTGTTCCGCCGCGACTTTGGTGCGGCCGTAGACGCCCATGGGCCGCAGCGGCGTTTCCTCCGCGACAGTACCTTCAAGGAAACTTGCGCCGTAGACCTCGGAGCTTGAGACGTTCAGCACCGTCGCTTCGGGGGCGAAACGTGCAATCGCGCCTGCCAGAGCGATCGCGCCTCCGACATTGATCGTCCATGTCGCGGCGGCGGCTTCCGGCGAATTGGCGCCGCCAACGGATGACTGCGCCGCCAGATGAACCACCAGATCGGGCCGTACCGCCCGCACCACATCGGCAACGGTGTCGGCGTCGGCAATATCGGCTTCGAGCCAGTCGGTGCCGGCACACGCGTCGGGCTCCGGCCGTCTGAGCAGGAATTGCTGCGCGTGGGGAAGCTCTGCGGCCAGCCGCCGGCGCAGATAGCCGCCGACGAAACCGCTCGCGCCGGTGACGAGGATGCGTTCGAAACGGCTCATACCGTTCTCCGGATTGAACACCGGTCAGGCGCGATTCACATGAGAGATATCGGCGTCAACCATTTCGCGGATCGTATCTTCCAACGCGATCGTCTGCTCCGATCCCAGATCGCCTTTTTCGCCCTTTCAGGATAGCCGAGAAGGACATCCCCTTGGTAGAGCGGAAAACGGGCTGAGTCGATCTCCACATGGCCGTCCGCATTGAGCCCGACATGCGAAACGCGATGCGGCATATCTTGACTGCGGCGATCGCGCGGCCCATTCGCGTCGCCTTGGCGTTCGGGCTCAGTCCAGCTTTTCCGTGGCGGCGAGATGCCGGGCTTCGCAGGCTACTTCCACCACGAACAACACCAGGAGCCCTACGAAGGTCAGCAGCATCAACAGATCGCACCATGTCACGTCGACATCGAAGACGGTGTGATAGGGGGCACCAAACAGCCATATGCCGAGCGTCATGGCGAAGATGCCGAGGCGCATTTCGGTCGGGCCGACGCCACGCAAGGCGACATGGAATTCACGGCTGACAATACTACGGACAAAGACGTAGATCGACAGCATGTGATAGGCGGCGAGCACCAGAAGGGCGATGTCGAGCCGAGCCCAGGGCGACAGTCCGATGCCGACCGCAATCAGCAAATTGCCGACCGTGTCGATGCTCTGATCGAGAAAGAAGCCATAGCGCGGCCGCTCGATGCCGCGCACCCGCGCCAGCGTCCCGTCGAGCGAATCGCCGAGCCAGTGCATCAGCAGCCCGGCGTTGGCGACCCAGAGCACGTTGAGATCGATCGCGCTGGCGGCATATCCGACGAGCACGACCAGCGCTCCGAACACGCCGAATGCGGTCAACCGGTCCGGGGTAACGAACGCGGGCAGCCGGCGGGCGATCGCGATCAAGATGCGGCGCTCGGTGTCAGCGACGAAGCTTTCATTGTGGCGTTGGAAAAGCTCTGTCGCTGTCATGGATTTTGGATCGCGCTGACGTGGCCGGGGGCTGATTCGCTCGGATCCATCGTATCGTGCCCGTGAGCCGGGAGCGACCTGCCGCTGCGGCCGATCGAAACGGCGCGCCGGTGGGCGCATGCCTCCAGAAAGGCGTACACGTCCGCAGCATAGTCGGACGTGTCCTTCGGCGCGACGGCGGCTGCGGCGACGCTCGGCCGCTCGCCCTGCGACAAGGCCAGGATTGCGGCCTCCCAGCCGGCGACGTCGTCCGGGGCGAGCAGCACGGCGCTGGCATCGACCACTTCACGATGCGCCGGGATGGATGAGGCGACGACGGGAACCCCGAGCTGCCGGGCTTCGAGAATCGGCAGTCCGAAGCCTTCGTTGTGGGACGGCATCAACAGGCCGCGCGCTCCGGCGAGCAGGCGCTTCAGTGCCGGGCTCGACAGACCGGACACCGGGTGGACGTGACGGCAGGTGGCGACACAGCCGGCCAGCCGATCGAGAATGTCGCCACTGCGCCAGCCGGGCGATCCGACGATGACGAGATGGGGTGCCGCATCGCCGAGACGCTGCAGCAGGCGCATCCAGACCGCATGTAGCAGCAGGTGATTTTTGCGCGGCTCGATCGTGCCGCAGATGACGAAATAGCGGATGCCATCAAGATCGGCCGCCGGCAGAGCGTCGCCGCAAAACACCGGAGCGGTCGGCAAGCCGCGGACCAGCGTCGGCAGCTCGGTCGTGCCATGGCGGGAAAGCGCCGTCGTGACCGTCGCCCGGGCGTGCTCGGTCGTCACGATGAGCCCGTCGGCGTGGCGGGCGGCGGTGGCGACCATGGTGGCGTGGTGGCGGGCGGAGGCAAGGGAGACATACTGCGGCGTCTCCAGCGGGATGACGTCGTGCAGCATGAACACGGCGGCGACGTCGCGCCGACGCTTGAGCCAATGGAACAACCACGGCACCGCCAGCAGGATCTGGCCGACGTTGAGGTAGACCGCCCCTTCCGGGATCGAGCCAGGGGCCGACCGGCCGAACGCGAAGCCGGTGGCAGCAAGCAAGTCGACCATGCGGCCGACGCGGCTCGCCAGCGGCAGTGGGCGCACGGCCGGCAACGGCGCATCGCTCTCGCCGCACATCCGCGCCCGCAACGCATGCCAGACGCCATCGTCGTCGGCCGCGTGGCGCTCGGCCCACAACGCCTCCAGCCGGTCGAGGCCGCGGCGGACGCGCTCGGCCCCGTACACGCGGATTCCCCACGGCGTCGGCAGGACGCCGAAGCTCGATCGCGTGTCATTCGCAAAAAACGCGTTCGCCAGAGCCAGTTCGACCCGATCGATGCCCCGCGGCGTCCGACTCATCGGTCCAAGGAACAGCCGTGTCACATCATATGCGATCGGCGTAGCCAAAGTGGCATACTCTCGTCGGTTCGAATCGCCTGCAACTCAAAATAGCGAAATTCGTCGCCCAGTCCAGGATCGTCTTGACACCTTGTCCTGCATTTGACAAGCCCGTCGCGGGCCGATCCGAGATGCTGTGCCACGGTGTTCTGGCGGTCGTCAGCGCCGGACGGAGGGGACCGCGGCATATGGCCAGCCAGACGACGACCACGGCGATGATGATCGACGGTTTCAATCTGGGTTTGCCGCGTGGGACCGGTGTCGCCACCTACGCTCGCAATCTCAGCCGAGCCGGTCACGATCTCGGACGATCGATCGACATCCTTTACGGGCTCGCGGGAGCGGCTCGGCATGGCTCGCCGCTGCTCCGGGAAGTGTCGTTCTTCGAGGGCGAGAACGCTGACAGCGCATGGACTAAGCAGCTGCGGACCCTGTCGCGGCTCCGGCCCCGGCCGTTTGGCCTTGCCCCGTTCCAGGTGCCCGTCAGCGGCGACGTCATCACCCGGCCGCTCGCCGCGCGGCTGCCGTATTTCGATCGGGTGCTCAACATACCCGACGTCTACGGCATTGCCGATTATCAGTTCGCGATCACCGGCCGCAGGCTGATGATCCGCAATCCGGGTGGCGTCGGCATCATGCACTGGACCTATCCGCTGCCGCTTCGGCTCGCCGGCGCGCGCAACGTCTACACGCTGCACGACCTGGTGCCGCTGCGGCTGCCGTTCACCACGCTCGACCACAAGCCAACCTACCTCCGGTTGATGAAGCTCATCGTCGCACATGCTGATCGAATCGTCACGGTGTCAGAGACATCGCGTGCCGATATCATCCGCCTGCTCGATTGCCCGCCGGAAAAGGTGGTCAACACCTACCAGTCGGTCGACATCCCGCGGCCGCTGCTCGACAAGAGCGACGACGAGGTGCGCGCCGAGGTCGAGGGCGCGCTCGGGCTGCCCTACAAGGGGTATTTCCTGTTCTTCGGGGCAATCGAGCCAAAGAAGAATGTCGGCCGGCTGATCCAAGCCTATCTCGCCAGCACGGTCGAAGCGCCGCTGGCGATCATCGGACCAACCGGTTGGCAGGCCGATCAGGAACTGCGGCTCCTCAACGAATTGACATCGCGGGAGCGGCTTGGGCCGGCTGCCCAGGACGGCGGGAGTCCCGCCCCGGGGCGGCGGATCGTTCGTTTCGAGTTCGTGCCGTTCTCGCTGCTGGTTTCCGCCATCCGCGGCGCCCGGGCGACGGTGTTTCCCTCGCTCTACGAGGGGTTCGGACTGCCGATCCTGGAAAGCATGCTGCTTGGGACGCCGGTCATCACATCGAGGATCGGTGCGACCGCGGAGACCGCCGGCGATTGCGCGCTGCTCGTCGACCCCTATGACACCGGCGACATTGCCGCGGCCGTCCGTCGGCTCGATGGCGACCCGGCGCTGCGGGCCGATCTGGCGACACGCGGACGGGCACGCGCGGCGTTCTTTTCGCCCGAGAGATATCAAGAGCGGCTCCGTGCGGCCTACGATGGGCTAATCTGATCGCGACGCTCAGGTCTGGTTCTGGTTTGCACTGCTCGAAAGCATGATCGAAGGATGACCGATCGTGGATCGCAGTTGGAATTGCGCTGAGACTAAAGACCGACAGAAATAGGGATCAACATCAAATGGATCTAGAGGATGACATATCTCAGATAGTTCGGGCGCTCGAAGGAGGGCTTCTCCGTCTTACCAATGATGTCTCGCAGCCAAACCTCAATAAGCTCATGATAAAGTTGAGAAATATCGATGCTATGGCACTCAGCCTGAAATATTTCGGATATGAGCTTGCCGCGACCTTGGCTCGACAACTGCCTGTGCGTACCGATCTTACTCCCATAGCAATCGAGCTCCGATCCAAGCCCTCGACCCAGGCCGATATGGAAAGCGATTGGGTCGCCTACTGGTGTGGGCAATTGAAAGTTCCAGTCGTATTTCACCGGAAGCTTTGGGAGTTCGCCTATGCTTTGCAGGCGCTCTATCAGCACGGCATGCTGCGCCCTGGAACTCGCGGGCTTGGGTTCGGATGCGGCGAGGAGCCACTGCCGAGCTATCTGACCTCACTTGGCCTCGATATCACGATAACGGACCTTCAGCCGGCAAAGGCGCACGAGCTTGGTTGGGTAGAAACCCACCAAAGCACCCGCGATCTCGATCACGCATTCAAAGCGGAATTGGTCGATCGGGCAACTTTCGATGCCCACGCGGAGCTGCGGTTTGTCGACATGAACGCCATACCTGATGATCTAACCGACTACGACTTCTGCTGGTCGATCTGCGCGCTAGAGCATCTCGGCTCGATTCGCCTGGGACTTGATTTCATTGTGGCGTCGCTGGACACGCTGAAGCCGGGCGGGGTCGCGGTTCACACTACTGAATTCAATTTCATGAACGACGCGGAGACCGTCGACAACTGGCCAACGGTGCTGTTCCAAAAGCGACACTTTTCGGAATTGGCAGATCTGCTCCGTGCCAAGGGACATCACGTCGCCGCTCTGGACTTCTCGGTCGGCAACAAGCCGCTCGATAAGTTCATCGATGTTCCGCCGTGGTTGCATGATTGGGACGACTACATGAAGGCGAATTGGGGACAGCAAACGCCACATCTGAAGCTTTCTATTGACGGATTTGCCAGTACCTGTTTTGGGCTGATCATCACGAAACGGCCGTGAAGCCGGTCTCACCGGCCCGTTCGACGACGACATCATCGATGTCGAGGACGCCCTCTATCGCGCCTTCCTTCAACATCAGTCGAATCTGGATGGCGTCGCGAGGGTCGTGGACTGTGAATGTCGCAAGTGCCGCGAATCGTCCGGCCGTCGGCAACGGAAAAGTGTTCCTATCCGTCTGCTCATTCTGGAACACGTCGATCTCGATTTGGTTGCCAGACACATTGCCGTCGACAGTGAAGTTCATCTGGGCCCGCCAAGTCCCCCTCGGAAGATGCAGATATGGGCCGTAGACGATGCAGCGTGCTGGACCGACAAGATCGATCGGCTTGTCAAGAACTTCCTCGGGGCGCCCGCCGGGAATGAACAACTCCCGCGGCCAGAGATGTCGGGCAACGGTCCTGCCGCGGACGATTTCCCGCAACGGAGCATGTATCGCCTCGATGATCGGCCGGCGAGATGTTGCCAAATCGGCCAGCCCGTATCCTTCGCGTCGCGCGTGTGGCCATTTTGACAACAGCGGAGTTTCCATTGACATCGATGGATCGAGAGAGTGATCGGCATCGATCCGGCTAAGGATTTCCACAAGATCGCTGTTCGTAAGCGGTATCGAGAAATGGTCGGCTATGGCCCGAAAGAAAGTCTCGAAGCTCAGTCGTTGCGATCGATGGATGACCAAGGTCCTTTTGTCGTCGAACAAGTCAGCGATGGCGGTCAGGCATTGGTCGGTCAGCCGGACAGCCCAGGGCCAAGTCATCGATCGTTCCCGCACGATGAAGCCGGTGATGTCGGCGGCATCCTCACAGACAACCAAGGCCGGTGCCCCAGCCCGCTGGAACACGTCGACCACCGCCCATTCGGGACAATCGGAGAAGTAGAAGACGTGCTGCCGAGTTCGACTGGCCCAGGCGTTCCTCAGTTCTTCGATTGTCGGTGCGGCGAAATAATCGACGTCGCGGAGCGTGACGTCCGTCATGATCCGCATAAGATACATGCTCCACTGCGTGAAGGCGGACGGCGGTCCAAAGGTTGTGATCAGCATCAGTGCGGCATTCGTTGCTTGGAGTTCCGAGCCGGAACTTTGCCCTAGGTGCTCTGTCTTCAAAGCGTGTTGTAGATGGCCAGAGCCAGATCCAGGTCCTCGAACACCCGGCCGCGGCCGGCCTTCAACACCAGGGCCTTGTTGCAATAGGTGCGGATGGTGTGGCTGTCGTGGCTGACCAGGATCATCGCGCAGTGGGCGCGTTTGACGAACAGTTCGTCGTGGCACTTGCGCTGGAAGCGCTGATCGCCGACGGCGATGACCTCGTCGATCAGGAAGCAATCGAAATCGACCGCCAGCGTCAGTCCGAACGCCAGCCGCGCGCGCATGCCGGATGAATACAGCATCACCGGCATCAGCAACTGGCGACCGAGTTCGGCGAACTCGTCGACGCTGGCGACCGCATCGTCGACCGGCACGCCATAAAGGCGGGCAATGAAGCGAATGTTGTCGAGACCGCTCATGGTTATCTCGAAGCCGCCGCTGAAGGCGATCGGCCAGGACATTGCGAGCCCGCGCGTGATGGTGCCGGCGGTCGGCTGTTCGACGCCGCCGATCAGCTTGACCAGCGTCGACTTGCCGGCGCCGTTGCGGCCGAGCACGGCGATCTTCTCGCCCATGCCGACGTCGAACGAGATGCCGTCGAGCACCCGCCTGGTGCCGATGGCGGTGCGATAGTCCTTGACGAGGTTGGTGACGCGGATCTCGCCCGCCCGCCCGGCGGCCGCCTCGCCGGCCACGAGCTGATTGCGGGGGGCCGGTCGCGGATTTGGCGCAGGCTCGGCGCCGATCACTTGAGGGCGACGGAGATTGGCGAGCAGCCGTCCGCTCATGCGCGATGCTCCAGGGTTGCGTCGACGAAGCCGCGGATGATCCGGTAGACGCAGTAGCTCACGAGCGTCACGAAGGCGATCGACAGAGCGCGGTACGGCAGGCGCGGATAGTCCGGCTGGCTCGGCTCGACCACGGTCTGCAGGTAGATGCGCTGGCTCTGGGCTTCATGACGAGCCCGCTCGAGTTCGGCTGTGGCGCTCGCCAGTCCCTTGGTCGCCAGATCGCGCTCGAGCATCAGCATCTCGTATCCCTGCATCTTGCTGGCAATCGAATCGGCGCCACCGACCACGCTACTCTGCAGCTTCTGCATCTCGGCCCGGTAGGAATCGACCTGTCCACGTAACGCGGCGATGCCGGGGCTGTCGGGTGCCAGGGAGATCTGCTGCGCCAGCGACGCTTCGAGGCGGGACAACTCGATTGCCATTTTAGCAAGATCGGCCAGTGACGTCGACGATTCCTGCCCCGGATCGACGACGAGGTTGTGGTTGCGATAGTCGGCTATCTTCTGTTCGACGTCGGCCACCCGGGTTTGCGCCTCGCCGACGAGAGCGTTGGCGAATTCGACGGCATCCTGGTTGGCCCGCAGATTCATCCGGTTGACGAAATCCTGGCCAATCGCCAGCAGGGCTTTGGCGAGGGTGAAGGCGTCGTCCGGGCGGAACGCCGTCGCCTCCAGCGTCGATATGCCAGTCGCTGCGTCGACGTCGGCGTCGACGAAACCGAGATAGGCGCGTAGCAGACGCTCCTGATTGTCGGGGAAGAAGGCGTTCGGGAAGCGTCCGAACATGTCCGCCTCGGGACGGGACAAGATGCCCTTGAGATCGTAGTCGCGAACGAGCCGGGCGACGGCATCGCGCGACAGGATGAACTCCGTGACAGCGTAGGTCTCGTCAACCGCCCGGCTCATACCCTGGCCCTGGGCGAGAGCCGCCAGGGGACTGCTGTCGGACCGCGACGAGCGGACGATGAACTTGGCTTCGGCGACATAGACGTTGGCGGCCAGTACGCCGAAGTACAGCACCGCAAGTGCCACCGGCAGCAGGAAGAAGACGATGAACAGCGCGTTGCGGCGCCACCACGGCCTGCGAGCGCCGACGCCGGTGGCGGCCCGTGGGTCCGACTGGGCTTCGTCAGGGATTTGCAGCGGCACCAGTTCGATCTGCCGAACGACGGGATGTTCGGGGACGATCTCGATGCTGGTGTTTTCGCGTTCGACGCGCTTCGTCGTCATGGGGGATCCTCAGTGGATCTCGATGTGCTTCTGGGCCATCTGTACGAGCGTCAGCCCCACCGCGGTGATGCCGAGACAGCACAGCGTCAGGAAGCCGACATTCCAGTCCGCCGTCACCTCATTGCCGAACAAGCCAGCACGAAACATTTCGAAGACCTGGACGAGAGGCGACCATCGAACGATCGCCTGCGCCGACTCAGGCAACCAATTTATCATGTAGAACGCACCGGTAACCGGCAACGTCAGGTAAAGGAGCGGCGGGACGAAATGCTCGATCACCTCGAACATCTGGCAAAGCCCGGCGATCGCCAGACCAAAGCCGAACGCGAACCACGTCATGAACAACCATCCTCCGACCAGCAGCAGCGGGTCGTCGATGGTTTCGACGTAACCGAGCAGGTTGAGCGGCAAATAGGCGACGCAGAACGCAGCGAAGCCGCCGAGGCTCTCCAGGGCGCAGCGGGCGATCAGAATGTCGAGCAGACGGATATTGCTGTGGAACAGCAGTCCGCTGCTTTCGCGCAGCGCATGAGCCGAGGAGCCGGAGACGTGGCGCCACAGCGTCAGCATCGAATAGCCGGACAGGGCGAATGGGATAATCCTCAGGTTGTGACCATGCCCCATGCCTGAAATGGTCCACATGCCCATCACACCGACGGTCAGCACCATCGGCTCGCCGAGCACCCAGAAGAAGCCGAGATTGTCGTGGCCGAAGCGACGCAGGCCTTCGCGGATCATCAGCGCGGCAACGATCCGCCGCTGCACGGCAAAAGCGGCGAGGAAGCTCGGCTCGCGACCATCGTCGTCGGTCCCGCGAAACACACTCATTGGGCGTGTTCTCCCGCACCGACCACCAGGATCCAGCAGACCCCGAACAGGGCGAAGCCCAGCACGAACACCGTCAAGATGCTTCTCAGCCGTTTTGGTTCGGTCGATTCGTCCGGGAGCGTCGGCTGCACCACTTCTTCCACGTAAATGTGTTGGCGATGCGCCTCCTGTCGCGCGGTATCGAGCGATTCCAATGCGTTCGTCAGACCGCGGTCGGCGAGATCCCGGGCGAGGACGCGCCGTTCGTACTCGCCCAGCTTGTTGGCGAGAGACGTGTCGCCGCCGGCCAGACGCTGGCGCTCGATCCCGATCCGCTCGTCGAGCGCCGCGATGCGCGCCTTGATCGACGGGATGGACGGACTGCGCGGCGACATCGCCTGCGTTTCCTTCAACTGGGCATTGGCGCGGGCCAGATCGCCGCTCAACCCGCCGATCGTCTCGATCATGCTCGTGGCCGACTTCGACGGATCGACGATCAATTCCTTGTTGCGATAGGCGGCCAGTTCCTGCTGCGCCGTGATCACGTTGGCCTCGGCGCGCTTGACCTCGCTGCGGGCAAAATTCAACGAGTCGGACTGGGCTCGTTCGTTCATGCGGTTGACCATCGCTTCGGCAAGGTGCAGCAGCGATACGACGACGGCCTGGGCGTCATCGGGACGGAACGCAACCACGCGGATCCGGACAATGCCTTTGACGTCGTCCTCCGTCACATCGACGTGGTCGAGATAGAAGTCGTAGAGCGATTCGTTGGAGGCCTCGCGCCAGAACCGGGGATAGCGCGACAGGCGGTCGATTTCGGGCCGCGAGAACACGGTCCGCGGGTCGGGTCCCTGCTGCGCCAGCCCGTCGAGGGCATCGCGCGATAAAAGGTACTTCTGAATGACGTAGG
Source organism: Ancalomicrobiaceae bacterium (assembly GCA_031291595.1). Taxonomy (GTDB): domain Bacteria; phylum Pseudomonadota; class Alphaproteobacteria; order Rhizobiales; family Ancalomicrobiaceae; genus CAIYYN01. The sequence continues at coordinate 59,143 of JARLIU010000097.1, read as the reverse complement.
CGTCGTCGACCGTCTTGGCGAGGCCGAAGGTACGGAACACCGCGTCAAAGCCCGTCGTCTGCTGCGAGGCGACGCTGCGCACGATGAACCGCGCTTCCGATTCGTAGCGGGGCCCAGCGATCAGGCCGTAGAAGACGGCGGCGGCGGTGGTCGGCAAGGCAACCAGCAGCCAAAAGGCCAGCCGCAGCATCAGCGCGCGCCAACGCCGCCGCGCTAGATAGGCGGCGGAGGGATCCTGGTATCCGCCGATGACTACCGCGTTGGAGAGGAAGCTAGAGACACTTGCGATCAGTTGGCGATGCATCATGGCCCGAAGTAGTTGAGTCCGCCAGATTCCCTAGTGGTCCGACTCCGACCTTTGCATCCCACTTGCCGCACGTGCTTGAGCAAATGTCGGAGTCAAAGGGCCACTAGCAACTTATTGAATCTAGTGGAGCTTTGAATTCGACATTTGAGTTCGTCTCTTCCCGCACGCTGGGGCTCAAATGTCGAATTCGCTCCACTAGTTGCCCGGTCGCCGTCCGACCAATGCGCCGACTTCGCCTTCTCCCGCATTGCGTGCCGACGTGCACCGCTCGCGAGCGCCGCTCCGGACGTCCGCTGCCTTGATCCCCCAACTCCCGACCGCCCGCCGCGTACCGATGGCGCATCGACCGCATTCGTGGCGCGGCGCATCGCCGGCGTCGGACGGCAACAGGCCGCGAGGATAGCAGTCGACCGCATGGTTGGCCATCGGCTTTGCCGTGGAGGCGGGCGGCACGATAGCCACCGGTTCACGCGCGGCCGTCCGGCCGCCTGCCGGCGCCGGATCGCCGGATCGAACCGGTCAGGGATGCTGGGCGGCTTGCAGGCTGTCGCCGGCCTGCGCAGCGGTGGCGATCAACTCATAGGAGCGCAGCCGCGCGGTATGATCGAAAATGTCGGAGACGATCATCAACTCGTCCGCCGCTGTTTCGGCGATGAGCGCATCGAGGCCGGCTCTCACCGTATCCGGCGCCCCGACGATCGAGCAGGCAAGCCACTGCCGCACCCGCATCATCTCCTGCGGCGTCCAATAGCTGTCGATGTCGTCGATCGGCGGACGGCTCAGTCCGCGCTCTCCGCGGAAGATGTTGGTGATCGACATCTGCTGCGTGGTTGCCAGCCGGCGCGCCTCGGCATCGGTGTCCGCGGCGATGATGTTGACGCCGATCATCGCATAGGGCCGCGCCGCCTGCTCCGACGGCTTGAAGCGGTCGCGGTAGATCTCGAGCGCCGCCGTCAGCTGCGCCGGCGCGAAATGCGAGGCGAAGGCGTAGGGCAGGCCAAGTTCGGCCGCCAGTGCCGCGCCATAGGTGCTCGATCCCAAGATCCACAGCGGAACCTCGGTTCCGGCAGCCGGCACCGCCTGCACCCGCTGGCCGGGGACCGCCGGGGCGAAATACGCCTGCAGTTCGAGCACGTCCTGCGGAAAGTTGTCGGGCCCGTCGAGGCTGCGCCGCAACGCCTGCACGGTGATCTGGTCGGTCCCCGGCGCCCGGCCGAGCCCGAGATCGATGCGGCCGGGATGGAGCCGCGCCAGCGTGCCGAACTGCTCGGCGATGACGATCGGGGCATGGTTCGGCAGCATGATCCCGCCCGCGCCGACGCGGATGCGTTCGGTACCGGCGGCGATGTGGGCGATGACCACGGCCGTCGCGGCGCTGGCGATGCCGGGCATGTTGTGGTGTTCGGCCACCCAGAAGCGGCGGTAGCCCCAGTTTTCCGCCCGGGCGGCGAGTTCGCGCGCGTTGTCGAGGGCGCCGCGCGCATCGGTGGCTTCGGTGACACGGACGAGATCGAGGATGGAAAGTGCGGCCATCGAGGCCTCCGCAATCGTAGCGACAAGGATCCGGCTCGGTCCGCTGCGGGCATGGTCGAAGCGGCGGGAGTACGGCGAGGTGCGTATATAGGAATGGCCCCTGGCGTTGACGATCGCCGTGGCGCCATATCTGCACGCCGTTGACAACACGGGCAGAACATGCGCGTCGGCAGAGCGGGTTCAGCGCCGGTCCGGCCGCCCGTCCAAACGACCAAACCAAAACCACAGATGCCGGGCATGGCCGTCCTCGCCCAGGCGCGATAGCCCTGACCTCGCAGCATTGCGGCTTGACTTTTCGCTGCTCGTGAGGCTCCGTCTCATCTGGCGCGTGGAACGGGCGAAATCGCTCGTCCGCGGTCGCCGGGCGTAGGCAGTTCCGTCCGCGCCGATCCTGGGGCATCCGTCATGTCGGTCGTCATGCCAACGCGCATCGATCTGTCGTTCACCGATCGCGTCACTGCGACGGCAAAAACGACCGCGACGACGGCGGCGAAAACCGCCGGCTGAGCCTGCCCCTTTTCCCCGTGCCCTCTCCCGGCGGGGAGGAGAGGGCCAGGCGGACCGAACGAGCGGCTTGTTGCCGCCACTCGGTCCGAAGCCGGGGGAGCGAAAAGACAAGGCTAGAGGCTTTCCAATGAGTTACAAGGTTGCTGTGGTCGGTGCCACCGGAAATGTGGGCCGCGAGATGCTCGAGATCCTCGACGAGCGCGGATTTCCGGCGTCGGAAGTCGTGGCGCTCGCCTCTTCCCGTTCGCTCGGCACCGAGGTTTCGTTCGGCAACAAGACGCTGAAGACCAAGGTGCTCGACAACTACGACTTCACCGACACAGACATCTGCCTGATGTCCGCGGGCGGGGCGGTATCGAAGGAATGGTCGCCGAAGATCGCTGCCAAGGGCTGCGTCGTCATCGACAATTCCTCGGCCTGGCGCTACGACGCCGACGTGCCGCTGATCGTGCCGGAAGTGAACGCCGACGCCATCGTCGGGTTCAAGAAGAAGTACATCATCGCCAATCCGAACTGCTCGACCGCGCAACTCGTCGTCGCGCTGAAGCCGCTGCACGACGAGTTCAAGATCAAGCGCGTCGTCGTCTCCACCTATCAGTCGGTGTCGGGCGCCGGCAAGGAAGCGATGGACGAACTGTTCACCCAGACGCGCGCCGTCTTCGTCACCGATCCGATCGAGGTGAAGAAGTTCCCCAAGCGCATCGCCTTCAATGTCATCCCGCATATCGACGTGTTCATGGAGGACGGCTACACGAAGGAAGAGTGGAAGATGATGGTCGAGACCAAGAAGATTCTCGATCCGAAGATCAAGCTGACCGCCACATGCGTGCGCGTGCCGGTGTTCATCTCCCACTCGGAAGCCGTCAACGTCGAATTCGAGAACCCGGTGACGGCGGACGAAGCCCGCGACATCCTGCGTGAGGCGCCCGGCTGCCTGGTGATCGACAAGCGCGAACCCGGTGGCTATGCCACGCCCTACGAGGCGACGGGCGAGGACGCCACCTACATCAGCCGCATCCGCGAGGACGCGACGGTGGAGAACGGGCTGGCGTTCTGGTGCGTCTCCGACAATTTGCGCAAGGGCGCGGCGTTGAACGCCGTGCAGATCGCCGAAGTGCTGATCAACCGCAAGCTCATCACGCCGAAGGCGCAAAAGGCGGCGTGATCGCATCGGTCCCGGACTTGCTTGGGCGGCGGCATCGAAAGGTGCCGCCGCTGTCGTTCGCCGGCGTGGCGCCGTTGCCGCCATCGCGTGCGGAGCGGTAGGCGGGACTACTTCAATAACCCGGCGCCAATCAGGAACAGGCCGACCACGGCGACGACCAGCGGGCGCACCCATTTGGCGGCGCCCTCGTCGACCCGGGCGTTGCCCGGGTCCTTCGCCGAATAGCGCACCGGAATGTCGTCACTCACGCTGTAGCGCGTGCCGCGAACCGAAGCGGAGAAGAAGCGCAGGGCGCCCTCGCCGTCGACAAAGCGGATGGTGAGCTTGGCTTCGCCCAACGGCGACTTCTTGTCGGTCGCATCGATGCGGGCGACCTTGCCGTGGGTGGCGATGCCGGATCGCCCGCGGAAATACTGCCAGATGGCGATGAGGAGCCCCAGCACGATCAGGGCAGCGCCCAATTCCAGTTCGAGAAGCACGAATTTGATCTCCTCAATGCCGCCGCGGCGGCAGGGTCGAACGTCGGTCAACAGGACACCAGCCGATCGGCTTTCGCAACGGTTTCCGCGCGCCGTCTTTCAGTTGGTTGACGAAGCTGGCTTGGCAAGCCCGGCCGCCGCCCGTCAAATACCCCTTCATCGTCGGGCAGAAACGCGCTATTCAGCCATCCTCGCACTCAGGAGGGATCGAAATGGATAAGTTCACGACGTTGACGGGTGTGGCGGCGCCACTGCCGATCGTCAATATCGACACCGATATGATCATCCCCAAGCAGTTCCTGAAGACGATCGAACGCACCGGGCTCGGGCGCGGCCTGTTCTTCGAAATGCGCTTCAACCAGGATGGCAGCGAGAAGCCGGACTTCATTCTCAACCAGGCCGCCTATCGCAAGTCGCAACTGCTGGTGGCGGGTGACAATTTCGGCTGCGGCTCGAGCCGCGAGCATGCGCCCTGGGCGCTTGCCGACTTCGGCATCCGCTGCGTCATCTCGACCAGCTTCGCCGACATCTTCTACAACAATTGCTTCAAGAACGGCATCCTGCCGATCAAGGTCTCGGCCGAAGATCTGGCGAAGCTGATGGACGACGCCAGCCGCGGGGCAAACGCCACGCTGACGGTGGATCTGGACAGCCAGACCATCAAGGGGCCGGACGGCGGCTCGATCGCCTTCGACGTCGATCCGTTCCGCAAGCATTGCCTGTTGAACGGGCTTGACGACATCGGCCTGACGCTCGGGAAGGAAACGGCGATCTCGGCCTACGAGAAGCGCCATTCGGCTGAGCAACCCTGGGCGTGAGCCGCAGCCGGCTTGCTGTATTCGTGCGCCCGGCGGCATGACCGGCCGGGCCGTTTTCTGCTGAGGATGGCATGACGCGTCAATTGATCTCTACCGGTTCGCCGTTCGAAAAGGTCGCCGGCTATTCCCGCGCAGTCGTCGACGGCGACTGGGCCTGGGTGTCGGGCACCACCGGCTACGATTATGCTGCCATGACGATGCCCGATGCGGTCGAGGACCAGACGCGCAACGCGATGGAGACCATCGGACGAGCGCTCGCCGAGGCCGGCTTCGATCTCGCCGACGTCGTCCGCGCCGTCTACTACATCACCGATGCCAGTTCTATGGACGCGGTGTTTCCGCTCGTCGGCCAGTATTTCGCCGAGGTGCGACCGGCGGCGACGATGATCGTCTGCGGTCTGGTCAAGCCCGAGATGAAGATCGAAATCGAGGTAACCGCCAAGCGGCGCTGAAGCGGATCTGTTGGGGACGGCCAGCGGATCGAATACTTCGGCAGGATCGCATAAGCATCATTGCGAATGTAACTGGAAGGCGAGTGCATCTGCACGCGTCTTAACCCAATATCTACAAAGCGGATTGCCAAATCTGTCACTCTGTCGTCAATATTCGGTGCTCAGTTACGCCACCTTCCGAACGGCCTCCGTCTGTGTGGACCGGGAGAAAGGTGTTGGCGGTTGTGTCAATAGTGGTGGAGCGCCGTGCCGTCGCATGGAAGCGTGCGACAGCTGAATCAGCGGTCTAACCTCTTGATTGGACAGCGGATCAGCTTGAAGGTCGATCGCCTTGGGCGGTCGGCCGGGGAGCGCGCTGCTGGCGTGGAATCCTGCTGCGGTGACCGACGGTCGGCGCGGCGCCCCGTTGTGTTGGGGCATGGTCAGTTGGGAGTACCAAGTGGAAAGTTTCTGCGAAGCGGAGCGTGCCACGCTGGATGACGAAGCCGCCGTGGAAGCGGCAGTCGAATGGGCGCTCGACCGTTGCAGTTCGACGACGGAGGCATGGCGCCTGCTGGCGGCATGGTACCGGGTCGACCTCGATCTCCTGGCGGATGTTCTGGCGCGCAAAGTCGCGGTCAACTGATCGTCACGCCGAGAGGCAACCTCGGTCGCTCGCCGCGCACCGCGGCGGCCGGAGAGTCATCGGCGCTCGCGTCGCCGGGTCGTCAGTGCTGCAGCCTGTTGGCCAGCATGTCGAGGTCGACGGCGTAGTACTGCACGAGCATCGTGCACAGTTCAGTCTTGCTTTTGGTGTAGCGACGCAGCCAGTTGAGCGCCGCATCGATTTCTTCGTAGGTGGAAAGCGTTGGCCGGTGGGTGATGACGTCTTCCGTCATGGCTCTGCCTGTGCAGGTCGTCTTAGAGTATTGTCGCGCCGACGAAGCACGTCACAATATTCCAGACTTTTTGTCTCGCGCATATCCTTGTCCGGTTAGGCTTGACGCCCTCGGGACTATGCTGCGGACATTGCGTTCTGATCGAACCAGGTATTGACCGTGCGACACCATGCGGCGCGCCGACTTTAATGCCCGGCCCGGGCTAGCTACCGTGGACGCAACTGCACACTGCAACCGATCGGCCCCCCGCAGCGCGACCGACAAAGTCGGTTGCCGGCGGCAGACGCGGGGCCGGTACTGGATAGCTCGGCTGCCTGGACTGCATGAGCGGCCGATCCATGCCAACCGCCGCTGCGATCGTGCTGTCGACCATCGTCATTATTCCGGACTTCCGGCTATACCCCGATCGATATGCTTGCCGCCTACTTGAACAGCGGCGAATCAAGCACCTGCATCGATTCTAACTCTTGGGAAGATCATCTACCATTTGATTTCTTAACGAGCTGTAAATATTGCGAGAACGTTAAGCCAACGTGAGTGGCAGCACTGTTCGGCCGGATGGTCAGTGTGGACGGCGAATTGGATGTCTGTGCGGAACTGCTATCTGCCGCCACGACCGTCTATTTCGGGTAGACGCCGGTTCGGCGACGCCGAAATTACGTTCATGAATCAGAATGTTATATTTCGGACGTGACGTGCGACTCGGCAACTGCTCGCCGGTCGGCGACACCTGCAAATCTATGCATCGCAGAGCTTAGAGCCTCGGACCTGGAAGCGGGAGCCGGTTCCGGGTCGATTCCGATGCTCAAACAAAAAGATAGAGCGCCGGTCTCGTTCCAACTGGTCGGCCGGCGCCTTAATCGCCGCGATCCCCAATCGGGCGGCCGCTCGTCAAGCAGCTGCCCCGATCTGTCCGGCTTCGCGGCGGATGGCATCGCCGGCGCGGGCGGCGGCGGCCAGGATGGCGGCCAGTTCGGTGCCGATATCGTCGCTGCCGGCGGTGATCTTGCGCTCCAACTCCTTGCACCGACGCGACAGTTCGGCACAGCCGATGCTCTTGGCGGCAGAGGCGAGCGCGTGAGCTTCGACGGCGAGGGCGGCGGCTGCGGCGGTGCCGGAGAGCGCAGCGGTGCGGGATTCGAGCTCGACGGCGAACAGGTCGACCAGTTCCTGGGCCGCGTCGGCGCCGAACATGGAGCGGAGTTCGGCGAGCGTATGGTGGTCGAGGACTGGCAGGTCGTCGATGCCCACCGAGGCGTTGGCGAGCCGGTCGAGGGTGGAGAACAGCAGCGGCCAGTCGATCGGCTTGGCGATGTGGTCGTCCATGCCGAGCGCCCGATAGCGAGCTATGTCTTCGCTGAAGGCATTGGCGGTCAGTGCGACGATCGGCGTCCGCCGTCCGGCTTCGCACGCACGGATCTGCCGTGTCGCCTCTTCGCCGTCCATGATGGGCATATGGATGTCCATCAGTACGAGGTCGAAGCGCTCGGCGCCGGGGCGGGTGACGGCCTCGACCGCGGCGCGGCCGTCGGCGACAAGGCTGACGCGGCATCCCTGCTTTTCGAGCATCTTGGAGACGAGGAGCCGGTTGGTGCCATTGTCTTCGGCAACGAGGATGTGGCGAGCGACGGCCGGACGTCCGACTGCCGGCGGTGCTGCCGCGGCATCGGTGGGAGCGGCCGGCTGGGCCTGGACCACTGGGGCGAGGGCAACCGGCGTCTGGGGCTGTTGCGCCGCCGGCCGGATCGGGATGGTGAAGGAGAAGGTCGAGCCTATGCCAGGCTCGCTCTCGACTTCAATCGATCCGTTCATCAATTCGACCATCTGGCGGCAGATGGCCAGCCCCAGTCCGGTGCCGCCGTAGTGGCGGCTGGTGGAGGCGTCCGCCTGGGAAAAGCGGGTGAACAGATGCGGCAGCGCGTCGGGGGAAATGCCGACGCCGGTATCGGAGACGGAAAAGCGGATGCCGCCGCCGCTCGGCGACACGGCCAAACCGATGTGGCCGCCGACAGGGGTGAACTTGGCGGCATTCGACAGGAAGTTCAGCAGAATCTGACGCAGCCGCACTGGATCGCCGGCGATCGCATCGGGAAGGGCGGGGTCGATCGTCAGCTCGGTCGCAATCGACTTGCCTTCGGCGGCCGGGGCGATGGTGGCGAGCGAGCTTTCCACCAGATCCCTGATGCCGACAGGGATCGCCTCCAGCTGCAGATGGCCGGAATCCGCCTTGGAGAAGTCGAGGATATCGTTGACGATCGTCAGCAGGTCGGTGCCGCAGCGGCGCTGCATGTCGATCATCTGGCGATGCCCAGGCGACAGAGCCAGCGTGCTGTCGGCCAGCAGGCTTTCGGCCATGCCGATGATGCCGGTCAGCGGCGTTCTCAGCTCGTGGCTCATGGTGGCGAGGAAATCGGCCTTGGCCCGGGCGGCGGCCTCGGCGCTCGACAGCGCGCGGGACAGTTGGAGCATCATGGCCTTGCGCTCGGTGATGTCCTTGGTCATCAGCATCAGCCCGGCCGGGCTGCCGTCGGCTGCGTGCCAGGGGCGCAATTTCCACAGGATCCATCGCGTCGCGCCGCCGGGCAGTTCCAGCAGCTTCTCGTCGCGGCGGTCGAGCGAGCCGGCCATGCATTCGGCCAGCGCTGCCGGCCAGTCGAGGCCGAGCGAGGGCAGGATGTCGGAGACATGCCAGCCGGCGAGATCATGGCGGTCGAAGCCGCATTCGGTGGCAAAGCGCCGGGTGTGGGCGACGAAGCGCAGGTCGCGGTCGATCATGGCGATCGAGGCGGGGGCGAAGGCGATGAACTGTTCGAGCTGCGATTGTGCCTCGTTGAGGGCGGACGTGCTGCGCGCCGCCGATTCTTCCGCCGACTGGGCGGCCGATGCACTGACGGCGTCGCGCTCGGCTTCGGCCGCGACGATGCGGCGGCAGACCAGATTGAGGCTCGACCTGGCACGACAGGCGTAGAGGCAGGCGGCAAAGCCGGTGCCGGCGGCGAGGAGACACGCGACTAGCGTCAATTCCAACATCGTCATCCCCGCATGATGGCGCGGACGCAGTTGCCCTTGCCGAGAAACGTCAGGTCGTCGAAGGCGTAGTGGCTGGCGACATAGAGGCCGCGCCCGTTCGGGCGGTCGCCGGTCGCGTCGCAGTCGAGATAGAGGTGATGGTCGAAGCCATCGCCTTCGTCGGTGATCGTCAGCACCACTGCGGCATCGCCGCGCTCGAACTCGACGCGCACCTGGCGTGCGACAAACGGCTCCGCGGCCTGTCGCCGGGCGATCTCGGCGGCGAAGCTTCCGGCCTTCAGCAGGTCCGTCTTGTCGTCATAGGAGATGGCGAGATTGCCGTGCTCGATGGCGTTGGAGACCAGTTCCCAGATGCCGGCCGCGGCGCGCATCGGATCCGGACATTGGCAGGCGAGCATGGCGGAGAGGTGTTCCGCCTGCTCGTGGGTGCGGATCATGAACACCCCATTGAGGATGGTGCCGATGCCCGACACATGGCTGGCGAGGAAATCCCGGATGGCGCTGAGCTGCGGCCCAGCCGGCGACGGAGCGGCCGGATGCGGGCCGGGCTCGTCTGGTCTTGGGCGGCCGGCGGCGGTCGGCGCGGTCATTGGGCGGCACCGCGGTGGCTGAGCGCGACGACGGTGAGGTCGTCCGTCGGCGGCGGCACATGCGGCTGGCGCAATGGGGCGAGCATCGTCTCGATCGCGGCATCCACCGACAGCACGCCTGAGAGGCAGTCGCCGAGCCGCTCGGGCGACAGGATCGCATCGGGTGGATCGGGCGTTTCGATCAGCGCGTCGCTGTAGAGGACCAGCATCGAGCCGGGCGGGAACGGTGCCCGGACGGTCTCGTAGTCGGCAGCGCGGGTGATGCCGACGGGGTAGCCGGCACCGCTTAGCAGTTGGAACGGAGCGGTGCTGCCGGTGCGCAACAGCGGTGCCGGGCATGCGGCGAGCGAATAGGCGATGTCGCCGGCGGCAAGATCGACGACTGCGGCAAACACCGTGGCGAACTGGCCGACGTCGAGGATCGAGCACAGGAATTCGTTGATCTTGGCAAGCCACTCGGCCGGATCTTCGGCTTCGGCGGCACCGGAGGCGAGGAATGTGTGCAGGCGGAAGGTGTTCAACGCGGCGCCGACGCCGTGGCCGGTGAAATCCGCCGAGTAGAGTCGTATCCGGCTATGCCCGAGCGACTCGAGGCCCCAGATGTCGCCCCCGAGATCGATCGACGGCGCGTAGGTGCTGGCGATGTCGATCGGCAGCTGGCGCTTCAGCCAACCGATGATGCCCGGGCCGGGCAACAGCGAATGCTGCATCGAGCGCGCCAGCGTCAGCTCGGCCTCCATGCGGCGCTGATATTCCTGCAGATGGTTGATCAGCGAGCGGCGCTCGAGATGGACGCGGACGCGGGCGATCATCTCGCGGCTTTCGATCGGCTTGGCGATCAGGTCGGAGGCACCGACCTCGAACGAACGGGCCCGGTCCTCGTTCTGGTCGGAACCGGTCTGGATCAGGATCGGCACGTCGGCGGTGCGCGGATCGGCACGAAGCCGGCGGCAAAGCTCGAAGCCGTCCATGTTCGGCATGGCGAGGTCGGCGATCACCAGATCCGGGGTCACCGCCTCGGCGGCGGCGAGCGCAGCAATTCCGTCCTGGGCGAAGGCGAGGTTGGTCAGCCCGACCGACTTCAGGTGCCAGGCGATCAGCCCGCGCATCGTCGCGCTGTCGTCTACGATGAGGACGCGCGCATCGGCGTGGATCGTGCAATCCTTGAAGGAGGGCAGCTTCGCCGAGGAGACATCGGATGGATGTGCGTCGAGCAACACGTGGCAACCCGCTCAATTCATGCGGCGCGTCGAGCAGAGCGCACCTCGCCGAACTATCGGCTGAAATCCTTTCGGTCGCGTCACCGGCGCGCCGGCGAAGCCCCGGGAATGGCGGCGGCAGGGCGGACGGAGGGTGCCCGCTCCGGCGCGGCGGCGTCAGCCGACGAGCGTCAGCAGCTTGTCGAATTTGGCGAGATACAGCAGTTGATTGACCTGACCGGTGGCGCCTTTCAGCGTCAGATGCCAATTGCCGGACTTGGCGGCCTCGGCGGCGATGATGAACATGCCGAGCCCGGAGGAATCGACCGACGTCAGCTGGCTGAGGTCGAAAACGCAGGCCTTGGCCTTCGACTTCTCGATGTCCTGCATCAGGACGCGGAAGGCCTGATGATCGGAGAACGACAGGCGACCGCTCATGTGCGCCTGGAACGTCGATCCATCGGTGGTCGTGCGGATGTCCATCGGAGTTCCCTCGCTCGTTCAAGCCTATCAGAACAATTCGATATTGTTGTCGCCGGCGGTTGTGGCGGCGGTTGTGGCTGTGTCGCCCGGTCGCAGCGCCACATTGAGGCGATGGCGGATTTCTTCGAGCGTGGTCGAATGCAGCAGACGGTCGATCCATTCCTCGACCGCGGTCGATTCGATCACCTGGCCGGTTTGCAGCGATTGGCTCAACTCGGCGGAATCCGTTTCGATGGAGTTGGAGATGTGGGTCATTGCCTTGGCGACATCGGCGAGCCGCTGCTTGGCCCGATCCTGGAACTGCATGGCGACGATGGCGCCGGCAATATCGTCGGAAATGCGGCGCGTCATCGTGCCGGAGGTGTTGAGCGCATCGGAGAACGTGGCGTGCTGGGAGACGATCGTCTGCATCATGTCGTTGATATGGGCGCTCGCCCGCAGGTTCTGCTCAGAAAGATCGAGCGCCGCGATCTCGCGCAGCAGCGTGTAGCTCTTGTCGAGCCCGTCAGAGACGGACATCACCTTTTCCTTCAGATGCGCCGACATGGCATCGACGGTCTTGGCCAATTGCCGGACCTCGTCGGCCACGACGGAAAAGCCCGCGCCCGCATCGCCCGCCCGCGCCGCCTCGATCTTGGCGTTGAGTGCCAGAAGATTGGTCTGGCGGTTGATCTTGTCGATGTCGGCGAGGATCCGGTGCATCGACTTCAATTCCAGGATGACGTCGTCGAGCGTGTGGACCGTCGAGATGCCGCGCGACGACAGATAGACGATCTTGGAGACGAGGTCGGAGAAGGATTCGCCCACTTCCGCCGTGATCGCCTCGAGCGGCAGGCGGCCATCGCCATTGCCGTTGGTCGCATCGGGCATGGTCGCGATGAGATGGCTGATCGTGCCGGCCTGGGCACGGGCGAGATCGGAGATGCTGCGGAAGCGTTTGGAGAGATCGTCGACATTCGTCTCCACCAGGTCGGAGACCGACGTGATCTCGGCCACCAATCCATCAAGCGCCTGGCTCTGCGCCTGATCGAGCCTGAGGCGCTGCCGGATCATCTCGGCGGCATCGGCGATCGTGCCGAGGCGGGCTGGCGGGACATCGCCCCGTGGGCTCAACCGGGCAACGGCGGTTCGATCGGCCATGGGAGGTCCTTTCGCTCAGGTTCTAGCTTCACCGATGGCGTCAAGCGGCGGGAGAGGCGAAAGCGGTGCCAAACCGGGGGAATCGTCGGCGCCGGCCAGCCCCAGCAGGCGAGCGGCCGCCTCGGCGAGGTCGACCTGTTCCTCCACCGCACCGATCTCGAAGGCGACGCGCGGCATGCCGTAGACGAGCGAACTCGCCTCGTTCTGGCCGAGGGTGCGGGCACCGGCGCGACGCATGTCGAGAAGGCCATTGGCGCCATCCTTGCCCATGCCGGTCAGGATCAGGCCGACGGCGTTGCGTCCGGCCGCCTCGGCCACCGAGCGGAACAGCACGTCGACCGAGGGGCAGTGGCCGCCGGCCCGGTCGGTGCCGCCGATGCGGCAGGCGAGCTGGCCGCCGGAGCGGGAGAGGCGCATGTGACGGCCGCCCGGAGCGATGAAGGCATGGCCGGGGATCACCCGCGCGCCGTCGACGGCCTCGGTCACGTGCATGGCGGCGAGCCCGTCGAGCCGCTGGGCGAAGCTCAGAGTGAACTTCGGCGGCATGTGCAGCACGATGACGGTGCCGGGGGCGTTGGCCGGCAACTGCGCGATGACGGCGGTGATCGCTTCGACGCCGCCGGTGGAGGCGCCGATGGCGAGGATGCGGTCGGAGGCGCGGTAGCCGGGTCCGAAGGTCAGGCGGGTGCGTCGGCCGGCTTCGGCAGCAAGGTCGCGCTGGCGCACGCGCACCGAGGCCGCCGCCTTGACCTTGGCGACGATCTCGTCGCGCAAGGCGGGCAATTGGCCGACAAGATCGTTCGACGGCTTTGTGACGAAATCGACCGCGCCCAGTTCGAGCGCGCGCACCGTCGCCTCGGCGCCGTGTTGCGTCAGCGACGAGATCATCACCACGGGCATCGGCCGGAGCGTCATCAGCTTCGACAGGAACTCCAGCCCGTCCATGCGCGGCATCTCGATGTCGAGGGTTATGACGTCGGGATTGGCGGCCTTGATGCGCTCGCGCGCGATCAGCGGATCGGAGGCGGTGCCGACCACCTCGATACCGGCATCGGACGCTAGCATTTCGGACAGCATCTGCCGCATCAGCGAGGAATCGTCGACGACCAGCACCTTGATTCTCGGTTTCAGCATGGTGCGGCGTGCCTATCTGGGCGTGAAAGGCGATGCTGCATCGCGGAACCCGGGGTGCCGGCCGACAACGCGCGCGACCACTGAATCGCGGTGACCGGATGGTTTTCGAGCGTGGCCGCGACCGCGCGGATGATCATCGTCTTGCTCCTCTCGAAGACTTGTCTAGTCAACCGTGAATTCGCACGAGGACTGCATCGGCGGGACCTGCAGCAAGTTTCAGCGCAATTAGTTGACGGAGGCTTCACTCATTGCAAATTCTCGATATTTCCCTGCGGCATTCCCGGTATTTTGTCGTTTCCTTCGTCACTCGAACAATTCGATGGTCCCCTCGATCGGCGCGTTGGCGATCCGCGAGGCATAGAAGGCCTCGTCGCGGACGACTTCCAATTCGATGCGCCGCTGCAGCAACAGCCGCTGCACCTTGCCGGTCGTCGGGCAATAGTGGATGCGCCGGCCGCTGCGGCCGCCGAGATCCGAGACGACGGGTTCGAGCCCCTCGTTGCGCAGGTATTCAATCGCGAACTCCGCGTTCTTGGATCCGACCTGCGAGATGCCGCCGAGAACATCGGCGCCGCCGAACAGCTTGATCTCGAGTTCCTGGCGCTGGCAGCCGGACTTCAGCACCGCGTTGATCAGGGCCTCCATGGCGAAATCGCCGTAACGCAGGCCGCGGTCGTCGTCTTCGCCTTCGTCCAGCAATCCGGCCGGCAGCAGGAAATGATTGAGCCCGCCGAAGCCGTTCCAGGGATTGCGCACGCAGGCGGCGACGCAGGAGCCGAGAACCGTAACGATCATCTCGTCGGGCGCATCGGTCACGTAGAAGTCGCCCGGCAATACGCGCACCATCTGGGCGCCATAGCGGTGGTCGAACTGGCGGTGAAACCGAACGGCACCGGCGCCGTGGTCGGGCTTGGGCGCGAGCGGGGCGTAGCGGCAGCTCAGTGGCATGCCATGTCCTTTCGGTAGACGGTCCGGCCGTCCGGCACGAGGTTGGAACCGGGTTCCAACAAGGATTCGGAATGGCCGACATAGAACCAGCTGCCGGGGGACAGCAGCCCCGAGAGGCGCCGGACCAGACCCACCTTGGTCGGCGCGTCGAAATAGATCATCACGTTGCGGCAGAAGATGGCGTCGAACGGACCCTTCATCGGCCAGGGATCGACGAGGTTCAGCCGCTTGAAGGCGATCAGGCGCCTGAGCCGCTCGTCGACGCGCAGGTTCACGCCGGCCTTGACGAAATGTCGATTGAGCCGGCCGCCGCCGATATCGACTGCCGCGCCGAGGGAATAGACGCCGCCGGCGCCGGTCGCCAGCATGTGGGAATCGAGGTCGGTCGCCAGGATGCGGGCGTCCCAGGCGTCGAGATCGTGGATCTGTTCGGCCAGTACCATGGCGATCGAATAGGGTTCCTCGCCGGAGGAGCAGCCGGCCGACCAGATGCGGATGCGGCGGGATCGGCTGGCGCGAGCGACAAGCGCTGGCACCACGACGTCGCGCAAGTGATCGAAATGGTGCGGCTCGCGGAAGAAGCGGGTGAGATTGGTGGTGAGCGCGTTGAAGAGATGGCTCATCTCCTCCTGGCCGTCCGGCCCGCGCAACAGGTTGCAGTAGGCGGAAAAGGAGGACAGGTCGAGTTCGCGCAGCCGGCGCACCAGCCGCGCGTAGACCATGTTCATCTTGCTGGGGTTGAGCTTGATGCCGGTGGTCGCGTGCATCAGCTCGGCGATGAAGCGGAACTCCTTCTCGCGGAACGGAAACTCCACACCGGCGTCGGGCCGGCAGACGGGCGGGGTCATATGGCTGACGGCGTCGATCAACGGGCACCTCCGGGTCGCTGGCTGTGACGTTGGCCTGGCGAAGCGGTTACTGGGGGGCGGAATTTCCCGCCGCCGGCGACGATTGGGGCGGGGGTGTCGCCGGCGGCGGCTGGAGCGTGTTCCGGTCGGATCGCGGCAATCCGGACGTCTGGAGCACGCTCGACTTGGGGAACCGCGGGGCATCTCTTGTCGGGCGGACGAACCGATCCAATCGCGAGATGCTCCGGGCCGATCAGATCCGGGCCGATCAGAACTCCTTCCAATCGGCATCGGTCTCGAAGGCGGCCTTGAGGTCCGACTGCATGCGCTGCGGCCCACGCCCGTTGGCGACTTTCTTCACCGGCGCGCGGGTCGGCGTCGGCTTGGCGTCGCGCTGCGGCGGTCGGCGATGGGCGAGGTCGGCGACGGGCCTGGATGGGGCCGCCGCTGGCGTCGAGACATGCGCGTCGCCGACGTCGAAGCCCGACATCCGCTGGCTCATGTCCTCGGCCTGCTGCTGCAACATGCGGCAGGCAGCGGCATTCTCCTCGACCAGGGCCGAGTTCTGCTGCGTCATCTCGTCCATCTGCGCGACGGCCTTGTTGATCTCCTCGACGCCGATGGCCTGTTCCTTCGAGGCCGCGGCGATCTCGGAGACGATGTCGGTCACCCGCTTCACGCTGTCGACGATCTGGTGCAACGACGAACCGGCATCGTTGACGAGGGTTACGCCGTCCTTGACCTGGCCGCCGCTCTCGACGATCAGGGCCTTGATGTCCTTGGCGGCCTCGGACGAGCGCTGGGCGAGCGAGCGCACTTCGGAGGCGACGACGGCGAAGCCGCGTCCCGCATCGCCTGCCCTTGCCGCCTCGACTGCGGCGTTCAGGGCGAGGAGGTTGGTCTGGAAGGCGATCTCGTCGATGACGCCGATGATGTCGGAGATCTTGCGGGACGAGGATTCGATCTTCGACATGGCGTCGACGGCGCGCGCCACCACCTGGCCGCCTTCCGACGCCACGGACCGGGCGTTGATGGCGAGCTGGTTGGCCTGCTGGGCGTTGTCGGCGTTCTGGCGGATGGTGGTGGCGATCTCCTCCATCGAAGACGAGGTCTCTTCCAGGCTGGAGGCCTGCTTCTCGGTCCGCTCGCTGAGATCGTTGGTGCCGGCGGTGATCTCGGAGACGGCGGAGGTGATGGTGGCCGAAGCCGAGAGCATCTCCGAAATGACCGTGGTCATGGTGTCGAGAAGGCCGTTGACGCCGGCGCAGAGGTGCTCGATGTCACCCGACTTGCCGTCGAGCGGGATGCGCAGCGACAGGTCGTTGCCCTTGGCCGCGGCGACGACGTCCTGGGTCTCCTTGACCGCCAATTGCAGGACGTGGGCGGACTTGACCTGTTCGGTGATGTCGGTGGCGTACTTGACCACTTTGTAGGGCTTGCCGTTCAAGTCAAGGATCGGATTGTAGCTCGCCTGCAGCCAGACGACCTTGCCGCCGGAGCCGATCCGCTTGTACTGGCCGGCATCGTACTCGCCGCGGCCGAGCTTTTCCCAGAACATCCGATATTCCAACGTCTGACGATAGGCGGGATCGACGAACATCGAATGGTGCTGACCGACGACGTCGTTCAGCGAATAGCCGACCGCATTGAGGAAGTTCTGGTTCGCCGTCAAGACCTTGCCGTCAAGGTCGAACTCGATGACGGCCTGCGCCTTGCCGATTGCCGCGATCTGTCCCTCGAAATTGGCGTTGGACATCTTCTGTGCGGTGATGTCGGTCGCATAGGCGACGACCTTGTATGGCTTGCCGTCGAGACCGAGGATCGGGTTGTAGTTGCCCTGAACCCAGACTTCCTTGCCGGTGCGGGTGGTGCGCTTGGAGATGCCGGCGATGTGTTCGCCACGCGCCAGTCGCTCCCAGAACGTGCGGTATTCCGGCGTGTTGCGGTGGGCGGTATCGACCGTCGTCGAATGGTGCTGGCCGACGATTTCGGCGAGCGGCACTTCGAACAGCGCGATGTAGTTGTCGTTGGCGTCGAGGAAGGTGCCGTCGAGAGAGAATTCGGCGACGATCTGGGCGCGGCGGATGGCGTCGACCTGGCCGCGATAGTTGGCGGTCAACTCGGCGACCTTGAGGCCGTTGGCCTTGAAGACTTCGACCGCGCGAGCGATCTGGCCGACCTCGTCCGACCGCTCGGTGCCCTGGACGACGACGGAGAAGTCGTTCTGGCGAACCTTGTCCATGGTCGCGATCATGCGGGCGAACGAGCGGGCGGTGTTCCAGCCGATGTAGACGGCGAGCCCCAGGGCGGCGAGCAGCACGCCGGCGGACAGGCCGATCATCAGCAACAAGTTGGTGTTGGTCGAGGCGATGCGGTCCTCAAGCATCACGTGCAGCGCATTGGCACCGCTCTTCCACAGGGCGCGATCGGTCGCGCCGGCCGCGACGCGGGCGTTGACGAAGGCAGTCAGATTGTATCCGTCCAGCTTGCCGTTCTTCTCGATGTAGTCGGACAGCTTGGTGGCCTCGTCGTAGAGCCGGTCGCAGGCGTCGCGCAGGGCGCTGACGTCGGACTCGAGCATGGCTTTCACTTTGCCGCTCGTGTCGTCGGCGAACGCGCTCAGGTAGTGATTGTCCACCTCCTTGGCCGTCTTGCGGAAGTCGCTGAAGTAGAGGAGCAGGTGCGCCTGTTCGGCGGTGGAGACGGTCTGTTTGGACTCGATCCGGGCGATGGTGGCCATGGCTTTGCCGGCCTCGCCGAGCAGCGCGGGCTGATGGCTGGTGAGCGCCTGGCCGATGTAGAACGTGG
Organism: Ancalomicrobiaceae bacterium; assembly: GCA_031291595.1. Lineage (GTDB taxonomy): Bacteria > Pseudomonadota > Alphaproteobacteria > Rhizobiales > Ancalomicrobiaceae > CAIYYN01. The sequence goes on along the minus strand of JARLIU010000097.1, from coordinate 40,824 downwards.
CGATTTCGGAATCGAGCGTGAGGTGGGACCCGTCCGATACGGCGTTCATCAGGTTCTTGGCGGCATCGAATACGGACGAAACGTCGGAGTCGCGCGGGATGGCCTGATTGGGCCAGCCGAGGCCGGCGAGCCGGTCGTTGAGGGTTCGGGCCTTGGCCACGGCATTGAAGCTCTGGTCGTAGCGGGCGCCAAGGGCGGCCAGATCGACGATCGGCCGCATGACGCTCGCCGGAATGGTGGTGCCGTCGGAAGCGGCGGCGCCGACCGACGAGGCGGCGGCCCAGATGCCGGTTTCGTATTCGAGACCGGCGAGTTCGTGCCGTGCCGCCACGACATCCGTCTGGGCTTGCGACACGAACTGATAGGTGAGGATGCCGATCGGGATGAGCATGAGCGCGACGATCAGCGCAATCTTGGAGCGAAGCGAGAGCTTGTTCAGCGACATGGGATGATGCCCTTGAGACTGGGTTGATCGGGCGTCACGCAGCCAGCGTCGACGTATCCAATTGAGATGACTGGGCGAAGAGCGTTTCGAGCGACAACAGCACGACCATGCTGTCGCCGACCGAGATGAGGCCGCTCAAGTAGTTGGTGGTGGTGGCGCGATCCATTTCGGGAACCGGGCGGATCTCGCTCGATTTGATCGTGATGATGTCGGAGACGGCGTCGACCAGCAGGCCGATGGTGCGTTCCATGACCGAGACGATGATGACGACATGGGTTCTCGTGGCGGTCGTCAGCCCCAATCCGAAGCGGCAGCGCAGGTCGTAGATCGGTACGATGGTGCCGCGCAGGTTCAGCACCCCGAGCAGGTACTCGGGCTGGTTCGGCAGCGTCGTGGTGTCGGTCCAGCCCTTGATCTCGCGCACCGCCATGATGTCGGTGGCAAACTGTTGGTCGCCCACGCGGAAGCTGATGAACTGCACCGTTCGATTGGGCGGCTCGCCGGCGGCAGCGGCGATGGCCGAAGCCGCCGTCGGTGCGGGATTGGGCAGGTCTTCACTCGTTCGCATCGGATATCTCCCGAATGCATCGGCCGCCCCGATGGAGGCGTCGTCTGCGCTTGGTTCGGCATCGGCCGCATCTGCCGGCCGATCGATGTCGTGGGCGTTTCGGTCGGTCGGCCGCCGCGGGGCACGCCCGTACCCGCGGAGCCCGAAAGTCGTGCTCAGCCGGTGGCGACGAGCGGGATCGGAGCCTGGTCGCGCGTCTCGGCGCCGGCCTCGTCGAGCCGCAGCCGGCGACGACGGTCGCCCAGCATCGGCAATTGTTCGATGTCGAGGATCAGGGCGACGCGGCCGGTGCCGAGGATCGTCGCGCCGGAGATGCCGGAGACAGAATCGAAGTTGTCCAAGAGGCTCTTGATCACCACCTGCTGCTGGCCGATCAGTTCGTCGACCACGATGCCGATCTTGCCGCCCGAAGCCGTTTCGACCAGCACGACGAGGCCGTTCGACGGCTCGGTCACCGCGCCCGGCACGTTGAACACCTTCCACAGGTAGACGAGGCGGACGTATTCGCCCCGGACCGCCGCCACCTGGCCGCCGCCGGCCAGCGTGCGAACGGTGCGGCGGTCGGGCCGGTAGCTTTCGATGATGCTGGTCAGCGGCAGGATGTATTTTTCCTCGCCGACGGCGACGACCATGCCGTCGAGCACGGCGAGCGTCAGCGGGATGATCAGGGTGAAGCGGGTGCCGCGGCCGGGCGTCGACTGCACCAGGATGCGGCCGCCGAGCGCATTGATATTGCGACGCACGACATCCATGCCGACGCCGCGCCCCGACACGTCGGTGACGACCTGGGCGGTCGAGAAGCCGGGCGCGAAGATCAGTTCGTCGATCTCGGCGTCCTGGAGATCGGCGTTCGCCGGCAAGATGCCCTTTTCGACCGCCTTTTGGAGCAGCCGCTCGCGGTGGATGCCGGCGCCGTCGTCGGCGACGTGGATGAGGATGTTGGAGCCGACATGGGCGGCCGACAGTTCGATGCGGCCGACCGCCGGCTTGCCTTCCGCGGCGCGGGTCGCCGCATCCTCGATGCCATGGTCGATGGCATTGCGGATCATGTGGGTCAGGGGGTCGGCCAGTTCCTCGATGACGGTCTTGTCGACTTCGGTCTGCTCGCCGCGCATGACGAGTTCGACATCCTTGCCGAGCCGGGAAGCGACCTCGCGCACCAGTCGCGGCATGCGCTGGAACACCGATTTGACCGGCTGCATGCGGATGGCCATCACGCATTCCTGCAATTCGCGCGTCAGTTGCGACAGGTCCTCGTGACCGCGCAGGATGCGGGCGCCGATGCCGCCCTGCTCCATCAGTTGCTGCGTCAGCATCGATTGGGTGATGACCAACTCGCCGACGGTGTTGACCAGCCGGTCGATGCGGGCGAGGTCGACGCGGATCGAGGCCGTGGCCGAAGCGGCGCGGCCGGCAGGCGATGATTTCGGCGGAGACGGTTGAACTGCCGCGGGGTGGGCTGCCGCTGGCTGAGCCGGTGGGCTCAGCGCCGGCGCGGCATGGGCGGCGTGAGCGTTGGACCCATGACCATGGTCGTGGTGGACTTGGGTCGGGGCGGCGCCGGCAACGGACGCACCGCCGGACGGCTCGGACGGGGCGGACGCCGGGTCAGCGGCGACGGCCGCGACGTCCTCGATCTCCAGGGCGCAGTCGGTATCGACGAATTCGAAGATCTCCGCAACCGTAGCGCGCGGCTTGTCGGTCGCGAGCTCGAACGTCCAGGCGAGATAGGCGTCCTCCGGTTCGAGCGCATCGAGGCCGGGGAGGGCGGACGCATCGCAGCGAACGGCGAGCGTGCCGATGCGCTTCATCTCGCGGATGAGGAGAAGCGGCTCGTTGGCATGGCGGAACAGTTCGGCGAGCGGGCGGAAGCGAATGATGTAGCGGTGTTCGGCCGATGCAGCTTTGGCCGCTGTCGGCAGGCTCGCCGGCGCGGCCACGGCCTGGGCCCGGGAGTGCTCGGCGCAACCGCGGTCCTCGAGCAGCGCTTGCAATTCCTCGGCAACGTCGGCGCCGAAATCGGCCGGCAATTCGCCGCGTCCCTGGGCGTCTTCGACCAGCGCGGCCAGCACGTCGCCGGCCCGGACCAGGACATGCGAAATGCGGTCGTCCTGCACGATGTGACCGTCGCGCAGACAGTCGAGCACCGCTTCGAAGCCATGGGTGAAGCCGACGAGTTGGGTGAGGCCGAAGGCGCCGGCGCCGGCCTTGATCGAATGGACGGCGCGGAAGATGGCATTGAGCTCCTCGGTGTCGCCGACATGGGAGGCCGAGCCGGCAAGCCGCGCCTCCATATCGGCAATCAGCTCGGCGCACTCCTCGAAGAAGGTCGTGCGGAAGCGATCGAGTTCGTTCTTGCCGAATGCCGTTTCGGTCATCGTCAGCAGTCCCAGTTGCTTAGCCCGGAGGGCGGGTGCCGGTCCGCATGTCTAGAGCGGGATGGCGAAAGTGCGTGAGGTTTTCGCGCTAGCTCTCGCTCTAACTCTTTGATATCGATCGCGATCCAGTGTGCACCCGTCTGCGGGGTGGTCCGAGGAAGGGCGCACTCTGTCAATCTCGGCCATCCGGATGGGCCGGACAGACCAAGGAACGCCGTTGACGCGTCCCAGGGGAGACGTGCCTGATGTCGTCAGTTTTCTGTGTGCGGGCTGCCTGGCCATTGTCCGGGGGCGTGATCGCGCCGCGGTCGGTCAGAGGCGTCCGTCTTCACGCGAACTGGAATGCGACGCACGCCGTCGGGCGCCGGTCCGCAGCAATGTTTGAGCCGGCTAAGGCGCGTACGCCTTGGCCATGTTGCCGCCTAAGGTCTCAAGGACAGACCTTGGCCACGACTTGCAGAAGCTTGTCCGGGGCGAAGGGCTTGACGATCCAGCCCGTCGCGCCGGCGGCGCGGCCCGCAGCCTTCTTGTCGTCACCCCCTTCGGTGGTCAGGATGAGAATGGGGGTCGATCGGTTGGACGGGCGGGCGCGGAGGTGCTTGACCAGCGTCACGCCATCCATGTTGGGCATGTTGATGTCGGTGATGACCAGATCGACGTTGGTCCGGTCCAGCAGGCTCAGCGCCTTGACGCCGTCCTCCGCCTCGACCACGTCGAAGCCGGCACTTTTCAGGGTGAAGGAGACCATGTCGCGCATGGTCTTGGAGTCGTCGACAGCCAGGATGCGTTTCGTCATGAGGCAGCGCTCCAGCGCGTCAGTTCTTCGTGCAATCCCAGATCGTCGAACGCTGCCCGGACGGTATCCGTCGGATCGCGCAGCCGCACGGCCCGATCGTGCATACCGGAGGATTTGGCGTAGGCGAGCAGCACCTGGATCGCCGGAGTGCTGATGCGTTCGACCTTGGAGCAGTCGATTGCCAGGACGCCGGGCATATCGATATGCTCCGCCAGGCTCGCCTTGAGGGCGACGACGCTGTTCAGGTCGAGGATCGCCGGTAGCGAAACGACCGTCTGCGAGGACCCGAACTCAGGCAATTGACAACTCCTTCATCGTATAGCCGGTCCGCAATTCGGCGTGCGACTCTTCCAGCAGCCCACGGTCTCGACTGAATCGTGGGTTGTGTGGCAGCGATGTCGCGAGGCTAAGCAATCGCTGTTACCAAACGGTTACTGTTTGCAATATATGTATTTTGGACTAGTCGAGTTGAACGTTGTTTGACCCATATTCGGTAGTCAACGACGAGGCGGCATAATTATATTAAATTGTGAATATCCTGATTATTGCAAGTCGTGCCAGGTAAACTGTTTGGATGCGGCGAGTCGATTCAATCCCGCACCCTTCGGGAGTCTGATCGGCACAGACAGTATTTCAGGTTGGCGGCCGACGCCAAGTCTATCGATGCTGCGTTCCGCAACCGCTTCATCCAAAACATTCAGGATCGTCGATCTATCGTGCGGTAATTTCGCGACCACGTTATTTAAAGTTGCGTTGCCGCAACGGTCGGCGAACGCGCTTCAATAAGCGACCTATGAGGGTATTTGTCGCAGCACGACGACTTCAGATGTTGGCTTCAGGCTGCCGACGATCGCCGGAACCGGCGCATTTCGCCGCCTCCGCGCGGTGCATCGGCTGTCGCCCGGGGTCCGCACGGCCGGCGATCGCCATCGCGCCGCCCGGCGGGAAGGCGGTCAATCCGCCCCCGCCGCGGGCTGCCAGAGGCGGGCGAGGTCGAAGCGGTGGACGTCGTCCAGCAACTCGACGAAGGCCCGGGCACCATGGTCGAGCGAGGCTTCGCCCTTGGCGGCGGTGGCAAGCGTGGCGTCGCCGATGGCTCCGGCCGGGTTCAGGTCCTGCGTCTTCCAACCGAACTGTACCGGCCCGTAGCCGCGCAAGTGCTTGAACTCCTGTTCGAAGCTCTCCTGTTGCGAGCGGAAATGCGACATCTTGTCACATCGGACGAGGTCGGTCCGCAGCGCCAGCATCAGCGAGGTCTCGATGTCGCCGCCGTGGATGCCATAGCGGCGCTCGCGCGCGTCGTAGAGCCCGTCGGGATAGCCGAAGCGCGACCAGTTGGTGCCGACGGCGAGCATATCGTGTTTGAGGCGCAGCTCCCGCGTGACGATGTCGACGATCGGGACGTTGCCGCCATGGCTGTTGATGATGACGAGTTTCCTTACCCCGGAGCGGGCCACGGCGTCGCCGATCTCGATCCAGCTACGGGCAAGCGTGTCCCAGCCATGGGTCAGCGTGCCCGGCGAAGAGATATGCTCGTCGGACTTGCCGATGGCGGCGAGCGGCAGGAAGGTTGCCGGGATGTGGTCGGGCAGCAACTCGGCGACGCGGGCGAGATAGCCTTCGGCGATGATGCGGTCGGTCGCGAGTGGCAGGTGCGGTCCGTGCTGTTCGATGGCGGCGACAGGCAGAACCGCGATCCAGGCCGTCACGCCGGCGTCGCGGAAATCCTCGGTCGTCATCTCCTGCCATTGGCGTTTGGGAAGCATCAAGTCCTCGCTCGGCTGCGGGTCGGTCCGTGGCAGCCATGCGCGCCCCACGGCCTCAGTCGCGCATCACCCGGCTGGCGATCCGGTTGCCCTGCCGCGCCTCCGCGACCAGCAGATAGAGGCCGCTGGCGACCACGATGGCGGCGCCGAGAACGGTATAGAACCCTGGCACGTCGGTGAAGAGGATATAGCCGGCCAGGCTTGTCCAGATCATCTGCGTGTAGGTGAACGGGGCGACAACGGGAGCCGGAGCCAGCGTGTAGGCGCGGATGACGAAGAAGTGGCTGATGGTGGCGAAGACGCCGATGCAGCCCATGGCGATCCATTGCAGGTGCGATTGCGGCCAGACCCAGATCGCCACCTGCGATGGCGCGAGCAGCAGGGTCGCCTGACCGGCGGAGATCAACAGCATGCTCGCGGCGGAGTCGACGGTGGACAGCTGCCGGGTGGAGATGGCGTAGTAGGCATTGCACAAGACGCCGCCGAGCGTCCACAGCAGGCCCGCATCGATCGGATTGGAGCCCGGCCGCGTCACGACGAGCACGCCGGCAAAGCCGAGCGCGATGGCAATCCATTGGCGGGGAGCGACCTTTTCGCCCAGGATCGGCCCGGCCAGGAGTGCCACCAGGAAGGGGACCACGAAGTTGATCGCCATGACGTCGGCGAGCTGCATGGTCCGGAGCGCCATGAAATTGAAGATGGTGGAGCCGAGGAGAGCCAGCGACCTGAGCGTCTGCAGCCACAGCTTGTCCGTCCGCCAGGCAGAAGGGGTTCGCCAGGGGTTCATGACGACGGCGATGACCAGGAAGGCGCCGAGATAGCGGATGAAGGCGACCTCCAGCACGGGCAAGCCGCTGCGTCCCAGCCATTTGGCCGAGGAATCGAGGGCGGCGAAGCACATGGCCGCCAGGCATATGAAGCCGATGCCAAAAAGCCGCTGCCGGGCAACCGTCAAGGAGCGCCCGTCGAGGAGGGTGTCGAAAGTGGAGACTGTCACGGTCTGACCTGCCATTCAGCCGGCAGGGCCCCGCAGGATGGGCGGCTCCGGCGGAGGGGGTCCAGACATCGCCGCTGATCGGCGCCGATCCCCTCGCAAAATCACTCATTGCTAAATAGTCTATTCGCGCGGCGACGACGAGTATTCAGCCTGCATGCGAACCATGCAGTAAGCGGGCGCATGGACGTCGGACCAATGGATTGGCGGTGCGAGGGGGCGGCGCTGGGGTGGCGGCGCGACCTATTCGGCGGGTTCTTCCTCGAGATCGTCGTCGCCGTCGTCGTCGACGGTGCCCGAGGTCAGGTTGCGCTCGATGTCGCGCAGCAGCCGGCGAATGCGCTTGCGGTCCTTGTCGTCCAGCCCGGCGAGCGCTTCCTTCTCGAGGCGCTTCCAGGCAGTGTCGACGTCCTCGATGCGGTTGCGGCCCTCTTCCGTCAGGTGCACGCGGGCGAGCCGCCCGTCCGCCTCTGACGCGGCACGCCGGACGAGACCTTGCGCCGACAGGCGGGTGATCATCTTGGTCACCGTCGGCGGTTGCACGCTCAACGATTGCGCTAGCTGGCTCATGGTCTGGCCGTCGATATCGGCCAGTGCCTTCAGGACCGACTCCTGACCTGGATGCAGGCCGATGCGCGACAGATGCGCTCCGGAGCGCGCGCGATGGGCCTTGGCGGCCTGGGCCAGCCTGTAGGTGATCGATTTTCGATAGTTGAAAGCCATGATGTGTCCTTGCCTAACATCGCGGCATGTCAATTCCGTGAAGATGCTTCGCCGGCGTCGCTTCGGCAAACAAAAAAGTGCACCCGGATCGCCGTCCGGCTTGGAGTGCAAGCGAATGCGGCGGTGAACCGCCAGCAAGATCTGCTTGCCCCGTCCTGAGCCGGCGCATCATCGTGACATCGGCAGTCCCTGCGTGGTCGCGGCCGGCCGGATACCCGATCCGCCAGCTATGCGTCCCGGCCCGATGCGGCTCGGTTCAGCCGGAAGCGCCCGGTGCGTCGCCCGGATCGGCTTCGCCCATCTCCATTGCCGTCACCAGGGCATCCGAGGCGCGCCGGCAGAACTCGGCATAGGCCGGACTGAGACGGAAAGCGCGGTCGCGCGGAGCAGCGACATCGACGGCGAGATCGGCGGCAATCCGGCCGGGGCGGGCGGCCAGCACGACGATGCGGCCGGACAGAAAGACCGATTCGTGCACCGAATGGGTGACGAAAACCACGGTGAAGCCGCCGTCGCGCCAGAGCTCGATCAGGTCGTTGTTAAGCCTCTGCCGGGTGATTTCGTCGAGGCTGGCAAAGGGTTCATCGAGTAGAAGCACGCGGGGCCGCGTAACGAGGGCCCGGGCAATCGATACGCGCATCTTCATGCCGCCGGAGAGTTCGCGCGGCGCGGCAGCGGCGAAATCGGCGAGCCCGACCCGTTCGATCGCCTCCCGCACGGCCGCATCGCCGCCGGATCGGGAGATGCGCTTCAGCCGCAGGGGCAGGCGGATGTTGTCGTAGACTGAGGCCCAGGGCATCAGCGTCGGCTCCTGGAAGACGAAGCCGATGTCGGGACGGCCGCGCTCGCCCGCCGCGGCGAAGGCCGGCCAGACGATCGTGCCGGAGGTGGGACTGTCGAGGCCGGCGACGAGCCTCAGAAGCGTCGATTTTCCGCAGCCGGACGGTCCGAGCAGCGACACGAAGGTGCCGTCGGCGATGTCGAGCGTGATGTCCGACAGCGCCGCGGTGCCGGTCGGAAAGGTCTTGGAAACGTGATCGAGCGATAGGAGCGGAGGCACGGGCGTCTCGTGGGCGTGCGTCGCAGCGGCGCAGGGGACGTCACACTAGAGCAGGATCCCGTCAGATGGAATCGCTGCGACGAGCCGTCGATCAGCCGAATTGCTGCGCTCCTAACGGCCTAAGGCGCTGATTGAGCTGTCAGCCGGCTCCATGTGACAGCATCGCTCGCAAGCGCTGGACGGGATCCAGGCCCTCGTCCACTGCCGGCCCAAGGTCGCGGCACATGCCGCAATTTTCGGCGAAGTGGGGCATTTCCCTTGCGTCCGTCAGCCGATATCGTGAAACGCTGTCCGTGGGTTGGCAGACTGTATGCGATTGATGTCGCAAGATGGGGGACGGGCTCGATGCGTTTATGGGTGAAGGATCCGATCGCCGTTCTGGCCGAAGGCGCCGAGCGCGGCGTCGTCGTTGATGGGGCCAGAATCGTCGAACTGGTCGGCAGCGGCCAGACGCCGGCCGATATCGACGAGGTGTTCGATGCCGGCCGGCATGTCGTCATCCCCGGCCTCGTCAACACGCACCATCACATGTTCCAGACGCTGACGCGGGCGCATCCGAAGGCGATCAACAAGGAACTGTTTCCGTGGCTGGAGGCGCTGTTCCCGATCTGGGCGCGCCACGTCAATGCCGACAATCTCCGCCTGGCGACGCGGCTGGCGCTGACGGAACTGATGATGTCGGGCTGCACCACGACGACCGATCACCAGTACCTGTTCCCGCCGGGCACCGAGAGCGCCATGGACATCCAGGCCGAGGAAGCCGGAGCCGTCGGCATGCGCATGGTGCTGAACCGCGGCTCGCTGAACCTCACGCCGGACGATGGCGGCACGGCCATAGCGGGCGCGACGCAGGACCACGACACCATCCTGGCCGATTGCGAGCGGGTGATCGGCCGCTATCACGACGCCGGCGACGGCTCGATGCTGCAGGTGGCGCTCGCCCCTTGCGCGCCGTTCAACGTCACCAAGAAGCTGATGGTCGAAGCGGGCCAGCTGGCGCTGAAGCACAACTGCCGCCTGCACACCCATCTCGGCGAGACGGTCGACGAGGTCAACTACTGTCGCGACCAGTTCCAGTGCCGGCCGGTCGACTATCTGGAAGAGGTCGGCTGGCTCAACGACAGCGTCTGGCTGGCGCACGGCATCCATTTCAACGACGACGAGGTGGCGCGCCTCGGGCGGCATCGGGTCGGCGTCTGCCATTGCCCGACCTCCAACATGGTGCTCGCCTCGGGCCAGTGCCGGACGCGCGAACTGGAAGCTGCCGGTTCGCCGGTCGGTCTCGGCGTCGACGGCTCGGCATCGAACGACAATTCCAACCTGATGGAAGGCGTGCGCCACGCGCTGATGATCAATCGGTTGACCTACGATGCCACGGTCACCCATCTCGACGCGCTGCGCTGGGCCACCGAAGGGTCGGCCGCCTGCATCGGGCGGTCCGACATCGGCCGCATCGCGGTCGGCCGGCAAGCCGACCTCGCGCTATTCACGCTCGACGAATTGCGCTTCTCCGGCGCCGGCGATCCGATTGCCGCGCTCGTGTTGTGCGGGGCGCATCGGGCCGACCGGGTGATGATCGCCGGCAACTGGAAAGTCGTCGACGGCATGCCGCTCGGCATCGACGTGACGCGGCTCAGGGCCGAGCACGGCGCAGCGGCACGGGCCTTCCTGATGAGCAACTGAGGGGCGCGTTCCGGCCGCTGGCAGGCGACAAAAAACCCGCTATGGTCCTCTCCCCCGCGCCGGCCGACGCTTGGCGCGGGGCAGTTGTGTCACGAATGCGCCGGAGGACCCATGCCTAAACCCGATCTCCTGTTGTTGGGGCCGATCCCTGTCGCGGCGCGTGCGCTCGAGGCGCATTTTGAGCTGCATCGCCTGTGGGAAGCGGCCGACAGGCAAGGTTTCATCGCCGAGCGCAAGGACAGGATCCGCGCCATAGCCACCTCCGGCAGCCTGAGGACCGACGCGGCGCTGATCGACCAGCTGCCGAAACTGGAGATCATCGGCAATTTCGGCGTCGGCTACGACACCGTCGACGCTCCCTATGCCGCCAAGCGCGGCATCGTCGTCACCAATACGCCTGACGTGCTGACGGAGGAGGTGGCGGATACCGCGCTCGGCCTCATCCTGATGACGGTGCGCGAACTGGGCGCCGCCGAGCGCTTCGTGCGCGAGGGTCGCTGGCTGACGGGCGGCTTTCCGTATTCGCATGCCACCCTGCGCGGCAAGACCGTCGGCATCGTCGGCTATGGCCGCATCGGCAAGGCGATCGCCGCCCGGCTGAAGGGCTTCGGCGTGGGGCTCGCCTATCACAATCGCCGGCCGGTCGCGGACGCCGACATTGCCTACGTCGATACGCTCATCGGTCTGGCCGGCCTAGTCGATATCCTCGTCTCGGTGCTGCCGGGGGGCGACGCGACCTATCACGCCATCAATGCGGAAGTGTTCGAGGCGCTGGGCCCCGAGGGCATCTTCATCAACATCGGCCGCGGCTCGGCGGTCGACGAGGCAGCGCTGGTGGCGGCGCTGCAAGCCGGCAAGCTCCAGTCCGCCGGGCTCGACGTCTATGCGGTCGAACCCTGCCGGCCGGCGGAACTGGCGGCATTCGAGCGAGTCGTGCTGCTGCCGCACGTCGGGTCGGCCTCGCAGCATACGCGCGCAGCGATGGGGCAACTGATGGTCGACAATCTCGTCAACTGGTTCGACAAGGGCGCGCCGTTGACGCCGGTGCCGGAGACGCCGTGGCCGCGGTGAGGGCCGAAGCTGACCCGGTCCCTGCCCCCCAACCCGGAGGATGCGCGTTTGCCCGACCGTCCCGCCGTGCTGTTCGTCTGTCTCGGCAACATCTGTCGTTCGCCGATGGCGGAGGGGGCGTTTCGGGCAGCGGCGGAGGCGGCGGGGCTTGAGGTGACGATCGATTCCGCCGGCACCGGCGGCTGGCACCCGGGTTCCTCGCCGGATCAGCGGGCGCAGGCGACGGCCAAGCGGCACGGCGTCGATATCTCCGGCCTGAAGGTGCGCAAGGTGCGAGCGGAGGATTTTCGCCGCTTCACCCACATCCTGGCACTCGACCACGCCAATCTCGCGGACGTACTCGACATCCGTCCGGCCGATGCGACCGCGCAAGTGCGGCTCCTCGCCGACTATATTCCCGGCCGCGCCGGCGAGGCGATCGCCGATCCCTACTACGGCGGGCCGGCTGAGTTCGAGCGGGTATGGGTGGACGTGACCGCAGCTGCGACGGGGCTGATCGAAGCGCTCAAGCGGCGCTGAAGCCGCCCGTCAGCCGTTCCGCCGTTCAAGGAATCCCCTGATGCGTTCGATCGCGGCGAGGATGTTGTCGAGCGAATTGGCGTAGGAGAGGCGCAGATAGCCTTCGCCGTAGACGCCGAAATCGGGGCCGCCGATGGCGGCGACGCCGGCGTCTTCGAGCAGCGCCGAGGCGAGCGGCTTCGCCTTCCAGGCGGTGTCCGCGATATTCGGGAAGGCGTAGAAGGCGCCGGCGGGGACGACGCAGGAGACGCCCGGCAGCGAATTCAGTGCGGGTACGATCGCCCGCCGCCGTCGGTCGAATTCGGCGACCATCTCGGCCACGCAGCCTTGCGGCCCGGTCAGCGCCGCGAGCCCGGCGAACTGGGCGGCGGCATTGACGCAGGAATAGGAATTGACGGCGAATTTGCGCGCCATGTCGATGAGCCGCTCGGGCCAGACCGAATAGCCCAGCCGCCAGCCGGTCATCGCGTAGGTCTTCGACCAACCGTCCAACAGGATCAGCCGGTCGGCGATTTCCGGAAAACGTGCCAGCGACACGTGTTCGGCGCCATCATAGACCATGCGGCCGTAGATCTCGTCGGACAGGATGGCGACATTGGGGAAGCGGGCGAGACCGGCGACCAGCGTCTCGATCTCGACGCGCGGCGTGACGCCGCCGGTCGGATTGGCGGGGGAATTGAGGATCAACAGCCGGGTCTCGGGCGTGATGAGGTTTAGCGTCTCCTCGGCCGAGAAGGCAAAGCCGTTTGCCTCGCGGATCGGTACGGGCAGGGGCCGGGCACCGGTGAATTCGATCATCGAGCGATAGATCGGAAAGCCGGGGTCGGGATAGAGGATGTCGGCGCCGGGTTCGCCGAACATCAGGATCGCCATATGCATGGTGACCTTGCCGCCCGGCACGATCATCACCCGCCCGGGGCTGACCTCGGCGCCGGTGCGGGCGTGCACGTCCGCCGCAACCGCCTCGCGCAACGGCAGAATTCCGGTCGCGGCCGTGTAGCCGTGGTGGCCGTCGCGCAGCGCCTTGACGGCGGCCTCGACGATGTGGTCGGGGGTGCGAAAGTCCGGCTGCCCGATGCCGAGATTGACGATGTCGCGACCCGAAGCCGCCAGTGCTTGCGCGCGGGCGAGCACGGCAAAGGCGTTCTCGTCGCCGATCCGGTCGAAACCGGCGGTGGTTGTCAGCATTGTGTCCTCCCCTGGCTGGCGCCGGCAGTTGCGCCGCCGGTCGGCCCATGTCGCGCACCTTTGGTGGCGCGTCAAGCTGTTCGGCGCCCGCATCACGCTTGTTTCCGGGCGGGCATTATTGTACGAAGGCGTCCGGTTACGAAAGGCTGCGGCTTCAAACGGGCTCGCGGCCTTTCTTACGTGTTGGCCAGCGGCAACGCGGCGGGTTGCAACATGGGTCGCGACGTGCGGGGATCGCTTGGCACCCCGAGAGCGTCCGGACACCCACAGGCAAGGACAAGGGCAATGAAGGAAGGCATCCATCCGGATTATCACCGGATCAAGGTCGTGATGACCAACGGCACCGAATACTGGACGCGTTCGACCTACGGCAAGGCCGGGGACACGCTCAACCTCGACATCGATCCGACGTCGCACCCGGCCTGGACCGGCGGGTCGCAGACGCTGCTCGACCGCGGCGGTCGCATCTCCAAGTTCAAGGACAAGTTCAAGGGCATCGGGATCTGAACGAGATCTGCCCAGTCCTGTCGACTGCATGGACCCCGCGCCTGGCGCGGGGTTTTTTGTTGCGCTGAAAATCCGTCCGGGGTTTCAGGTCACGCTACATCTGGCCACGATGAATGTATTCTGACGGTCATATGTGTTTCAGGCTGCCTCGCGATGCGGCCGGCGAGCGTGGGCGATGTCAGCGTTCGCTGCCGTTCGCCCAGATCTGCTGCCATTTGAGTCCGTCCGACAGCCATGTCCTTGCGTCATCGTCGCCCGGCAGCGGAGAAGACGGCTAATTCCAAATTAAGACTTGGCCAATTCGGAGCAATAGGTGTCTCGACTGAAATTTATAGCTAAAAGTACCTACAATTTGAACGTAGTTTGGCTTTGACCCAAGGCTGCAAAGACAGCGACTGTTGCCGGCTTAGAACTTAATTCACACATTCGAATAACATTGCAGTCGTGGCGGCAGCGATTGAGCCGCTTTTGGCACTATGGGCAGCGATGATGGCAAAGTCTATTTCCACCCGACTTTCTCTCGTGTTCGCCGTGATGATGGCGGCAGGCTTGGCGCTCGGCGCTATCGCGTTGTGGCAGGAGAGCGAGATCGGCAAGCTCGAAGCGATGAATACGCGCAACTTGCGCGGGGCTATCGCCATCGAGCGGGTCAACGGTCTCATCTATGCGGTGGTGATGGATTCGCGCGGCATCTACATGTCGCCAGACACTGCGACGGCCAAGAAGTTCGCCAGCGGGCTATTGAAAAGCCTCGACGGGATGGAGAAGACGGTCTCCGAGTGGGATGCTGATCTGCCGCCCGATCTGCGATCGACGTTCGACCAGTTCAAGGTCCGCGCGGCGCAGTTCCGCGACTTCCGCAGGGAAACGGTGCGACTTGGCACCGAGGTCGGGCCACCGGAAGCGCGCAAGCAGGGTGACAACGACGCCAACCGCACGGTCAGGAGCCAACTCAACAAGGACCTCGAGGCGCTCGGCGCCCGACTGCGCGACGAAAGCCTGGCAATCGGTGCGGCGAACGAGCGTGCCGCGCTCATCGGCAAATATCTGACGATTGCAACGCTGATCGTACTGATTGGCTGCGTCGCCTTCGGCATGATGTTCGCGCAGCGGCGGATCGGCGGGCCGATCCGCGATCTCGTCGCCTGCATCCAGCGCATCGCCCGCGGCGAAACAGCGCTCTCCGTACCGAGCCGCGACCGCAACGACGAGATCGGCGCGTTGGCGGCGGCGGTCGAACACTATCGCACGTCGGTCGCTGCGGCGACCGAAGCCGGCGCTGCGTCGGAACAGTCGATGCGCGAGCGCGAAGTGCGGCAGGCGCGCATCCTGTCGCTCGTCTCGACGTTCGACCGCGACATGCAGACATCGCTGCGAGCGGTGGAACAGGTGACATCGTCGGTCTCGGAGGCGGCGAAGAGCCAGATTGAACGGTCGGCGCTCGGAGCCGAACAGACGCGCCAGGTGGCGCTGGCATCCGAACGTACGACGTCGAACGTGCAGACGGTTTCCTCCGCCGCCGAACAACTGTCAGCCTCGATTGCCGAGATCAATCGCAATGTCGACGATGCGGCCAGGACGGCGACGCGGGCGGTGACCTATACGGACGAATCGGCGGCCGCCGTCGGCTCGCTCAGCGCGTCGGCGGAACGGATCGGCGCGGTCGTCGGGCTGATCCAGTCGATCGCGGCACAGACCAACCTCCTCGCCCTCAATGCGACGATCGAATCGGCACGGGCGGGCGAAGCTGGGCGCGGCTTTGCCGTCGTCGCCAACGAGGTGAAGAACCTTGCCGGTCAGACCGCCAAGGCGACGGAAGAGATCGCCGCCCAGATCTCCGCCATGCAGGCGGCCACCCGGACCACCGTCTCGGCGATCGAGACGATCGGTACGACAATCCGCGAGATCGACCGCATCACCGTGTCGGTCGCCTCGGCGGTCGAGGAGCAGGGCGCCTCGACCAACGAAATCGCCCGCAACGTGTCGGAGGCGGCCAAGGGGACCGTGGAGGTCAATTCCTATATCTCCGAGATCGATGCGGTAGTGAACAACACCAGCGAGATGTCGCAGGGACTGCTCGACGAGGCCGACCGGTTGGAAACGGTCATCCGCGCGCTCAACGGCACCGTTGGCCATTTCCTCAGCGAGATCGCGGCGGCCTGAACGGGCGCTCCGACGGTGGCGGCGATAGTCTCGAAACGATTGGCCGCGCCGCCCGCGCGGAGCGTCCGCTATTGCGGCATGCTGGAGCGGCGACGAGAGCATAGGACTATTTTTCGAAATCGGTGTCTCCGATCGCTCCGGCGGGCAGAAATACAACTAATATTTGGTATATTCCGCAGGACTCACCCGAAGATGTGACTTGTATAGTAAAGTGTACTTATTGGACACACATTCAGCTTTCAGCGAATTGCACGAAAATGTCGAGCAGTCTTAGGTTTAGAGCTTTTTCATACGTCTGAACGACACTGCGGTCGTAGTGGCGGTGTTTTGGCCGCCTGCGCATCTTGGGCGGTGACAATGGCAAATTCTATTTCCACCCGGCTTTCTCTGGTGTTCGCCGTCATGATGGCGGCAGGTCTGGCACTCGGCGGCATCGCACTGTGGCAGGAAAGCGAGATCGGCAAGCTTGAGGCGATGAATACGCGCAACTTGCGCGGCGTCATCGCCATTGAACGGGTCAACGGCCTCATCTACGCGGTGGTGATGGATTCGCGCGGCATCTTCATGTCGCCGGACGCTGCCACTACCAAGAAATTCGCCACCGGACTGCTGCAGAGCCTTGATCGGATGGACAAGTCGGTTGCCGAATGGGATGCCGACCTGGCGCCGCAGCTGAGATCGGAGTTTGACCAGTTCAAGCAACGCGCCGCGCAATTCCGCGATTTCCGCAAGGAGACGGTGCGGCTCGGGCTTGAGGTCGGGCCGTCGGAAGCGCGCAAGCAGAGCGACAACGACGCCAATCGTTCGGTCAGGATCCAGCTCAACAAGGACCTCGAGGCGCTCGGCGCGCGGTTGCGCGACGAAAGCTTGGAGATCAGTGCGGCGAACGAACGCGCGGGGCTTATCGGCAAGTATCTGACGATTGCAACGCTGATCGTGCTGATCGGCTGCGTCGCCTTCGGCATGATGTTTGCGCAGCGGCGCATCGGCCGGCCAATCCGCGATCTCGTCGCCTGCATCCAGCGCATCGCTCGCGGCGAAACCGCGCTCTCCGTACCGAGCCGCGATCGCAACGACGAGATCGGCGCGCTGGCGGCGGCGGTCGAACACTATCGCACGTCGGTCGCTGCGGCGACCGAAGCCGGCGCTGCGTCGGAACAGTCGATGCGCGAGCGCGATGCTCGGCAGGCGCGCATCCTGTCGCTCGTCGCGACGTTCGAGCACGGCGTGCAGCAATCGCTGCAGGCGGTGAAGCAGGTGACGGCGTTGGTTGCGGAAGCGGCGAAGAGCCAGATCGAACGGTCGACCCTTGGCGCGGAGCAGACGCGTCAGGTGGCGCGGGCATCCGAACGCACGACGTCCAACGTGCAGACGGTGGCATCGGCCGCCGAGGAACTGTCGGCCTCGATTGCCGAGATTAATCGCAATGTCGACGATGCCGCCAGGACGGCGACGCGGGCGGTGACTTATACGGACGAATCGGCGGCCGCCGTCGGCTCGCTCAGTGCTTCGGCGGAACGGATCGGCGCGGTCGTCGGGCTGATCCAGTCGATTGCGGCGCAGACCAACCTCCTCGCCCTCAATGCGACGATCGAATCGGCGCGGGC
Source organism: Ancalomicrobiaceae bacterium (assembly GCA_031291595.1). GTDB lineage: Bacteria > Pseudomonadota > Alphaproteobacteria > Rhizobiales > Ancalomicrobiaceae > CAIYYN01. The sequence goes on along the minus strand of JARLIU010000097.1, from coordinate 23,356 downwards.
GGGCGAAGCTGGGCGCGGCTTTGCCGTCGTCGCCAACGAGGTGAAGAACCTTGCCGGTCAGACCGCCAAGGCAACGGAGGAAATCGCGGCGCAGATCTCCGCCATGCAGGCGGCCACGCGGACCACCGTCTCGGCGATCGAGACGATCGGCACGACGATCCGCGACATCGACCGCATCACCATGTCGGTGGCCTCGGCGGTCGAGGAGCAGGGCGCTTCGACCAACGAGATCGCCCGCAACGTGGCGGAGGCGGCCAAGGGCACCGTCGAGGTCAATTCCTACATCTCCGAGATCGACGCGGTGGTGAACAATACCAAGCAGATGTCGCAAGGGTTGCTTGAAGAGTCCGGCCGGCTGGAGGGGGTCATCCAGGCGCTCAACCGCGATATCGCAGACTTCCTCGGCGAGATCGCGGCGGCCTGAACGGGACGCCGCCGCGACTACGGCGTGATCAGGATGGCGCCGGTGGTGGCGCGTGCCTCCGCCGCCCGGTGCGCCGCGACGATGTCGTCGAGGCGGAAGCGCGCGCCGATGTCGACGCCGATGATGCCGGCGGCGATGGCCTCGAACAGATCGGCCGCGCCCTCGCGCAGGGCCGCGGTCGTCGCGGCATGCTGAAACAGTGACGGCCGTGTCACGAACAGGCAGCCCTTGGCGGCGAGCAACTGCAGGTCGAGCGGCTCGACCGGGCCGGAGGCGGCGCCGTAGAGCGCCACCAGGCCGAACGGCGCGGTGAGATCGAGCGATTTCAGGAAGGTATCCTTGCCGACGGAATCATAGACGACGCGCGCCTTGGTGCCGCCGGTGGCGGCAAGCACGGCCTCGACCCAGTCGGGGCGGCGGTAGTCGATGGCGTGGTCGGCGCCGATCTCCAGCACGCGGGCGACTTTCTCCGGTCCGCCGGCCGTGCCGACGACGATGGCGCCGAGCGCCTTGGCCCAACGCACCAGGATCTGGCCGACACCGCCGGCCGCCGCATGCACGATGACGAGGTCGCCGGGCTCTATTCTGTGGGTCTTTTTCACCAGGAATTGCGCGGTCATGCCTTTCAGCATGAAGACGGCGGCCTGCTCGTCGGAGACGCCGGCGGGGATCTTCACCAGTTTGGCCGCAGCCACGTTGCGGGCGCTGGCATAGGCGCCGGCACCGGCGGTGGCATAGGCGACGCGGTCACCGACGGCGATGTCGGCGACATCCGCACCGAGCGCCTCGACGACGCCCGCTGCCTCGTTGCCGACGCCTGACGGCAACGGCACCTTGTAGAGGCCGGAGCGCTGGTAGATGTCGACGAAGTTGAAGCCGATGGCGGTCTGGCGCAGTTGCACTTCGCCGGGGCCGGGCGGCGGCAACTCGACGTCGACGAGTTGCATGACCTCGGGGCCGCCTTGGGCTTCAATGCGGACGATACGGGCGACAGTCATGACGGCCTCCTGTCATTAGTTCGGCATTTTGGAACTAATTAGCACGCGGACCGGCTTCCGACAATTCGCTTTAGGGCTAACGGGCACAATGCCGCAGCTGTCCCGTCGCAGCCGGGGGACGTTCCTCACCGCACCAAGACGTTGCGAAAGCTCCACGGCTCGCTCACGTCGAGGTCCTCTGGGAACAGCCCGGGGCGGTCGGCGAGCGGCGTCCAATCGGTGTAGTGACCTTCGAGCGGGCCGAGATAGGGCCGCTGCACCTCAAGGCAGCGTCTGAAGTCGATCTCGTCGGCTTCGACGATACCCGAGGTTGGATTTTCCAACGCCCAGACCATACCGGCGAGCACGGCGGAACTGACCTGCATGCCGGTGGCGTTCTGGTAAGGCGCCAACCGACGGGTCTCCTCGATGGAGAGGCGCGAGCCGTACCAATAGGCGTTCTTTGAGTGGCCGAAGATGAGGACGCCGAGTTCGTCGACGCCGTCGACGATTTCGTGCTCGTCCAAGATCTTCCAATCCGACTGCATGCGGCCGGTGGCGCCGAACATCTCGTGCAGCGACAGCACGGCATCGTTGGCCGGGTGATAGGCGTAATGGCAAGTCGGGCGATAGACGACCGTGTCGCCGTCGCGCACCGTCAGATAGTCGGCAATCGAGATCGCCTCGTTGTGGGTGACGAGGAAACCGTATTGCGCGCCGGGGGTCGGGCACCAGGAGCGGACGCGGGTATTGGCACCCGCCTGTAAGAGATAGACGGCGGCGCCGCAGCCTTCCGGGTGCGTGCGGCCGTTCGCCGGCAGCCAGGTCTCATGCGTGCCCCAGCCGAGTTCGGCCGGCTGGTTGCCTTCCGAGACGAAGCCCTCCACCGACCAGGTGTTGACGAAGACATCGGCGGGCTTGGGATCGCGAGCGCGCTGGGTGTCGCGCTCGGCGATGTGAATGCCCTTCACGCCGAGTTGCTTCGCCAGCCGGCCCCAGCCGTCGCGCGAGGTCGGGACTTCGGTCGGGTGGCCGGTATCGCGGGCGATGTCGATGAGCGCCTGCTTGACGAACCAGGACACCATGCCCGGGTTGGCGCCGCAGCAACTGACCGCGGTCGTGCCGCCGGGGCTGGCGCGCATTTCGGCGAGGAGCGTCTCGCGCAACGCGTAGTTGGAGCGTGCCGCCACGTCCTTGGTCTTGTCGAAGTAGAAGCCGAGCCAGGGCTCGATGACGGTATCGATGTAGAGCACGCCCAACTCGCGGCAGAGCCGCATGATGTCGAGCGAGGAGGTGTCGACGGACAGGTTGACGCAGAAGCCCCGGCCGTCGCCCTCGGTGAGGAGGGGGGCCAGCAGGTCGCGGTAGTTGTCACGGGTGACGGCGGCCTGGAGGTAGCGGATACCGCGCTCGTCCAACAGCTTGCGATCGTCGTCGACCGGATCGATCACCACCATGCGCTTGGAATCGAAGTCGAAATGGCGCTCGATCAGCGGCAGCATGCCGCGCCCGATCGAGCCGAAGCCGATCATGACGATGGGACCGGTGATGGTGTGATAGACGGGCCAGGTCGACATTCGCGTGGAACCTCCGGCTGGAACTGATGGCTAGTGCAGTGACACAAACACTTGATTCATGCGTGCCGCGGGTTCGCCGATCAAGTGTTTGTGTCGTAAACTGCACTAGAGTCATAGGGTTGCTAGGGCACCTTTGACTCATTCATTCGCTCACGAACCTGCAGCACTATGAAGCGAATGAATGAGTCGGTGCACTAGGTGTTGAAGTCAGAGGTTCCGGCGTGCGTCAACCGGAATCGGGGCGATCGTGTCGGAATTCTGCCGGATGCATGTGACGGGCGGATGAGGGCGATTGTATCGGCTCGCAGCCTGTCTGCGCCGCCGCCGATGCCCGTCCTGCCGCAGGTCCGGGGGACGACCGACTGCCGGAACGGCCCGTGGCGGCTTCTGCAATGACGAGACGTCGGCATCGGCGGGCTTCACCAGCGGCCGATCGGCCGGCCGTCGGTCGCCCCATTTCAGCTCGGCGGCCGGGACCAGACCTCAACTCGCCAGCGCCAGCAGGCTTTCCACGACCGGCGGTGCCTTGGCACCGGTCGGCCTGACCAGACCGCTGGCGCCCGCGAGCGCGCCGGGGACCAGTTCGAAGCCCTGGAAGCGGTGCTGTTCGACCGGGCCGGGCAGGCGCAGGCTGCCGGCCAGACCGCTCTCGAAGCCGAAGCGCTCGTAGTACTCGGGGTCGCCGACCAGGATCACGCACCGGTGGCCGCGGCAGGCAGCCTCGGCCAGCGCATGGCGCATCAGCCGGGCGCCGAGGCCGTGGCTCTGCAGCGACGGGTCGACCGCCAAGGGCCCGAGCATCAGGGCGGCGCGGGCATCGCCATCGATGCCGTCACCGAGCGCGACATGCCACAGCCGCACGGTAGCGGCGATGCGATGGCTGGCGACAGTCCGGGCGACCAGCGACAGACCATCCGCCGGCAGACGGCCGGAGCGCATGCGGGCAGACGTCTTGAAGTGGCGGCCGGGGCCGAACGCACGGTCGAGCAAGGCTTCGCGGGCGGCGGCCTCGGCCGCGCCCTCTTCCACGATTCTGTACATGAGCGGATGCTCCCCTTGAGACAAAAGGGGTGAAACCAAAGCCGGGCGGGCCACGCCCGGATCGATCTCTGGACCAACGCTGCCGGCAGGAGGCCTGCCGGGACGGGCGGTTTGCTTGACCGAAAACCGGTTCCCTGTCTTCGGTCGGCCGCCCGACGCAAGCGTCAGATCACATAGGCCCGCAACGGCTCGAAGCCGTTGAAAGCCACCGCTGAGTAGGTCGTGGTGTAGGCACCCGTTCCTTCGATCAGCACTTCATCGCCGATCTCGAGGCTGATCGGCAGATCATAGGGGGTCTTCTCGTACAGCACGTCGACCGAATCGCAGGTCGGGCCGGCCAACACGCAAGGCTCCTTGTCGTCCGCGTCCCGCTCGGTGAGGATCGGATAGCGGATCGCCTCGTCCATGGTTTCGGCGAGACCGCCGAACTTGCCGATGTCGAGGTAGACCCATCGGACTCGGTCGTCTTCGCTCTTCTTGGAGATCAGCACGACTTCGGCCTTGATGATGCCGGCGTCGCCGACCATGCCGCGGCCCGGCTCGATGATGGTCTCGGGCAGGTCGTTGCCGAAGTGAGCCCTGACCGCATTGGTGATCGAGGTGCCGTAGGCGTTCACCTCCGGCACCTGACGCAGGTAGCGGGTCGGGAAGCCGCCGCCCATGTTGACCATCTTCAGCTGGATGCCGCGTTCGGCCATCCGGCGGAAGACCCAGGCGGCCGACGCCAGCGCGCTGTCCCAGGCCTCGGTGTTGACCTGCTGCGAGCCGACATGGAACGACACGCCATAGGCGACAAGCCCGAGGTGATGGGCATGCTCGAGCACGTCCGGCGCCATCTCCGGCACGCAGCCGAACTTCTTCGACAGCGGCCATTCGGCGCCGGCGCCATCCGACAGGATGCGGCAGAACACCTGCGAGCCGGGGGCGGCGCGCGCCACCTTCTCCACTTCGGCGACGCAGTCCACCGCGTAGAGGCGAATGCCGAGCTGATAGGCCCGGGCGATATCGCGCTCCTTCTTGATGGTGTTGCCGTAGGAGATGCGGTCGGGCGCGGCGCCGGTCGCCAGCACCATCTGGATCTCGGCGACCGAGGCGGTGTCGAACGACGAGCCCAGTTCGGCGAGCGTGTTGAGAACTTCCGGCGCCGGGTTGGCCTTCACCGCGTAGTAGATGCGGGTATCGGGCATGGCGCGGACGAACCGCTGATAGTTGCCGCGCACGACATTGAGATCGACCACGAGGCAGGGGCCGTCGGGGCGATTGGCGCGCAGAAAATCGCGGATGCGGTCGGTCATGACAGGGTACTCCAATCCGTATCCAAGCAACGGCGAGACCCGTTTCGGTCTCAGCCTGAAGCCAAAACAAGAGCGAAGACCGCCACCGCGGCAGTAGCCACGGGATCCGTTTCGCTCAGCGGTCACCCTCGCTCACCGGCGAACCGGCGCGAGCCTGCTCTTCGGCCACGGCATCAAGCCGCTGTCGAAGAATCGTCGGCAGGACCTCACCGACGCTTCAGCCGCGATGGAGACGGCTTGACGTCGAAAGAACCGACCGAGAGCCGGCGGAGCCGGCCAGAGTCCGCGTTCGTGCAAACGCGGAGACGACAAATCGTTGCGCAAAACCACGCCGCGACCGTTCGTCTGGGTGCCATGGATTGGATCGGGGATTCCCGAACCGCACGCCCGGCAAGGAGATAGACGCCTCTTCAGTAACCCCGGCTGATGGAAAGCCGGCAGAGACCAAAAAAGCCCTCTACGTCGTTGCTTCAAGCCACGTCCCCCGTATGAGATACGGGGTGCGCCGGTTTCGCTCTCCGGCTGCCGGTTTTGCCCTGACGTGTTCCGGGCCTCTTGTCCCTGGAAGTCATCAAACCGGCACGCAGCCACAGGCACGTGCGAATTTGGGCAAGGGGAGAGATAGGAGCATCCCCCCCGCCTTGCAAGTGGAAATTTGGCTTGACGGAGATTTTTTGCGCGTCCCGGAGCCGGCAAACTAGACGTCGGCCTCGATAGTTAACGCCAGTCGGCGCCCGGGCGGCGCAATTGCGGCGTTTTTCCGGCGTCGGACGGAACAGGTTGACATCGGCGACGGATCGTTCCCAGATTTCGAACAATAGGGGATCGGATTCATGGATACGTTCACTCGCATGCAAGCCTTCGTTCAGGTGGCCGAGGCCGGCGGCTTTTCGGCCGCGGCGCGCCGCATGTCGAAGTCGAAGGCATTGATTTCCAAGTATGTTCGCGATCTCGAGGATGAACTCGGCGTGCGGCTGCTCAACCGCACCACGCGGCAGCTGTCGATGACCGAGGTCGGCGCCGCCTATTTCCGCGAGGCGAGTGAGATTCTGCAACGGTTGGAAGATCTTGCCGATGCGGTGCGTGATACCCACAAGGAACCGCGCGGGCTGTTGCGCGTGTCGGCGCCACGCTCGTTCGGCGATACGATGCTCGGGCCGGCGATCATGGAGTTTCTGGCGGCGCAGCCGGAGATCCTGCTCGATCTCCGGCTCGACGATCGCTTCGTCGATCTGGTCGAGGAGGGGTTCGATGTGGCCGTCAGGCTCACCGATATGGCGGACTCCAGCCTGATCGCGCGGCGGCTGTCGTCGTTCCGCACCATGGTGGTGGCGTCGCCCGCCTGCATCGCGGCGCACGGCGAGCCGAAGACGCCGCAGGACCTGGCGCAACTGCCGACGATCGTCGATACCAACCTCAGGACGCGGGCGACTTGGGCGTTCCTGCTCGATGGCGACCGCGTGACGGTAACGGTGAAGCCGCGCATCGAGGTGAATTCGCCGCAGGTGGCGCTGGCGGCGGCGGTTGCCGGGGTCGGCTATACGCGATTGCCGGAGTTCATCTGCGTCGGCGCGCTGAAGCGTGGCGAATTGCGGATGGTGCTCGAAGAGTATTCCAAGCAGTCGATCGGCATGTTTGCGGTCTATCCGCATCGCCGGCATCTTTCCGGCAAGGTGCGCGCCTTCGTCGACTTCCTGGCGAACTGGTTCGAGCGCAGCTATGATCCGTGCGAGACGGATTAGGACAATCGCTCGCCGGATCGGGCTGCGGCGACCTGTCGTGCCACATGCTGTGCCGGCCGGAGCGGCAGCCGTCGTTCCGCCATGTTCGGCTGATTCTGTCGCCGCGGATGCTGGCGGCCGTCGCGCCGGACGCTAGGGTTCGCCTGTGCAGATTTGAGCCAGAGTCGAGGAAGTGCATGCTGAGCGAGTTCATTCGATGATCCATTGGCGCCGTCTCGCCATGGCATTTGCCATTGTCGGCGCGTTGTTGGCGGCCGTGCGGCCGGCGGCGGCACATCCGCACGTGTTCGTCGATGCCCGCGCCGAACTGGTGTTCGATACGACGGGCACGTTGACTGCGGTCCGCCATGTCTGGCGCTTCGATGAGGCGTTTTCGGCCTTCGCCACGCAGGGGCTTGCCACCGATGACACTGGCAAGGTGACGCGCGAGGCGCTGCAGCCGCTCGCCAAGATCAACGTCGACGCGCTCAAGGACTACGATTACTTCAGCTTTCTGCATGTCGCCGGCAAGCGCTACGGCTTCAAAATCCCGACCGAATATTGGCTGCAGATGGACGGCGGCCAGTTGACGCTGTTCTTTACGCTGCCGCTGATGGAGCAGGTCAAAGTGTCGAAACGGACGCTGACCCTCGATGTCTACGATCCCGGCTATTTCGTCGATTTCACGCTCGTCGACAGCGAACCGGCGCTGCTCGTCAATGCGCCGACTGGTTGCGACCTGAAGGTGCAGCCGAAGGGCGAGCCGGACGCGGCCTCGGCGGCGATACTCAGCCAGATCCCGGCTACCGAACGGCAGTTGCCGCCGGATCTGCAGGACATGACCAAGGATCTTGCCAACCGCATCACGGTCAGATGCCCTTGAGGACAGCCGCATGAGGACGCGCCTATGAGGATGGCAGGCCGCACCGAAACGCTCGCCGCCATTGGCCTTGCCGTCGCCATGGTGGCGCTTGCCGCATCCGCGGCACATGCGCAAGGGGCCGGCCCGTTCGGCGTCGGTGCGCCGGAGGCCGGGGCCTCCGTCGGCTCCAACCCGGTGTTCATCTGGATCGCCGAGCGGCAGGCGGATTTCTACAAGGCGCTGACGTCGGCGTTGAAGCTCATCCGCAGCGATCCGCACGCCGCGCTGCTGCTTGCCGGCCTGTCGGTCGCCTACGGCGTGTTCCATGCGGCCGGGCCGGGGCACGGCAAGGCGGTGATCTCGTCCTATCTGATCGCCAATCGCGAAACGCTCAGGCGCGGCATTCTGTTGTCCTACGTCTCCTCGCTCGGCCAGGGCGTGGTGGCGATCGTGTTCGTCGGCTTTGCCCGCTTCGCCCTCGACGTCACCGCACGCGAGATGACGTTTGCCACCGAAGGCCTGGAACTGACCAGCGCCGTGATGATCACGGCGCTCGGGCTGTGGCTGGTCGCCACCAAAGTGCTGCGGCTGTTCGGCTCGCACGCTCATCTCGTCGTGACGGCGGAGGGCGCGACGATGCATGTGCACGACGCCAACTGCGGTCACACCAATCTGATGGTCGGCAGCGCTCCGAAGGGTGCCGTCTCCGGCCCGTTCCTGTGCACGGATTGTGGCGATTTCGTCGATGCGGCGTCGCTGCAGGGACGCTTCGACTGGCGGCGGGCGTTCGGTGCCATCGCCGCGGTGAGCGCCCGGCCGTGTTCCGGCGCCATCATCGTGCTGGTATTCGCCTTCAGCCAGAAACTGTTTCTGGCCGGCATCGTGTCGGTCATCGCCATGGCGGTCGGCACCGGCACGACAGTGGCCGCGATGGCGAGCGCGGCGGTCCTGATGAAGGATCGGGCCATCGGTTTCGCCGGGGCCGACCGCTCGATGACGCTCAGGATCGTGCGTGGCGCCGAGGTGCTGGCGGCCTTTGCCGTGCTCGCCTTCGGTGTACTGCTGTTGGGTGCCGCTCTGACGGGCGTTGGCAGCGGGGGCTGAGACGCCCCGCCGTCTCCGGCCCGAGGCTGTGTCAGACCGTTACCGCGCGCTTGGCGCGCTCGGCCGCATAGACACGGACGGCTTCGCCGAAAGCGGCGAACAACTTCACCGAAGAGTGATCCGAGCGCACCCAGTACTCCGGATGCCACTGCACGCCGAGGGCGAAGCCCTTGGCCTTGGTGACGCTCACCGCCTCGATGGTGCCATCGGCCGCATTGGCCTCGACGGTCAGCTCCGGCGCCAGGATATCGAGCCCCTGGCGATGCAGCGAATTCACCGGGATGTCGCTTTCGCTGAGGATCTGCCGCAGGCGCCCACCCTCGACCACATGCACCTGGTGGCTGAGGCCGTAGCGTTCGTCCTCGCAGGTGCTGTCGGGCGAGCGGTGATCGATGCGTCCGTCGACGGCGTGGATTTCGGTCAACAGCGTGCCGCCGAGCGCGACGTTCAATTCCTGAAAGCCGCGGCAGATGGCGAGGAGCGGAATGCCGCGCTCGATCGCTACGCGGATCAGCGGCAGCGTGGTGGCGTCGCGCGCGGCGTCATAAGGTTCATGGCTGACGGTCGGCTCGACGCCGTAGAGGCTCGGGTGCACGTTGGAGCGGGCGCCGGACAGCAGGACGCCGTCGACGCGGTCCAGGATGCTGTCGATATCGATCGAACCGCCAAGCGGCGGCAGCAGAAGCGGCATGGCGCCGGCACCGTAGAGGACGGCCTCGGCGTATTGCGCCGGGGTCATGTGCCAGTTGACTTGATTGAGCGACTTGTTGTCGGCGGAGACGAGGACGACGGGAAAGGCTGACATCGCTAGGAATTCCGTTCGCGATTTGCTGTGTGTGGGGGAGGATCACCAGCTATGCCACGAAAGTGTGGCGAATTCGATGCCGGTAAGTAGACGGACGGACCGACCCGGCTTGGCCATTGGTCGTAACGGTCCGGATTTTCATCGCTTGCGTTATCGGATGGTGAAAGTCGTCGCCGACCGGGCTGCTGCCGGTGCGCAAGGCGATCGGCGCGACCTGCCGACCGGGCGGGATGCGCCCGATCGACGATCGGTGCGGCCATGGTCAGCTCGCGCGCCCGAGAGCCTTGGCGGTCAGCTCTCCAAGCCGCTGCTTCTGCTTGCCGTCGGCATCGAAATTGTCGGCGGCCAGCCACGTGTCAAAGGCCTGCTCCAGCGCCGGCCATTCGCTGTCGACGATCGAGAACCACGCGGTGTCGCGGTTGTGGCCCTTGACGATCATGTGCTGGCGAAAGACCCCTTCGAAGGCGAAGCCGAAGCGCGTGGCCGCCCGCTTCGACGGCTCGTTGGCATTGTCGCATTTCCACTCGAAGCGGCGGTAGCCGAGATCCTCGAAGACATAGCGCATCAGCAGGTAGATCGCCTCAGTCGCCGCCGGCGTGCGCTGCAGGGCGGGCGAGAAGAAGATGTGGCCGACCTCGATGACGCCCATCTCGGGCCGGGTCTCCATCAGCGCGGCGCAGCCCATGGCGGAGCCCGACGTGCGGTCGCCGATGGTGAAATACAGCGGATCCTGCAACTGTTCACGCGTCTGCAACCACTGGCGGAACTGGCCTTCCGATGAGAACGGGCCGTAGGCGAGGTAGGTCCAGATCGAGGCATCCCTGAGTCCGCCCGACCAGAGATCGCCGCCGTGACCGTCGGCGTCGAGCGGTTCGATACGGGCGAAGCGGCCCTCGCGGAAGACGCGTTCCGGCGGCTTGGCACTGTGCGGGGCGTTCGACATGTTGGCGGGAACCTCCTTGGCGGCCGGCGTTTCAGCCGGAATGGTCAGGCCGCGAACGACGGCCGGGCGTTCTAGGAAGGCTTCGAGGGCGCGTGCCACATGGGTGAAGCCGTTGAATTCGACCAGATCGCGCGCCTCGTAGAAGCCGATCAGATTGCGCACCCAGGGGAACACCGCCATGTCGACGATCGAATAGTCGTCGCCCAGGATCCAGGTGCGGGTTTCCAGGCGCTGGTTCAAGACGCCAAGCAGGCGGCGCGATTCGCCGACATAGCGGGCGAGCGGACGCCGATCCTCATAGTCTTTGCCGGCAAATTTGTGGAAGAAGCCGACCTGACCGAACATCGGCCCGATGCCGGCCATCTGGAACATCAGCCATTGCAGCGCCTCGTAGTGGCCGCTCGCCTCCTTCGGCAGGAACTGGCCGGTCTTCTCGGCGAGATAGAGCAGGATGGCTCCCGATTCGAACAGGCCGATCGGTTTGCCGCCGGGGCCGTCGGGATCGATGATGGCGGGGATCTTGTTGTTGGGGCTGAGCGAGAGAAATTCCGGCGAGAATTGGTCGCTGGCATCGAACGAAATGCGGTGCGGCTCGTAGGCCAGACCCATTTCCTCGAGGCAGATCGACACTTTGACACCGTTCGGCGTCGGCAGCGAATAGAGTTGGATCCGTTCGGGTGTCAGCGCCGGCCATTTGGCCGTGATGGGAAAGGACGACAGATCGGCCATGGCATTCCTCGCGTAACGACTTCGGCCGCCGGGCGTCGCCTGTTCCGGTCGCACGTGCGACGCGGCGGTTGGTGCAGTCTATCCAAGCGAGCGCGGGAACGGAATCCGGTGAGGACCGCGGACGGCCGAATATTCGTGCGCGTTGACGCGCGGACACAAGACGGCGCGGAGCCCGCCTTGCGCGTGTGTCGGCAGATCTGTGCCCCGGCACCGGCCGTGCGCCTGACTCGTCCGTTGGCGCCGCGGCTTATCCCGGCGGACGCAGCATTCTGCCCGTCGCTTCCGGCCGGGCTGGCGCCTGCGGCGATTTCCGCTTGCCAGGGCGCCAAGTGTTATCTTATAACATATCAATCGCCGGGGTGGCCGGCTGCGGCCAGCGCTCCCGGTCCGATCCATCGGGCCGACGCAGCAGACAACAGTGGATCAACTCGCTTGGCAGACCATGACCATAGGCATCCCTTGCCCGGCGGGCACGCAGCCGGCGTCGCGCACGCGTCGTCGTTCGGCCCGGCCTTTTCGCTGTTGCGCCTGTCGTTGAAGGCGCGACTCGCCATTGCCGTCGCGTTGACGGCATTCGTTTGGATCGCCGTCATCTGGGCTGAGACATGACGCTTACCGCTCCCAGCATCCGCTTCGAAAACCTGACGCTCGGCTACGACCGGCATCCGGCGCTGCATCACTTGACCGGCGAGGTGAAGCCCGGATCGCTGTTGGCGGTGATCGGGCCGAACGGGGCCGGCAAGTCGACGCTGCTGAAAGGCGTCGTCGGGGCGTTGAAGCCGATCGGCGGCCAGTTGAAGCTCGATGCGATCGAAGGCCGCGACATCGCCTATCTGCCGCAGCTTGCCGATGTCGATCGCTCATTTCCCCTCAATCTCTACGATTTCGTCGCCATGGGTCTATGGCGGACGGTCGGGGCGTTCGGCACGATCGGGCCGAAATCCGCGGCGAAAGTCGCCGCTGCCATCTCCGCCGTCGGGCTCGAAGGGTTCGAACGCCGCTCGATCGGCACGCTCTCCGGCGGGCAGATGCAGCGCACGCTGTTCGCCCGGCTGCTGCTGCAGGACGCCCGCGTCATCCTGCTGGATGAACCATTCAATGCCATCGATACGCGCACGGCGAGCGATCTGATCGCCCTCATTCATCGCTGGCACGGCGAGGGGCGTACCATCGTCACCGTACTGCACGACCTCGAGACGGTTCGCCGGCATTTCCCCGAGACCATGCTCTTGGCGCGCGAATGCATCGCCTGGGGAGCGACACGCGACGTCTGTACGCCGGCTAATCTCCTTGCCGCCCGGCACATGGTCGAGGCCTTCGATCGCGACGCGGTCGCCTGTGCGCGGGGGGCGGCATGATCGACATTGTCTACGACTGGGCGGTCGCGCCCTTCCTCGACTTCGAATTCATGCGGCGCGCCTTGGTCGGCACGCTGGCGCTGGCGCTGGGTTCGGCACCGGTCGGCGTGTTCCTGATGCTGAGGCGCATGTCGCTGACCGGCGATTCCATGGCGCATGCCATCCTGCCGGGCGCGGCGATCGGCTATCTGGTGTCCGGCCTGTCGCTGACCGCCATGACCATCGGCGGACTGGTCGCGGGGCTGGCGGTCGCCTTCGGCGCCGGCTTCGTGGCGCGCACCACCGTGCTGAAGGAAGATGCGACGCTCGCCGCCTTCTACCTCCTCTCTCTGGCTCTCGGCGTCACCATCGTGTCGCTGCACGGTTCCAACGTCGACCTGCTGCACGTGCTGTTCGGAACCGTGCTGGCGCTCGACAACGATGCGCTGACGCTCCTGGCCGGCATCACCACCATCACGCTCGTCACCCTGGCGCTGATCTTCCGGCCCTTGGTGATCGAATGCGTCGATCCGCAGTTCCTGCGCTCGATCAGCCGGGCCGGCGCGCCGGTGCACTTCGCCTTCATGGGGCTGGTCGTGCTCAATCTGGTGGCGGGCTTCCACGCGCTCGGCACGCTGTTGGCGGTCGGACTGATGATGCTGCCGGCGGCCAGCGCGCGGCTGTGGGCGATCGACCTCTCCGGCCTGATTGCGGTGGCGGTGGTCATCGCCGTGCTGTCGGGCTATTTCGGCCTGATCGCCTCCTACCAGTTCGGATTGCCGTCAGGGCCGGCGATCATCCTGGCGGCCGGCGTGGCCTATGCCTTTTCGCTCGTCTTCGGCCGAGTGGGCGGCTTTCTCTGGCGCCTGATTCCGCAACGACATCTCGAAGCCTGAGCGCAGGTCCGCTCCGGTCGATGACGCGTTCTACCTATCGACACAATCAGGAGATGAAATATGCGAAAGATCCTCTCTCGCAGGCTGTTTCTCGGCCTGGCGTCCGTCGTGACGCTTGCCGTATCGCCGGCCCAGGCCGCCGATCAGAAGCTCCCCGTGGTGGCGACGATATCCATCATCGCCGATTTCGCCCATGTCGTCGGTGGCGACCGGGTGGCGGTCAAGTCGCTGGTCGGTCCGAACGGCGATGCGCACGTCTATGATCCCAGCCCGGCGGACGCCAAGGAACTCGCCGCCGCCAAGCTGGTGCTCACCAACGGTCTCAACCTCGAAGGCTGGATGGACCGGCTGATCAAGGCATCGGGTACCGAGGCGCCGATCATCGTCACCACCAAGGGTGTCGTCCCCAGGCAGATGGAGGCCGAGGAGGAGGCCGGGGCCAAGCAGCCGGACACGGCCGACGCGCCGAAGATGATGACCGATCCGCATGCCTGGCAGTCGATCGCCAATGCCAAGCTGTATGTCGAGAACATCCGCGATGCCTTCGTTGCCGCCGATCCCGACGGCAAGTCCAGCTACGATGCCAATACCGACGCCTATCTCGGCAAATTGACCGAGCTCGAGGGGCGGGTGAAGGCCGCATTCGCCGCCCTGCCGGAAAGCCAGCGCCGCGTCATCACCACGCATGACGCCTTCGGCTATTTCGGCGCTGCCTACGGCATCGAGTTCATCGCACCGCAGGGCATCTCGACGGACTCCGAGGCGACGGCCAAGAAGGTCGGCCAGTTGATCAAGCAGATCCGCTCGGAGAAGATCCGCGCCGTGTTCATCGAGAACATGACGGATGGCCGCCTGATCAACCGCATCGCCCAGGAGACGGGCGTCAAGCTCGGCGGCGAGCTGTTTTCCGACGCGCTTTCCCCTGCAAACGGGCCGGCGGCTACCTATATCTCGATGATCGAACACAACGTGAAGCTCTTGACCGCCGCCATGGCCGGTTCATAACAGCACGCGTCTGTCGAATTTTGGCTTGGCGCGGCGCGGGTTTCCCAGCGTGGGATCCCCGGGCTGCGCCGCACCGTGGAAGGAGCCGCGCGGCTTTCGGGCCGCCCCGATCGCTCCGGGCGACCTTCGCCAAATCCAATCCGAGGGCGCGCTTGGCGTCCGGCAGCTGGGAAAAGACGAGAATGACTGAGACCACGCCACTCCCCGTGACCGTGCTGACCGGCTATCTCGGTGCCGGCAAGACGACGTTGCTCAACCGCATTCTCACCGAGGATCATGGCAAGCGCTATGCGGTGATCGTCAACGAATTCGGCGAGACCGGCATCGACAACGACCTCGTCGTCGACACCGACGAAGAGATCTTCGAGATGAACAACGGCTGCATCTGCTGCACCGTGCGCGGCGACCTGATCCGCATCATCGAAGGGCTGATGAAGCGCAAGGGCAAGTTCGACGCCATCCTGATCGAGACGACGGGTTTGGCGGACCCGGCGCCGGTGGCGCAGACCTTCTTCATGGACGACGACGTCAGGGCGCTGACGCGGCTCGACGCCATCGTCACCGTGGTCGATGCCAAGCATCTGACGCTGAGGCTCGACGATGCGCCGGAAGCGGAGGACCAGATCGCCTTTGCCGACGTCATCCTGTTGAACAAGGTCGACCTGGTGACGGCGGACCAGCTTGCCGCGGTCCGGCGCGACATCCGCGCCATCAACCCTTACGCCCGGGTGATCGAAACCACGCGCTGCGGCGTCGACCTCGGCGAAGTGCTCGATCGCGGCGCCTTCGACCTCAATCGCATCCTGTCGGTCGAGCCGGACTTCCTGAGCGCCGACCATCATCACCATGACGAGGACGTCACCTCGATCTCGCTGAAGGCCGGCGAACTCGACACGCAGAAGTTCATGGCCTGGGTCGGCGCGGTGACGCAGGAGCAGGGACCGAACATCCTGAGGCTCAAAGGCATCCTGGCTTTTGCCGACGATCCCGACCGCTATGTCGTGCAAGGCGTGCACATGATCGTCGAAGGCGATCATCAGCGCCCGTGGAAGTCGGACGAGGCGCGCGAAAGCCGGCTGGTCTTCATCGGCCGCGAACTCGACTTCGCCGGCATCCGCAAGGGCTTCGAAGCCTGCAAGGTAAATTGACGCGCGCCAGTTCCGGCCCTATCAACGGGCCGGCCGCTTCGCCGCCGCCGAAGGCGGTGGCTGCTGACCGTGGTCGATGCCTTGAGGATGTTCGCTTGCCCAGCCTGACGCCTGTCTCCTTCGGCGCCCATGTCGTCGGCGCCGGATTCCTGCATGATTTGCCGTTGTTTGCGCTGGCCGACGGCCGCTTCGTCGTCGGCGAAACCGGCGCCGATCAGGTAACGACGCAAGCGCATGGCGATGCCATCCTGGCGGTCGCGGTCTCGGCCGACGGCAAGTGGGCGGTGACCGTCGGCGACGATGGCAGGGTGATGCGGCACGGCGCCGGCGAGGCCAGGCTCGTTGCCGAAAAGAAGAACAAGTGGATCGATCAGGTGGCGATCGGCCCGCAGGAGGCTGTCGCCTTCGCCAGCGGCCGCACCGCGTGGGTGGCGCTTGCCAACGGGTCGGTCCTGGAGTTCCCGCATGAAAAGGCGGTCGGCGGCGTGGCCTTTCTGCCGAAGGGGCTGAGGCTTGCCACTGCCACCACCGACAAGGCCTGCCTGCTCTGGGTCAACGCCAAGGGCAATCCGGTCGACCTGCCGTGGAAGGGCGCCCATACCGGCATCACGGTTTCGCCCGACGGGCGCTTCGTCGTCACCACCATGCAGGAGCCGGCGCTGCACGGCTGGCGCGTCGAAGACGTGAAGCACATGCGCATGACCGGCTATCCGGTGAAGGTCAAATCGATCTCCTGGAGCACCAAGGGCAAATATCTGGCGACGTCGGGAGCCGGCGCCGCCATTCTCTGGCCGTTCATCACCAAGGACGGGCCGATGGGCAAGGCGCCGCTGCAGCTCGGCGCCACGGCGCAAACGGTGGTGCGGGTAGCCTGCCATCCGGCCGAAGAGGTGGTCGCCATCGGCTATGACGACGGCTTGGTGCTGGCGGTGCGGTTTTCCGACAATGCCGAAGTGGTGTTGCGGCGTCCGGACAAGGATCCCTTATCGGCGCTCGCCTGGGATCGCGACGGCGGCCGGCTGGCTTTCGGCACCGAAGGCGGTGCTGCCGGGGTGATCGACATCCGCAGCTGAGGCTTGACGGGGCGACACCGGGTCGGCAGGCTCGCCATGGCACCGGCGGTCGCGCCGGTCGCGTTCGAGGCCGAAGGACGTTCGCCGTGCCGCGATTGATCACCCTGATTGTGGCGCTGCTGATGGGCTGCCTGTTCTCGCAGGCGCCCGAATTCCAGCAGCAGTATCGGCAGCGGCTCGGTGGCGCGCTCGACGAAGTGACGCGCGAGGTCGAGCGGTTTGCCGCCGATGCACGTTCTTCCGGCCTGTCGGTCGACGCGGCGATCGCGCGGCTCAAGGCCAACGCCGACGAGATCGCCCGCAGGCGTGGTCAGGCGGCAGAGGATACGATCGCGCGCCAGGAGCGGCTGCAGCGGCAGCAGGAGATCTTCGCCGATGCGACGATCGTCGGGCGGCTGACGGCGCTGGTCGTCGATCTCGATCCGACGCTTGCCGCCGGCACCTGGGCGACCTTCCGGCCGGCGGTGCCGACGACGCTCGATGGCCTCGCCGCGGGTCTGTTCGGGGCTGGGATCGGCCTCTTCGGCATCGCGATCCTGACGATCTTCGTCCGTGCCCTGCGCCCGCGCCGCGCGCGCGGCAACAGCGGCATGGCTTAGGTGCGCCGGTCCGGCTTCATCTTGCGCCGCGTGTCGGGCCGATCCGGCTCGGCGGCGGATCATCCGGGACGACCCCGAGGAGATGCTTCCATCTCGGCCGGAGAATGTTATCTCCGTTGACGCTCATCAGAGGAACCGGTCTTGACGTCCACGCCAGCCGCCACTTCGCCGTCCGTCCCGCTGAACGACGCCCGTCCCGCCGACCATCCCGCCGTCGCCTCCGGCAAGCTCGGCGTGCTGATCGTGGCGCTCGGTACGCCGGACGGCACCGACTACTGGTCGATGCGGCGGTATTTGAAGCAATTCCTCTCCGACCGGCGCGTCATCGAGACGCCGCGGCTGCTGTGGTGGCCGCTCTTGAACCTCGTCATTCTGACGACGCGGCCGGGGAGGAAGGGCCGCGACTATGCCAAGGTCTGGAACCACGAGCGGGACGAAGGGCCGCTCAGGACCATCACCCGGAGCCAGGCCGAGAAGCTCGGCGCGCGGCTGGCGGCGGTTTCCGATCGCGTCGTGGTCGACTGGGCGATGCGCTACGGCAATCCGTCGATCGCGGATCGGCTCGATGCGCTGCAGGCGGCGGGTTGCGACCGCATCCTCATCTTTCCGCTCTATCCGCAATATGCCGCGGCGACGACGGCAACCGTCAACGACGCGGTATTCGAGCATCTGGCGCGGCTGCGCTGGCAACCGGCGGTCAGGACCGTGCCGTCCTATTACGACGATCCGGCCTATATCGGTGCGCTTGCCCGCTCGATGCGCGCCTCGCTTGCCGGCCTCGACTGGGAGCCCGAGGTGGTTCTTGCCTCGTTCCACGGCATCCCGCAGTCCTATTTCGCCAAGGGCGATCCCTATTACTGCCAGTGCGCCAAGACGGTCAGGCTGCTGCAGGCGGCAACGGGCTTGGACGGCAAGCGGCTGCGGATGACGTTCCAGTCGCGGTTCGGACCGGAGGAATGGCTGCAGCCCTACACCGACAAGACGGTGGAGGCGCTGGCCAAAGCCGGCGTCAAGCGGCTCGCCGTGATCACGCCCGGCTTTTCCTCCGATTGCCTGGAGACGCTCGACGAAATCGCCCGCGAGAATGCCGAGATCTTCCGTCATGCCGGCGGCGAGATGTTCCATCTCGTGCCGTGCCTGAACGATTCCGAGCCGGGCATGGACGTGCTGGAAGCGGTGACCCGGCGCGAATTGGCGGGGTGGATCTAGTATTATGGCGTTGGCTGGCGTCTATTTACAATAGAAACCGTCATTGCGAGCGCAGCGAAGCAATCCAGAGTCTTCCTTTGGCTTTCTAGATTGCTTCGCTGCGCTCGCAATGTCGAAGAAAATAGTTGGCTTCTCTTTCTTGTCGCATTCACGCAACCCCCGCCCTGAGCAGGTCGTGCATATGCACGATGCCGACCGGCCTGCCGGCCTCGGTGACGATCAGCGCGGTGATATTCAAGGAATTCAGCGTCTCGATGGCGCTGGCCAGCAACGCTTCCGGTCGCGTCGTCCTCGGGTTGGTCGTCATCACTTCGTCGACGGCAAGCGACAGGAAGCCGTCGCCGATGTGGCGGCGGATATCGCCGTCGGTGATGATGCCGACCAGCACGCCGGATGCATCGACGACGCCGACGCAGCCGAACCCCTTGGCGCTGACGACCCGGATCGCCTCGACGATCGGCGTTCCCCGCTCGACCAGCGGCAGCCGCTCGCCCTGGTGCATGACCTCGCGCACCAGGCGGAGGTTGGCGCCGAGCTTGCCGCCGGGATGGAATACATGGAAGTCCTGTGCGGTGAAGCCGCGGCCCTCCAGCAGCGCGATGGACAGCGCATCGCCGAGCGCCAGCTGCAACAGCGTCGAGGTGGTCGGCGCCAGCCCGTGCGGGCAGGCCTCGGGCGCTTGCGGCAGTTCAAGCACGATGTCGGCGGCGCGGCCGAGCGTCGATTGCCGCGCCGAAGTCGCGGCGATCAACGTGACACGGAAGCGACGGGTATAGTTGAGGATCGCCGCCAGCTCGCTCGATTCGCCGCTCCAGGACAGCGCCAGCACGATGTCGTCCGGGGTCACCATGCCGAGATCGCCGTGGCTCGCCTCGCTCGGATGCACGAACAGCGCCGGCGTGCCGGTCGAGGCCATGGTGGAGGCGATCTTGCGGCCGATGTGGCCGGACTTGCCGATGCCGGTGACGACCAGCCGGCCCGTAGCGGCGGCGATGGCCGCGGCGGCACGGGCGACGTCGGCGCCGAGCGGGCCATCGAGCGCGGCGATCAGGGTGGCGAGGCCGGCGGCCTCGGTCTGGAGCGTGCGCCGCGCCGAAGCGAGCGCCTCGGGTTCGCCGATCGCGGCCGTCTCAGCCATTCATCCTCTCCCAACCTGATTCCAAATCCAGGAGCGGGCTTTTAGCACGTTTCAATCGCCGGAACAGGGCAATGGCGCGAATGGCGGCCGAGCGGAAACCTCGCGCGAATTTTTAATCGTTTAGCTTCAATAGCTTGTATCCACCACCGATGCGATGGAGGTCGCTTTCCGGGTGTTTGCCGCACGTCTCCATCAGCCCCCGCATGTGGGTTTCCATCCCCGCGGCGATCAGCGTCACTTGACCCGGTAGCTGCCGCTCACCCGGAACACCGGCGCCGATCCGGACCGCACATTGCTGGTCCCAAGGTTGCGGAGAGCGGCGTTGCTCGCCAGCAGCCGCGGCACGACGGCGGCGTTGGTCGACTGGATTTCCGCGGTGATCAAGTTGCCGGCCAGATAACTGACGTTGGAGAACGCGCCGAGCGAGACGGCGGTGTTGGCATCGAGCGGCGTCGGCAGCCCTGTCGGCATCGAGAAGGCGCCGGCCGCGGTGGTGAACGTCGGATGGAACGTGCACGACAGGTTGAACTGCACCGTGTTGCCCTTGCGGAAGTATTCGCCGCTGGCCGTGACCGTCCCCGCGCTGAAATCGCCCGGCGTGGCGAAGGTCGGAGCGCAGGAACTGTTGCTCAGGGCGAACGACGTCTCGATGTCATAGAAGCCGTTGGATGTGACGAACGGCAGATTGTAGCCCCAGCCGCGCCCGTTGAGGCCGGACAGTCGGTTGCCGGGCACGTCGTTGCCGATATCGACGAAGTTGCCGCTGCCGGTACCCATGGCGGTCAGCACGATCGAATTGGACAGATCGAGGATGCCGGGCGTCGCCTGCTTGACGATCGGCGCGGTCCTGGCGACGTTGGAATTGACCTGATAGACCATATTGGCGAGCTTCAGCAGGCCGCCTGTCACCGACACGGCCGGCGTGCCGTTGGCAAAATCGGCGTGGATGCCGCCCTGGAGGTTGAGGGTGCCGCCGGAGACGAGAATGTCCGGGACCGTCGAGGAGGAGGCGAACCGCACCTGGCTGATCGACAGATTGCCGCCAGACACCGCCAGCGCATTGTGCACGCTGGTGTTGCCCTTGGAGGAATACAGATTGACGATCTGTCCGAGGCCGGCAGTCCAGTTGAGGTTGGCTTCGTTGGCATCCAGTTGGAGGTTGGCGATGTTGGTTCCCGCCGATCTGACATTGTTGGCGGTGGCGTTGAAACTCGTCTCGAACAGGGACACCAGCCCGTAGTTGCAACCGTCGCAGCGCCCCTGTTCGATGCCGATGTTGGTCCCGTCGCCGTAGACCGCTATCTGGTTGACGGTCATGCCGTACGGACTCTCGGCGAACGACACGACGTGGACGAAGCCGAGCGAGCCGTCGATCTCCAGCCCCTTGGCGAAGGCGCCGCATTCGATGCGGCCGAGCACCGACCGGCCGGAATTGCCGGTGAGGTCGATGCACTGCCACGCCGCCGCGATGCGGACACCGTCGCCGACGCCGATCGTCGTCTCCGGCTGGTCAATGACCTCGATCGCTGGCGGATACGGAATGAGGTTGGCGCGGACCGTGGTGTCGGGCTGAACAAACGTGATGCCGATGGCGTCGAAGTCGCACCCCGGCTGCACGCTGGGTGTGCCCAGATGCACGACGCCCGTCGCGACCATGTTGAAGTCATTGCCGCCGGCATTGCCGACCTGCAGGATGGAGGTGTATTTGCCGTTGCCGTGAAACTTCTTGCCAGACGGACAGGTGACTTTGTCGGTCACGTGCCATTGCCCGGGCGACAACAGCACGTCCGGCTCGGTGGCCAGGGCAGCATTGATGCATGCGGTGTAGTCGGACTTGGCGGAGCCGCAGAACGCCCGGTGGTCGACCGGTCCGCCGCCGAACGACGCCAGCCAGCAGCCGCCCGCCGTGGCCGCCACCTGCGAGCCGCCGTCGCCCGCCCCGGCATTCATGGAGCAGGCACTGGTCGCGTAGATGTAGGTGGCGCGGCCGCCGTCGCCGACCGTGGCGAAGCCTTTTCGCTCAACCGCGAACCCGGACCACGTCGACGACACGGCGATGGCCGCCAGCTGCGTGTTGTTGTCGACGCCGGTCTTGGCGATGTACCAGTGATTGACGCTGTCGATCATGCCCATCGCTGCGCAGGATGGCGTCGACGCCTTGTCGTAGACACAGATGGCGCCGGCGCTGTTGTCGAAGCCGACGACCTGGTTGGCGACGAAGCCGGCAAGGCCGAGGAGTGCGAAAACCGCCAACACGGCGGCGAGAAGGCGAGTTTTCATCAGAGCACCTGTCCTATCAGCCGAACTTGAATTTCCACCCGGTAGCGATCAGCCCGGCCAGCAGCGCCAGGCCGGCCATGAGCACCGCATAGCCGACCTTGGCGGCCGCGCCATCGAGTGCTCGCCGCAGCCGGCGCACGAACAACACATCCTCTCGCAGCTCCTGGCGTTCGTCGACCGAACTCGCCGACTTGCCGCTTGCGCCGCCAGTTCGCGCCGCGCCTCAAGGCTACGGCCAGCCGAGACGCTTCCGACCATCGCCTGTCGCCGAGCTGGTAAGCTTCGGTTAACCACAAGCATTTACATTTCGGCAAGATTTGTCCGGGTGTCCGGACGTCGTCCTGTCCGATTGGGTCTCCATGCCGCGCGCTGCGCTGTCCTTCGCTCTAGCCGCCTCGATGGCCGGCCTCTGGCCGGTGGCCGGTTCGATGGCCGGGCTGTGGCCGGCGGGCAGCGCACTTGCCGCGGGGCCGCAGCCGGAGGCTCCGACCAGCCTGACCGCCCCGACGCTGCAGCCGATGCCCGATGCCATTTCGACCGATCCGGCAACGGCGAAACCGGCGACGGGGGTCAAGCCGGTGAAGCCGGGCAGGGCCAAACCGGTCGAGCCGGCAAAGGCTGCGAAGACGGCTCCCGCCGGGCCGATTGCGCCGAAGCGAGCGGAGCGGTCCGTGCCGCAGCCGGATTTCGCGCTGCGTTCGAGCGTTCCGGACGATCCGGTCATCACCGGCACCACCACACCGCGCAAGGCCTACACTCCGGCGAGCCCCGGCGATGCGACCGTACCGGTCGACCCGAGCCTCGACGTCACGGCGCCGGCGCCGGACCAGGGTGACGACGACCAACTGGTCCCGAACATCACGGTGCCTGATCCGGCGATGCAGCCGCCGGGCGTTGCCCCGACGACGGCCTGGACGCCGGCGCGCAGCTCGTCATCGACACAACCGGCCGGCAATCCGCAGACCACGACCGACCCCAACGCCGCGCCGCCGCAGGTGACGCCGCAGGCGCCGCGCAAGGCGCGACCCAAGCCGAATTCGCCCGGCCCGGCCCAGCCGGTACAGGTGCCGGTGGCGGCCGATCAGGCCAAGTTGGCGGCGACGGTTGCGATACCGGCCACGACGCCCAGCCCGCGCTCGATGGAGGCCGATCCGCTGGCCGAGAGCCCGACCCTCTACGATCCGCAGGGTCTG
>JARLIU010000096.1 GCA_031291595.1 Ancalomicrobiaceae bacterium | reverse complement strand
GACGGTCGATGGCGTCGCGGCGTCGCCGGGCGCGGTGTTGCGCGCCGGGCAGACGGTGGCGATCGAGCTCGCCGATACGAGCGGGGCAGGGCAGGCGCGACTCCTGGGTACTGCCGGATCGACGGCCGTGTTGCCGCCGCTCTCCGATGCCGATGCCGCCTTCCTCGCCTCCATCACGCTCTACGAGGACGACGAACTGATCGTGTTCGACAAGCCGTCGGGCCTCGCGGTGCACCCCGGCACCAAAGTGACGCGCGATCTCGATTCGCTGCTGGCACGGCTGGCTGGTTCTGACGGCGAGCGTCCAGTGTTGGTGCATCGGCTCGACAAGGACACGTCGGGGCTGCTGGTGGCGGCGAAGCGTCGGCCAAACGCGGCACGGCTGGGTCGCGCCTTTGCCGGCCGCGAGGTGGAGAAGCTCTACCGCGCCGTTGTTTCGGGCGATCCCGGCGAGCCCTCCGAGCGGCGCATCGAGATGGCGATCGTGAAGCAGGCGACGGCGAAGGGTGGCCGCATGGTGGCGGCCGGCCACGATGATCCGGACGCCCTGCCGGCGGCAACGATGATGCGCGTCGTCGCGGTGGCTGCGGACCGGTCGAAGGCAATGGTCGAATTGAAGCCGGAGACCGGCCGCCAGCACCAGTTGCGCGTGCACATGGCACTGATCGGCCATCCGATCCTCGGCGACGCACTATACGGCGATGCCGCGAGCGCTGCCCGCCTGATGCTGCACGCGCATCGGCTCAGGCTCAAGCATCCGAACGGCCGCTTCGTCGAATTTGAGGCGCCGCTGCCGGAGGGGTTCGAGTTCGGCAGGTGAAAAGCGGCACATATGCGACAAGGGCTCCCTTGTGGGGAGCCCCTGCGCGTCTTGGGAGACCTGTCGGGCCGGTCGAGACCGGCGCCGATCAGCCGGTGCCGGTCGGCTTCCGCCGATCAACCATTGTACGTAATGATATCGCGATCCTTGGTCTCGGGCACGAACAAGAGGCCGACCACGAAGGTGATGCCGGCGAGCACGATCGGGTACCAGAGGCCGGAGTAGATATCGCCGGTATAGGCGATGATGGCGAACACCGTCGCCGGCAGGAAGCCGCCGAACCAGCCGTTGCCGATGTGGTAGGGCAGCGACATCGAGGTATAGCGGATGCGTGTCGGGAACAGTTCGACGAGGAGCGCGGCGATCGGCCCGTAGACCATCGTCACGTAGAGCACCAGCACGACCAGGATCAACAGCACCATCGGGTAGTTGACGCGGGCCGAGTCGGCCTTGGCCGGGTATTTCGCGGCTGTGAGGCCGTCCGAGAGCGCCTTGTCGAAGGCAGCCTTCTTGTCCTTGGCATCGGCGGCCTTGCCGTCGTAGGCCGGCACGACCGTATTGGCGCCGATCTTGACCGACGCTTCGCCGGCCGGACCCTCGGCCTTGGTATAGGGCACGCCCTTGGCGGCCAGAGCGCCGGTGGCGATATCGCACGGGCTGGTGAAGGACACGACGCCGGCACCAACGGGGTTGAACTGCACGGAGCAGTCGGCCGGGTTGGCAGTGACGACGACCGGGTTGGCGGCCGAGGCTTCGAACAGCGCCGGGTTGGCGTATTCGGTCAGCGCATGGAACAGCGGGAAGTAAGTGACGACGGCCAAGAGGCAGCCGCCGAGGATGATCGGCTTGCGGCCGATCTTGTCCGACAGCCAGCCGAAGAACAGAAAGCCGGGGGTGGCGATGGCAAGCGCCAGGGCAACCAGGATTTCGGCGGTCTGGCCGTCCATCTTCAGCGTCGTCTTCAGGTACAGCAGCGCATAGAACTGGCCGGCGTACCACACGACCGCCTGACCCATGGTGAGGCCAAGGAGAGCGATGATGACGATCTTCAGGTTGCCCCACTGACCGAAGGATTCGGTCAAGGGTGCCTTGGACTGCTTGCCTTCGGCCTTCATCTTGGCGAACAGCGGCGACTCGCTCAGCTGCAGCCGGATCCACACCGAGACGGCGAGAAGGATGATCGACAACAGGAACGGCACGCGCCAGCCCCAGGCCTTGAAGTCAGCCGGGGTCATGCCCTGGCGGACGGCCAGGATGATCAAGAGCGAGACGAACAGGCCGAGGGTCGCCGTCGTCTGGATGAAGCTGGTGTAGAAGCCGCGGCGGCCCTGCGGCGCGTGTTCGGCGACATAGGTCGCGGCACCGCCGTATTCGCCGCCGAGCGCCAAGCCTTGCAGCAGGCGCAGCGCGATGAAGCCCACCGGCGCCCAGATGCCGATGGCGGCATAGTTGGGCAAGAGGCCGACGACGAAGGTCGACAGACCCATGATCAGGATCGTCATCAGGAAGGTGTATTTGCGGCCGACGACGTCACCCAGGCGACCGAAGATGATGGCGCCGAACGGGCGCACGGCAAAACCGGCAGCGAAGCTCAGCAGCGTGAAGATCAGTGCCGTGCTGGCGCTGACGCCGGCGAAGAAGTTGACGCCGATCTCGGCAGCGAGCGAGCCGGCGAGGTAGAAGTCGTACCATTCGAACACCGTGCCGAGCGAAGAGGCGAAAATCACCTTCTTCTCGTTCGCCGACATCGGGCGCGCAGCGGCGCCCGCAACATTGGCCATAGCCATGAGCTGTTTCCCCTTTTTCTAACCGAATTCACCCCCGCTGCTGTCCGCTTCGGCCGGCCGCCCCGAAAGGGCGGACATCCGAGGCTGGCGCAGCCATTCGTCTTATTGAGCCGACCGATCAGGTCGGCCGACTGCTCTGGTCCGATCGATGACCGGTGTCCTCGGCAATGCGTCAGTCCGCCGCGTCGGTAAAACGGACCGGAGCGGCAATCGGCCGCCAAACACACGGTGCAACCAGACGCGTCACCGCATTCGCGGCGGCGTCGGGCGCGCATTCCAGTCGGATGACGGCGAGTTCACGTCCGCCGCTCGGGTTTCCTCATCGGGCCGCTCTTGCCGGCGGTCTCCGTCATCTTGGTGCGTCCGCAGTTCGATCCGCGGGACGGTGGCTGGGCAGGCACAGGAGCCCGCACCGGCCGGATACTGACCGTAATTCTACGGCGAAGGATCCACTCGCCGCAACGCCTACGATAGAGTCCATCGACGCCAAAGGCGCCGGCTTCCGCGACTGTCTGCCGCCGGGGCGTCGGTCGAGGGTCGTGCGCATCAGGCTGGCGGTGGCGCCAACTGTGAGATTCGCCAGGGACTTGGCGGCTGCCGCAGCGGCAAAACGCAAGCAATGCCACCGGTGTGCGCCGTAAGCAGTTATACGGGTGATTAACGCTTTGTGACAGGCGTGCCCCGGTCAGTAAATGGTATATGCGGACAAATACGTATATCAGGAATATCCGGGACGGAGCGGTCAGGGGCGAGCGGGTCGCCGGTTCGCACCGGTTCCGGGCGTGGCGGGCTGGGCGTCGGCGTGAGATTGCCGGCACGGCTGCGGCCTCGAGCTTGCCGCTGCCACAAGCCTCAGGTGTCAGCCGAATCGGCGCCTGGAATTTTCGTAAGGGCAGCGAGCCAGCCTTCAGACGGATGGCCGTGGGCGTCCCATCCGGACACATTCGCTCGATGGCCTGTGGACTGCGGCCCTCGGGTGTGCGCGACCGTTGACCTCGCGGCGCGACAGTGCTGATGTCGGGCCATGCCGCTTCATCTCGTCAAACTCTGCGTCGGCTGCGACAGCGTCGACGATCTCAGCGACTGGATTGCCGAACGTGCCGCCGAGAACCGCCGGCGCGGTCTGCCGCCCTACCACATCCACCGCACCCGGCAGATGCCGAAACGCGGCGAGGAGATGCTCGACGGCGGCTCGCTCTATTGGGTCATTCGCGGCGAAATGCGGGTCCGCGAGGCGATCGTCGAATTGAATGCGGTGACCGACGAGAGGAACGTGCCACACTGCGACATCGTGTTGTCGGGCGACCTGGTGCCGGTCGAGCCGAGGCGCATGCGGCCGTTCCAGGGCTGGCGCTATCTCGCGGCCGGCGACGCGCCGCGCGATCTGCCGAGGCTCGGACAGGGGGCGGTGGAGCTTCCGGCCGAATTCGTCCGCGAACTGGCGGTTCTCGGGCTGTTGTGACGGCGATACTGCACTCCGGCCGGGAAATGGTCGGCGCGCCGCCGGCGCGGGCTCGTCCGGGTTCCCATCGCCGTGCGGCTTCGCTAGAGTTGGGCCGCCGGTGGGCTGGCTGAGATGCCGGAGTCGTCCGTCGCGGCGGTGCCAAGCTGCGATTGGTCGCACAGGAGACGGAACGCCGATGTTGAAAGCCGCAGTTGTCCTGGCCTCGGCACTTGCCGCTTTCCTGCCGGCAAGGGTGGTTGCGGTCTCGAGCGAGGCCCCGGCGCGCAACAATCCGGCATTTGCCGACACGCGACCCGGGGCGGCATGGAGCGTAAAGCCGCCGGATATCGTGCCCGCCGTGCCGCGCCGCGACTGCAGCCGCAAGCCGGGCGACGTCGGCAAGGCCGGCGACGACACGATCTACAATGACGGCGAGACCGTCATCACGATGCACGGCGCCATCGCGGTGGATATCGGCGTCAAGCACGGCGACAACATCGTCTCGCATCATCGCACCGCCGTCTTCGATCATGACGTCGTAGCCGAGCGCTGCCCGTAACCAACGGCTGCCGCCTCCGGCGCCGCAACGGAGCCCTGATGTCCAACATCGTCATCATCGCCGTCGTCGTGCTGGCCTGGCTGGCCTTCGTCGGCGGCTACCTGCGGTTCGACCGGGAGCAGATGCTGCAGATCGTGACGCGGCTGTCCGGTGGAGCGCTGCTGATCGTGGCGCTGTTCCTGGCGTTGACCGGGCGGGAGCTGGTCGCGGCGGCGACGGCGCTCGTCGGGCTGACCATCATGGGCGCGGCAACCGACGCGGTGACCAATTTCGGCTATGTGATGGGGCGACGCATGCGAAATCTGTTCGCCTTCGTCGGGCTGACGCCAATGGCCGGGGGCAGGCGCTCGACCGTCAGGGCGGCGGCGCTGGAACTGGAGGTCGACGAGGCCAGCAGCGTCATCAGCGGGCGGGTACTGGCCGGGCGCTTCGAGGGGCGCCCGCTGGCGCGATTGTCGGTGGTGGAACTGGCCTTGTTCTATCGTGAGATCCGGTCGGATCCGGACAGCCAGTCGCTCTTAGAGGCTTATCTGAATCGCCGGCTGCCCCGCTGGCGTGAAGACGCTCAGTTTGACGTTTATCCGCGGCATGGCGGCACGGCGCATCCGGGCGCGATGACACATGAGGAGGCCCACGAGATCCTGGGGCTTAAGCCCGGGGCCGGGGACGCGGAAATTCGGGAGGCGCATCGCCGGCTCATCAAGGCGGTGCACCCCGACGTCGGCGGGTCGACTTTCCTGGCGGCGAAGATCAACGAAGCGAAAGACCGACTGGTCGGGAAGCATCACACGCGCTCCACTCACTGAAATTACTGACGCATGACGAAACAGGCGAATTCTTTGCGCTTCAGCGCCGCGCAGGCCGATTCGGCTTGGCTCTTGCCGGTGAAGCCGGCGAAGCGGGCGCGATAGAGCGTCGTCGAGCCTTTGGTGACGGTCTCGGTGACGGGATCGATGCCGGAGAGCGGCTTCTCCGCCACCGACTTGGCACGCGAGAGCAGCGTCTTGGCAGCGCCGACATCATCGACAGCGCCGATCTGGATGGCCCAGCTGTCGCCGCGGGTGGCGATCGGGGCGGGCGGACGCTGCCTGACCGGGTCGGACGTTTTGGCCGCCGGTTCCAGCGATGCCGTGACGATGCGGTCGGGCTGGTCTTTCTCCGCTTCGGCCTTCCTCGACGGTGCGACCGAGCGCTCGGACAGCGGCGACGGGTCGGCGTTGCTGAGCTTCGGCTTGGACGACGGCATCGGCGGGATGGTATCGGAATTGGCGGCGACTACCGGTTTGCGGTTCTGGTCGGCATTGAGGATAGCCTTGGCCATGGCGACGGCGGCACCCCTGTCGTCGGCACGCGGCGGCGTGGTGGCGTCGGAGGTCGGCGAATGGGCTTCGGCGACGGCCATCCTCGGCTTCGGGCGGGCGATCGGTTCCTCGATCGCCGAGGCGAGGACGGGTTGCGGCTGCACCATTTCATTCGAGGCAAGCGACGGCTCTACCTTGGCGGCGACAGGCCGATCGGGCGTCCCGTCCTGACCGCGATCGATGCGGATGGGCTTGGTCGGCTTTTCGTCGCCGTCGCGGGCGGCCATCTTCGGGTCGGTGAACACCGAGGCGATGCGCGGACCGGTCGAGCTGCTGGCGATGGTCGCGTCCAGCAGCTTGATCATGTGGGCGTCGCGGGCATAGCCGGTCGGCCCGCCCATCACGGCGGCGACGATGTGATGGCCATCGCGTTTGAGGTCGGTGACGAGATTGAAGCCGGAAGCCTCGGTATAGCCGGTCTTGATGCCGTCGACGCCTTCGATGCGGCCGAGAAGATGGTTGTGGTTGCCGTAGACGCGGCCGTGGTAGGCGAACGAGCGGGTCGAGAAGATCTTGAACTGCTCGGGGAAGCGTTCCTGCAGCGCCCGTCCGAGGGTCACGATGTCGTGGGCGGTGGTGACCTGCTCGTCGTTCGGCAGGCCGGAGGCATTGCGGAAGGTGGTACCGTTCATGCCGATGCGGTGCGCCGTGGCGGTCATGCGGCGGGCAAAGGCGTCCTCACTGCCGGCGATGTTCTCGGCGATGGTGACGGCAGCATCGTTGGCCGACTGGGTGACGAGACCGCGGATGGCATCGCCGACCTCGATGGTGTCGCCTGGCCTGAGGCCAAGCTTGGTCGGCTGCTGGGCGGCGGCGTGGGCCGAGATCTTCAGCGGGCTCGACGGGGTGAAGCGGCCGCGCTCCATCTCCTCGAACAGGATGTAGAGCGTCATCATCTTGGTGAGCGAGGCGGGATGGCGCGGCGCGTCGGCGTTCTTGGCGTACAGCACCTTGCCGGTCTTGGCGTCGACGACGAAGGAAGCGTAGCGACCGGATGTGGTGATGGTGCCGCCGTCTTCGACGCGAGCGCTGTGGTGAACCTGCTGAGCACGGGGATGGCGGTGGTGGCTCCTGGCGTCAGCGGCCGTGGCGTTGAGGCAGAAGACAGCCACAGCCAATAGTAGACTCGCCGCGCTACGGGCAAGCAACGAACGCGATGACAACACTGGTACATCCTCGATTGCAACGTCCCGATCCGGTCGTCTGCCGCCGCTGACGGGCACGCGGCGAACCGACCGTAGGGAGAATGCGTTCCGGGCTCAAGGAAGCGATGCGAGCCGGACACGCTTGGCAGAATGCCGCAATCGAGGTTGAGGAACGGTAAACTTGAAGGCTATGCGGATCTTGTCCGGTGCACTACGGGTCGCGGTCGCCATCCGGGCGCAATCGCCTGAGACACCAGCATAATTGCTGCACTGCACACAATCTGGACGCAGAATTGGCCGGTTTCGGTGCGCTGCAAAAATGATTTGACCAAATATATGGCAGAGGCTATTGTGCACCGCAGCATCAAACGCGACCGGAGGTCGGGCCGCGGGATGGATACGAGCAAGGATGGGGACACATGGCCGCTGTTAACGTCGAAGAGATCCAGAAAACCGCCCAGGAGAACATCGAGACGTCGATCAAGTCGTTCTCGGAGTTGACGAAGGGCGTGCAGGCCATCTCGGTCGAGGTCGCCGACTACTCCAAGAAGTCGTTCGAGCAGGGCTCCGCCGCTCTGGAGAAGCTGATCGGAGTGAAGTCGCTCGACAAGGCGATCGAAGTGCAGACCGAGTACCTCAAGGCTGCCTACGAGGGCTATGTCGCCGAAGTCAACAAGGTCGGCGAGCTCTACGTCGATCTGGCCAAGCAGATGTACAAGCCTTACGAGGGCCTTCTCGCCAAGGTCGGCAAGTAACAGTCCCGCTCGGGTCTGGCCTGCGGTGGACGCGGGCCGGCCATAGGCCATCCGTGCGGGCGCCGTGGTGCACCGCGGATCCGCAGATGAGGACAGAACAACGGGGGCGTCTCGGCGCCGACTGGCAAGGCCTGGGTCTCCCGGGCCTTTTTCGCGTTGAAGGGCGGTATTTCCCGGAAGCGCTGCGGCGAACCGTCGCGAGCCGTGCCATCCCCGTCGAAAGGCGGCCCGGACGTTTGCACAAGCGCATTGCACCGGAGCGGCCAAGCGCGTTAGCATTTGCCGGGTAGGGGCATTGCGCCGGCATGGCGCAACGGACTTTCACCCCTATATGTAGCGTGACGATCGGGACCCGATCATTGGCGGCCCCGATGTTGCATAACGTGCGGCGGCCAGTTGCGCACGGCGTTCGTGTCGGATCACGCCAGAAATCGCGCCACGATCCGACTTGAACGCCGATGACTTCCGCCCACAGTTGATCATGGCGGTCAGGCAGGACTCGGAAGAAACGCAAGCGATGTCTATTCGACCAACAATGAGCAAAGACGCTCCCCGTGGCTCGGACAAAGATCCGGGGACGGGTATTGTAACCAAGACGCGTACGAAGACAAAGCGGCCGAACATGTATCGCGTTCTGCTGCTGAACGACGATTATACTCCGATGGAATTTGTCATTCATATTCTCGAACGGTTTTTCAACAAAGCACGGGAGGAGGCCACCCGCATCATGCTGCACGTGCACCATCACGGTGTCGGCGAATGCGGGGTCTACACTTATGAGGTTGCGGAAACCAAGGTCACCCAGGTCATGGATTTCGCGCGTCAGCATCAACATCCCCTGCAATGCGTCATGGAAAAGAAGTGAGGTAGCGCCGTGCCATCATTCTCGCGCAGTCTCGAAAAGGCCCTCCATCAGGCGCTGCACCTCGCCAGCGAACGGCGCCAGGAATACGCCACGCTCGAACATCTGCTGCTCGCGCTCCTGGACGACCAGGATGCTGCTGCGGTGATGCGGGCCTGCAACGTCGAGATCGACGCCCTCAGGCGCAATCTCGTCGAATACGTCGATACCGAACTGGAAAACCTGGTCACCGATTCCGAGGAGGACGCCAAGCCGACCGCCGGCTTCCAGCGCGTCATCCAGCGCGCCGTCATCCACGTACAGTCGTCGGGGCGCGAAGAAGTGACCGGTGCCAATGTGCTCGTCGCCATCTTCGCCGAGCGTGAGAGCCATGCGGCCTATTTCCTGCAAGAGCAGGACATGACCCGCTACGACGCCGTCAACTATATCAGCCACGGCATCGCCAAGCGCGTCGGCATGTCCGAAGCCCGGCCGCCGCGCGGGGCAGAAGAGGAAATGACGCCGAACGAAGCCGGTGAAACGCCGAAGAAAAAAACCGATGCGCTAGAGGCTTACTGCGTAAACCTCAACGAAAAGGCGAAGAAGGGCAAGATCGATCCGCTGATCGGCCGCGAGGCCGAAATCGCGCGCACGATCCAGGTTCTTTGCCGCCGCTCCAAGAACACCCCGCTCTATGTGGGCGATCCCGGCGTCGGCAAGACGGCGATCGCCGAAGGTCTGGCGCTCAGGATCGTTACCGGCGACGTGCCGGACGTGCTCAAGGGCGCGACCGTGTTCGCGCTCGACATGGGGACGCTGCTCGCCGGCACGCGCTATCGCGGCGACTTCGAGGAGCGGCTGAAGCAGGTCGTCAAGGAGATCGAGGACTATCCGAAGGCGATCATGTTCATCGACGAGATCCATACGGTGATCGGCGCCGGGGCCACCTCCGGCGGCGCGATGGACGCGTCGAACCTGTTGAAGCCGGCGCTCGCCTCGGGCACCATCCGCTGCATCGGCTCGACCACCTACAAGGAGTACCGCCAGTTCTTCGAGAAGGACCGGGCGCTGGTGCGCCGCTTCCAGAAGATCGACGTCAACGAGCCGACGGTGCCGGATGCGATCGAGATCCTCAAGGGCCTGAAGCCCTATTACGAGGAGCATCACAAGGTGCGCTATACCGCCGAAGCCATCAAGGCGGCGGTGGAACTGTCGCATCGCTACATCAACGACCGCAAGCTGCCCGACAAGGCGATCGACGTGATCGATGAGTCTGGTGCGGCGCAGATGCTGCTGCCGGAATCGAAGCGGCGCAAGACCATCGGCGTGAGGGAAGTCGAGGAGACGATCGCCACCATGGCGCGGATCCCGCCGAAGTCGGTGTCCAAGGACGATGCCGAGGTGCTGCAGCACCTGGAGACCAATCTCCAGCGGGTGGTCTACGGCCAGGATCAGGCGATCGTCGCGCTTTCGGCGGCGATCAAGCTGGCGCGTGCCGGGTTGCGCGAGCCGGAGAAGCCGATCGGCTCCTACCTGTTCGCCGGCCCCACCGGCGTCGGCAAGACCGAGGTGGCGCGCCAGCTGGCCAAGCTGCTGGGCGTCGAACTGATCCGCTTCGACATGTCGGAATATATGGAACGGCACACCGTGAGCCGCCTGATCGGCGCGCCTCCCGGTTACGTCGGCTTCGATCAGGGCGGGCTCCTCACCGACGGCATCGACCAGCATCCGCACTGCGTGCTGCTGCTCGACGAAATCGAGAAGGCGCATCCCGACCTGTTCAACATCCTGCTGCAGGTGATGGACCACGGCAAGCTGACCGACCACAACGGCAAGCAGGTCGACTTCAGGAACGTCATCCTGATCATGACCACCAATGCCGGGGCGGCCGATCTGGCCCGTGCGCCGATGGGCTTCAACCGCACCAAGCGCGAAGGCGACGACACCGACGCGATCAACAAGATGTTCACGCCGGAGTTCCGCAACCGTCTCGATGCGACCATCTCGTTCCAGCAGCTGCCGATGGAGGTCGTGCATCAGGTGGTGACCAAGTTCGTCATCCAGCTGGAAGCGCAGCTGGCCGACCGCGGCGTCACGTTCGAACTGACCGACGAGGCCATCAAGTGGCTGGCCGAGAAGGGCTACGACCAGTCGATGGGCGCGCGGCCGCTTGGGCGCACCATCCAGGAGTACATCAAGAAGCCGCTCGCCGACGAAGTGCTGTTCGGCAAATTGAAGCGTGGCGGCGTGGTGAAGGTGTCGGTCGAGCAGAAGGATGGCGTTCCCAGCCTGAAGCTCGACACCATCCAGAACGAGGCGGCGGGTCCGGCCAAGCCGCAGCCCGAACCGGAAGTGCAGGCGAAGGAGAAGAGCGGGTCGTCCAAGCGCCGGCCCAATCTGCCCGGCTCGCCGCCGCGCGGCTCCGGCGTGCCGAAGGTGCCGGCAAGCGACGGCTGAACCATCGATCCGACGGTTGAATGGGGGCGGTGGCAGCAATGCCGCCGCCCCTCTTCGTTTTTCGGATGGCCGCTGGCCGGGCGCGGGGATATCGTCAGTCCCGTCTGCAGGTGCGTCGCCGGTGGTGGCGACCGGCAAGACGGGAGGATATGGGCATGCTCGATCACATCGGATTTCCCGTAGCGGATTTTGCCGTCTCCAAAACCTTCTATCAAGCGGCTCTGGCGCCGCTCGGCATCGCCGTGATGATGGAAGTTTCCGCCGAGGAAACCGGCGGCCATTCCCACGCGGGGTTCGGCAGCGAGGGCAAGCCGTTCTTCTGGATCAGCAGTGGCGGCATGCTCGGCGGACGGATGCATGTGGCGTTCGCCGCGCAGGACCGGCGCACGGTCGACGCCTTCCACGCCACCGCGCTTGCCGCAGGCGGACGCGACAACGGAGCGCCCGGCCTGCGCCCGCACTACCACCCCTACTATTATGGGGCTTTCATCCTCGATCCCGACGGACACAATATCGAGGCCGTCTGCCACCGGCCAGAATGACGGCTGCCGGGCGATGATTGGCGTGGCTCGCGCGTGATCGGGCAAGGAGACCTCATGCGATTGGCCGTGCTTACCGATATCCACGGCAATGCCGAGGCGCTAGATGCCTGCCTTGAGCATATCGCCTCGGTCGGGGTCGACGGCCACGTCATCCTCGGCGACATCGTCGGCTACGGCCCCGATCCCGGCTATGTCGTCGAGCGGGTGATGGAGCTGCAGCGGCGTGGCGCCGTGGTGCTGCTCGGCAACCACGACGAAGCGATCGCCGACGGTTCGGGCGGCATGAGCGAACTGGCGGCCGAGGCGATCGGGTGGACGCGCGAGCAACTGACGGATGAGCACAAGGCGTTTCTCGCCGGATTGCCGCTGACGCACCAGGACGGCAACACGCTGTTCGTGCATGCCAGCGCGCGCGATCCCGGCGACTGGAACTACGTCATCCACCGGCTGCATGCCGTCGACTGCTTCGCTGCGACCGACGCGCGCCGCATCCTGTGCGGCCATACCCACCGTCCGATCCTGTTCCACCAGATCGCCGACCGGCCGGTCGAGGAATTCGTGCCGAAGCCGAACACCAAGGTGCCGTTCTTCAAGGCACGGCGCTATCTCGCCGTGATCGGCTCGGTCGGCCAGCCGCGCGACCACAATCCCAATACGTGTTGGGCGCTGCTCGAGCCGGACGGACTGACGCTCAACCGCATCGCCTACGACATCGATGCGACCGCGCGGAAGATTGCCGCCACCCGGCTGCCGCGCTGGCTGGGCCTCAGGCTTTACGAGGGACGCTGAGCCATGATGGAACGCAAGGCTCTCGCCCCCGGACTGATGATCGATGGTTTCACCCTCGGGGAGCGGATCTTCGCCGGCGGCATGGGGTCGGTGTGGCGGGCCACGCATCCGGATTACGCGCTGCCCATCATCCTGAAGATCCCGTTCTTCGCTCCCGGCGAAAACGTCTCGGCAATCATCGCCTTCGAGATCGAAGAGATGATCAT
The DNA here is from genome assembly GCA_031291595.1 of Ancalomicrobiaceae bacterium. Taxonomy (GTDB): domain Bacteria; phylum Pseudomonadota; class Alphaproteobacteria; order Rhizobiales; family Ancalomicrobiaceae; genus CAIYYN01. Next base: position 20,291 of record JARLIU010000096.1, on the reverse strand, counting down.
GAAGCGGCTGTCCGGGCCGCACGTGCCGAAGTTCCTCGGTTCCGGCGAGCTGGCGGATCTGCCCTATATCGCCATGGAATTCGTCGAGGGCGAATCGTTGGCGAGCCTCACCGACGCGGCGCCGGTGGCGGCGGACGAGGTGGCGCGCATCGGTCAGCTGCTGGCCCGCGCGCTCGTCGATGTTCACCGCCAGCAGGTGATCCACCTCGACCTGAAGCCCGGTAACGTCATCCTGGCGAAACGCGGCGCGGTGCTGATCGACTTCGGGCTCGCCCGCCACGACAAGCTGCCCGATCTGATGGGCGAGGAGACGGGGCTGCCGGTCGGCTCGGCGCCGTACATGTCGCCGGAGCAGATCCTCGGCGACCGGACGCATCTGGAAAGCGACATTTTCGCCGTCGGCGCCATGCTGTATGAACTGGCGACCGCCAAGCCGCCGTTCGGCATTCCGAATACCCGTGCCGGGCTGAAGCAGCGGCTGAAGACCGATCTCGCCACGCTGGCGCCGGCGCTGTCGGGCCTGCCGCCCGGGCTCGCCGAAGTCATCCTGCGCTCGCTGGCGACCGATCCGGCCGACCGCTATCCGACCGCCGACCATCTGCTGTTCGATCTCAACCATCTGGACCAGGTGGTGGTGACCGATCGCAGCAAACGCGCTGACGGCGGAGTTTTCGCCTGGGTCGGACAGATGCTCGGCCGGCCGGGCGAGGCGAAGCGGACATCGTCGCGCGCGACCAGCCTCGACCAGCGGTTTGCCAGCGCACCGTTGATCATGGCGGCGGTGGACCTCAGTCGGGGCGCCGATCCGCTCGCCGAAATGGTTCGGGTGCACGTGCGTCGGGTGCTTGCCGCCGAGCCCAGGGCGCGGTTGGCTTGCGTGACGGTGTTGAGGACCAAGCTCATCGGCGAGGACAAGCCGACCGACGATGCCGGCCGGCCGGCCTATATCGGCCGTCTGGTGGCGGTGAAGGACTGGGCGCGGTCGCTCAACCTGCCGGAGGAGAAGGTCTCCTACCACGTGCTCGAAGGCGTCGATGCGGCGGCCGCGCTGATCGAATATGCCCACCACAATCCGATCGATCACATCGTCATGGGCGCGCGGGCGTCGTCGAGCCTCAGGCGCCATCTCGGCAGCGTGTCGTCACGCGTGGTGGCCGAGGCGCGTTGCACGGTGACGGTGGTTCGCCTCGGCGGCGGCGGCGAGGCGGACGAGACCCCGCCCGGACCGGATTCGGCGCCGGACGAGAGCTGAGACTGCGTCGCTCAGTCGAGTGCCTTGCGGATCATCTCGGCGTGCTTGGCCAGCAGCGCCTGGTCGGCGAAGGGGCGGGGCAGGGGGCGCAAGTGCTCGCCCATCTGGCGCGGAATGATGTGGAAGTGCAGGTGGAACACCTCCTGGCCGCCGGCCTTTTCCGAATATTGTGCCACAGTGATGCCGTCGGCGATGAAGGCCTTGTGTGCAGCGATTGCGACCTTGCGGGTGGTGACGATGGTGGCTTGCAGGACATCGTCCGGGCAGTCGAGGATGTTGCGGTAATTCGCCTTGGGGATGACCAGTACATGCCCGTCGGCCGCCGGCATGACATCCATGAACGCCAGCGTCAAGTCGTCCTCATAGACCCTGTGGGCGGGGATCTGGCCGCCCAAGATCTTGGCGAAAACATTCATGTCGTCATAGGCTTCGGTCATGGCGTCCTCATTTCGATCGTCTTCTTGGGGCCGGATCGGGAGATGTGCGACTCGGGGCAGTTGGGGGGAACGGCTGGCGCGCGGGATGTTAGCGCAGTTAGGCCTGATACTGGCCGGGGGATTTGCACGGGTGATATTGCCACGCCAATGTGGAAGGCGGATTGCGCAGAAACTTCAATTGCAAGGCAATTCGACCGTCGGGCGGCGAAACCGCTGTCGGCCCCGACGATCATCGACCGGCAATGTTCGACAAGGCGCGTGGGGTTCAGGACTCGTCGGGGCTCGGTGGGGTGGCGTCGCAGCGATCCGCTTCGCCGGCATCGAGATCGCGGCGGAAGGGAGTGGCATCCTTCAGCGCCTCGTTCAGGCTGGCGACTTCGGCGCGCTCGTGCACGAGGTAGCGGGCGACGGCGGTTCTCAAGCCAGGATCGGTAATGAAATGTGCCGAGCGGGTGATCACCGGCTCGTAGCCGCGCGCCAGCTTGTGCTCGCCTTGCGCCCCCGCCTCGACGCGGGCAAGACCGCGGGACAGCGCGAACTCGACCGCCTGATGGTAGCACACCTCGAAATGCAGGAAGGGATGCTCCTCGATGGCGCCCCAGTAGCGGCCGTAAAGCGTGTCGGAGCCGATCAGGTTGAGCGCGCCGGCAATCGCCCGGCCGCCGCGATAGGCCATGACCAGCAGGATGCTGCCGGCCATGCGCTCGCCGACCAGCGAGAAGAACCTGCGGTTCAGGTAGGGGCGGCCCCACTTGCGGCTGCCAGTATCGGTGTAGAAGGCGAAGAAGGCGTCCCAGTCGGCTTCGGTGATGGCGCTGCCGGTCAGCCAGCGGATGTCGACGCCGGCGGCGACCGCCTCGCGCCGTTCGCGCTTCATCTGCTTGCGCTTGCGGCTGGCGAAGGCGTCGAGGAAGTCGTCGAAGTCGCGGTAGTTGCGATTGTACCAATGGAACTGCTGGTCGGTGCGTTCCAGCCAGCCGGACTCGGCAAAAGCCGCCGCATCGCCGGCCTCGAGGAAGGTCGCATGCACCGAGGATGCTTCGGCGTGTCGCGCCAGCGACTGCAGCCCGGCAACGAGCATGCCGCGCGCATTCGCCCCCGCCTCGGGCGCCACGAGCAGCCGCGGACCGGTCGCCGGCGTGAACGGGACCGAGACCTGCAGTTTCGGATAGTATTGGCCGCCGGCGCGCTCGAAGGCATTGGCCCAGCCGTGATCGAAGACATATTCGCCCTGGCTGTGCGTCTTGGCGTAGCACGGCACGACGCCGATGGATCGCCCCGACGGTTGGCGCGCCACGATGTGGGCGCCGGCCCAGCCGGTGCGGGGAGTGGCGCTGCCCGCCTGTTCGAGCGCCGAGAGGAAGTCGTGCGCGACGAACGGATTGAAGGGGCGATCGGGCGGGCGGTCGATCGGCGTCGGGCCCTTCGGCGTCAGCGACCATCCGGGATTGGCGCAAGCGTCCCACTCCTCCCGGACGATGCCGGCAAGGCTCGGTTCGATCGTCACGATGGCATCGGGCGGCGACTGGGTGTCAGGCATGGATCCGGCGGCGCGGGAGCTACGGGTGACGTTCCGGCATTTGTCGTTACAAACCTAGTGCTTTGCACCGCCGAAGCAAGCTGCCGATCGGTCTGACAGCTCCGGTGTCAATGCAGCACCGGCGGTTGGATCGGGGTGCTCATCGGCTGGCGTACGCGGGGTTGGGCGTGCGGACGGACGCCTCCTCGATGTACCGAGCCTGGATGTCGTCCGACGCGAGGCACCCAGCGGGCGGCCGTGGCGATCGCATCGAAGGCATTGTCGTCGGGCCGGGCGTCAAGGTTGGCAAGCGGCATGGCCACAAGACCGGCATGTGCGGAAACGGCGGCGACGAACTTCGGATCGGCCATGGCGGATGTCCCAATCGGCTGCGGTCGTCGCCATCGTACCGGCGATCGTGCCGTGGCGATGACCAGGGCGTGGCAAGAATTGGTTCTCGATGAAGTCGCGCCCCGAACGGCTTGAAATGCCTGCCGCCGGGGCGCGTGTTGATCAAATCGTCAAATTATCGATGGGGGTCGGGCGGGGCCTCCCTCCCGGCCGAATGGATGGACCGGCGAAATGCCGGCCGAAATCGCCGCGGAGCCATCCGAGACCGGATGGAGCCGGGACCGACCGAGACGGAGCGCCGGAGCCTTTGCCCGGAGCGGCAAGCGGCCGAAGGACTATCGGTTGCGATCAGGGGCTCGCCCGACCATCCCATGGCTCACCGGCCGCAAACCGGTCGCCAATCCCGGCGGCCCGCTCTGTCGATGGGGGTGAGACTACGCCCGGCCGCCGCAACGACAGCTGAGCAGTGCGTTCAGAGGGCGTTCATAGCGCTCGAATTTGCCGCGGAGCGAACCGGCGGATTCCAGGGTGCGGCAGGGCAGGGCGAGACAGGCGCGGCGCAGCCTGTCGACCGGCGCGGCGGTTGCCCAAACGGCGCGGGCAAAAGGCTAAAAGTCGAACGATTTCCGAAATAGCCGATTAAGTGCCTACAATAAATCGACGAGTTTCTAGGGTCGAAGCAACTTTTGATAAAGGAAGCGCCGCGACAATTGCGGTCGCATCTGGTTGGATATCCCTCCAATCCGTCGTTGTTTCGAACGAATTGACTGGCTGCATTGCAACTGGCGGCGTCCCGCGTTTCAAGGGGGTCTCGGGATGAAGAGACAGCTCGCTTCCCTGTTCTTCCTCGCCATCGCCGGTGTTGCGACTTGGCTGGACGGTCCCGGCCTCATCGCCGACTACCAATTCCAGGCGGAAGGCCAGAAGCCTCAGCTCGCGTCGTCGTATCGGCTGAGCGAACGGCCAACGTGCCGCGTCTATCTCCTCGTCATCTCGACCTGCACGGTGTCCTACCAACCGGTGGCATCGGCGCCGCAGACGCTTCAGCCGGGCTGGCTGCATTTCTGGTTTTTCGGACGTGCCGGCGGCGAACGAGTCGTGCTCGTCGAATCGGCCAAGTCCGGGATCGTCTCGACCGGGACGCAGCTCGATCGCCTCACCAACCGCACGATCTTTCTGGCGATCTTCGACGGGCTGAGCCTGCTGCTCGTCGTCGGCGGGCTGGTGCCGATGCCGCGGCGGTCGATCCCGCGCCGCGATGAACCGCGCCGCGATGAACCGCCCGGCGATGAGCCGACCGACTGGGTCGATCGGAGCTCACGGGCGATCACCCAATATGCGCAGGAGCATCACGTGCCGGTGGGTGGCTGGGAGCGCGAACCGCAGCAGGCGCTTCCCGCGTCAAATGGCTATCGGCCAGCCGCTAAAGTGCCCGGAAACGCGATGCCTCCGACGTTCGGGCGGCGGCGGCCAACGGCCTGAGGCGCGCGGGCGTTACGGCACGAAGCCTTCGAAAATGATCTGATCGGCGTGGGTCGAGGCGCGCAACCGATCCTGCGGCGTCCTGACCGTCCAGGTGATGATCGGCCGGTTGAAGAAGGTCCTGAGCACGGCGGGGCCCGGTGCCGGCAGGTCCTTGATCGAATAGGAGACGAAATCCGGCTGGGTGCGGTAGGCGTGGATCAGATGCCGCCGCACGAAGCGGTCGCGCGCGCCCATGTGACCGTAGTAGCGGGGATCGGTGGTGGCGTCGGCGACGATGCCGCGCGGCAGGTGCGGCGCCAGGCGCTTCACCGTCATCAGCACGTCCGGATCGAACGACTTCACCGCCACCGGTCCGGAATAGGCGGCGATCACTTCGAGTGCGCGCTGGACCAGATGGTGGTCGGGGCGGATCGGATCGTCGTTCTTGATCTCGACCACGATCGGAACGCGTCCGCCGATGCGCTGCAGCGCCTCCCACAGCGTCGGGACGGTGTCGGCGGTGCTGCCGAGCCGGTAGGACTTCAACTGGTCGACCGTCAGGTCGTCGACGGCGACCGGGCTGCCGCACAGCCGGGCCAGCGTGCCGTCGTGGATCACCATCGCCTCGCCGTCGTGCGACAGCTGGACGTCGACTTCGATGGCAAAGCCGCGATCGGCCGCCGCGCCGATGGCCGAAAGCGAATTCTCGACCCGGCCGGCCGTCGCATCGTGCAGACCGCGGTGGGCGATCGGGCGGGCAATCAACCAGTCGGGCGTGTTGGCCATGACGGCACCTCTTCGTGGGAGCCTTGGAGGCAGCTACAGCTTTCTCAGGCGATTTCGAAAATGCCTTCGACCTCGACGGCGACGCCGAAGGGCAGCGAGGCGACGCCGACGGCGGAGCGGGCATGGCGGCCCTTGTCGCCGAACACTTCGACCATCAGGTCGGAAGCGCCGTTGATCACTTTCGGCTGGTCGCCGAAGCCAAGGGTGGAATTGACGAAGCCGGTCAGCTTGACGACGCGTGCCACGCGGTCGAGATCGCCGACGGCGGCCTTCAATTGCGCGATGAGATTGATGGCGGAGAGGCGGGCCGCCTTGGCGCCGGTCTCGACGTCCATCGTATCGCCAAGCTTGCCGTCGAAGCTCACCTCGGCAGACCGGGACACTTGGCCGGAAACATAGAGGATATTGCCCGACTGCACGGACGGCACATAGTTGGCAACCGGCTTGGCCGGGGTCGGCAGCGTGATGCCGAGTTCGGCAAGGCGGGTTTCGATAGCGCTCATCGGGCTGCTCCGCAGGGTCGGGTTGGCGGCCGATCGCGCCAGCCGGGGCAGGCCGCGAGGCGCGATCAGGCGAGGCTTTTCATGACGGAAAACCCACGAAAGGGCAACAAGCAATGCCGGCTCGCGGGCAAAAGCCGGAGGAGGGTTGCAATCGCGCCGCGGGCCGGAGCCGGGCGTTGACCTTTGCCGGCCGATAGTCGAATCCTCTACACTGCTTCGGCCCGGTTGGGACCGCCGGATGGGCCGCTGCCGACCAGCCCCGGATCACGCGGGCGTCGGCAAGTCTCGCGTGGCGCCGTCGGCACTGGCAAGTCTCGAGCGGCGCCGTCGGCGCCGGCAAACCCAAGGACGTCGTTCATGTTCGCATCTGTCCGTTGCCGCGCGCTCGGCTTCATCCTGTTCGGGGCGATGGCCGTGCTTGCCGCGCCGTCGATCGCGGCGCCGGCCAGCGATACGATGAAAGGGCTGTTCGCCCATCGCGGCATCTACGACTTGAAGCTTGTGTCGCAAAAGGGCGCCTCGGGGCTCGCCGACGTCGAGGGCAAGCTCGTGTATGAATTCACCGGATCGGCGTGCGAGGGCTATTCGACGCAGTTCCGCTTCGTCACGCGCATGACCTCGACCGACGGGCAGGTCAAACTGTCGGATATGCGCACCTCGTCCTACGAAGACGCTGCCGGCGACACGTTCGACTTCGTCAACCAGACCTACACGTCGTCGGTGTTGTCGGAAGACGACAAGGGGACCGCGGCGCGCGACAAGGATGGCATCGCGGTCACCATGTCGAAGCCGGAGGAGGCCAAGCTCAGGGTCAGCGGCGATGCGCTGTTTCCGACCGGGCATCTGGCGCATCTGGTCGATGCCGCCAAAGCCGGCAAGACAGTGGTCGAGATCAAGCTCTACGACGGCACCGATGCCGGCGCGAAGGTCTATCTGACGACCTCGGTGATCGGCAAGCAACTGCCGCTCGACGAGGGACCGGCCGATGAGACGGCCGCCGACGTGCCGGCGCTCGCCAAAGTCAGGCGCTGGCCGGTGACGATCTCCTATTTCTCCCAGCCGAAGGAAGGCGAGCCGGCCGAGACGACGCCGGAATATGAACTCTCCTTCATTCTCTATGAGAATGGGGTGAGCCGGGCGATGAAGCTCGACTACGGCGACTTCGTGCTGGAGGGAAAGCTCGTCGACTTCAAGCCGATCGAGCAGAAGCCGTGTCCGTAACGCCGCCGGGCGTGTGAGACGGCGCGTGGCCGCTACTTGTCCCGCCGCGGTTTGGCGCCGGTCCCGAACAGCATGCCGACGTTGACGGCATCCGTGCCGAATTTCTGCCGCAGGCGGTCCATCGCCGCTTCGGCCTTGGCGCGCTTCACGGCGCCCTCGTCGACGAGATCGGGCGGATCGCAGCCGTCGGCCTCGACGAGGTCGGAGACGCCGATGCCGATCAGCCGGAAGCGGCGACCGTCGATCTCCTTGCGCAACAGCTCGTGGCCGGCGCGAAAGATGCGGTCGGCGAGTTTCGTCGGATCGGCCAGACGGCGGTTGCGGGTGATGGTCTTGAAATCCGGCGTCTTCAGTTTCAGCACGATGGTATGGCCGCCGAGGCCGGCGGCTTTCAATCGGCGCGACACTTTCTCGGCCAGCGCGCGCAGCGAGCGGTCGAGGCGGGTGGGGTCGTCGACGTCGTCGAAGAAGGTGATCTCGGCGGACACGCTTTTCGCCTCGCGATCGGGCGAGACGCTGCGGCGGTCCTCGCCGCGCGACAGCCGGGCGAGCCGCTGGCCCATGGTACCGTAGCGGCGGATCAGGTCGGTCTCGTCCATGGTCTGCAACTGGCCGATGCGGGAGATGCCGTCGCGGGCGAGATGGCTTTGCAAGGCCTTGCCGACGCCCCAGATCAGCGCCACCGACTTGTCGGCAAGGAAGGTCTTCGCCTCCGTCGCGCCGATGACGGCATAGCCGCGCGGCTTGTCGAGATCGGAGGCGATCTTGGCGAGGTACTTGTTGGCCGCAAGGCCGATCGACACGGTGATGCCGAGTTCGCGTTCGATGCGGATGGCCAGGCGGGCGAGCGTTACCGCCGGGATGGAGCGGTGCAGCATCGCCGTGCCGGAAAGATCCAGAAAGGCTTCGTCGATGGAAATGGGCTCGACCAGCGGCGTCAGTTCCAGCATCAGCCGGCGCACCTGCCGACCGACGCGGGCGTATTTCGCCATCTCGGGCGGGATGACGACCGCATCCGGGCAGAGTTCCAGCGCCTTGAACATCGGCATGGCCGAGCGCACGCCATAGATGCGGGCGACGTAGCAGGCGGTGGAGACAACGCCGCGCCGGCTGGTCCCGCCGATGATCACCGGCTTGTCGCGCAACGACGGATCGTCGCGCTTCTCGACCGAGGCATAGAAGGCGTCGCAGTCGATGTGGGCGATCGAGAGCTCGTTCATCTCGGTGTGGCCGATGAGGCGCGGGCTGCCGCAGGCAGGGCAGCGCGTCGCCGCCGGCCGTGGTCCGGCCGCGTTTTCCGGCCGTTCGGGCGCCGTCCACAGGCAATCGCGGCAGAATGCCGCCAGCCGTTCAACGCCGGCCTCCATCGGTCAATCGCCCCCGTTTCGCCATCTTCCTGCCCTGGCCGGCGCAAGCGATTTTTACCATGAAGCCCGGCCGAATCCCAGGCGAGGGGCGCAATCGCTTGCCGCCGTCAACGGCAAAACATTCAAGTTCCAAGGGCCGCTTAAAGTTTTATCAACGTTACGGCGGCTTAATGCTGAACGTAGACGAGTCAGTTCGCCAAGAGTTGTGTGATGCGTATGCCAATCTTGAAATTGCGGTCCCGGAATCTGGCGCAAGCCGCTTTCGTCGTGCTCGCAGGGGCCTCGGTCGCAGCGTGCAGCTCGGACACCGGCCGGTTCAGCGACAATTCCTTCTACAGGCCGGCGACGCCGAATCAGCAGAGCTTGTTGGGGGGCCCGCAGTACGCGCAGCCGACCTACAACCGCGGTCCCGAGCAGACCGGGTCGATCCAGCCGGGCTATGTCACGTCGCAGCCGTTGCCGCCGCCGCAGCCCTACAACCAGCCGGGCTACAGCCAGCCCCAGGCGCAGATGCAGCCATTGCCGCCGCCGATCTATAGCCAGCAGGCGAGCCAGGCGCCCGCATACCCGCAGCAGTCCTATCCCCAGCCGGCCTATCAGCAGCAGACCTATACGCCGCCGCCGCCGGCGCAGCCGACCTATCGGCCCCCGGTCTACAGCCAGGCTCCGACCTATCCGCAGCAGCAGACGCTGAGGCCACCGCCGGTCGTCGAGCAGAAGCCTCGCGTCGCCGCCATCGCACCGCCGCCAGCCCCCGAACCGCGCAAGCCAGCGCCCGCGCCGATGATCACCGGCTCGACCACCGCTCCGGCTCCGGCCGCCGGCTGGTCGACCACCGGCGGCTCCTACGTGACGCTGAAGCCGGGCGAGACGATCTCCGCCCTGTCGCAGCGCTACGGCGTGCCGGTCCGGGCGATCATGTCCGCCAACAACTTCGCCGACGCGACCCGCGTGCGGCCGGGCCAGCAGGTGCTGATCCCGACCTACGTCTACGGCAATGCCTTGCAGCCCGGCCAGCAGATCATGCCGGGAGCGGCCCAGCCGATGCGCACCAGTGCGGTGATGCCGCCGCCGGCCGTCGCCGAGCCTGCCCGGCCGCTCCTCAAGGGTGGCGAGCATGTCGTACGCAAGGGCGAGACCCTCGAGGCGATCGCCCGCACCTACGGCATTCCGGCCGAAAAACTGCGGATTGCCAACCACCTCGCGTCGAAATCGTTCCTGCGGCCCGGTCAGCGGCTGGCGATCCCGATCATCGGCGGCCAGCATATCGCCCAGGCACCCGAGCAGCCCGTGTCGGCGGCGCCGAACCAGACGGCATCCGTCGCGCCGGCCGCGCCGGCCGAACCCAAGGTTGCCGTCGTGCAGCCCACCGTCACCACGACCAAGCCGACGGCGGCGCTTGCCGTCGAGCCGAAGATGGAAGCCGATTCGCCCCGGACTGACGTGAAGACCGCGGCAGTTCCGTCGTTCCGCTGGCCGGTACGCGGCCGCGTCATCGCCGACTTCGGCACCAAGCCCGGCGGCGATCGCAACGACGGCATCAATCTGGCGGTGCCGGAAGGCACGTCGGTGAAGTCGGCGGAGGATGGAGAGGTCGTCTATGCCGGCAATGAACTGAAAGGCTACGGCAACGTCGTGCTGGTCAAGCATGCCGGAGGCTGGGTCACCGTCTATGCCCACGCCTCGGATCTTCTCGTCAACAAAGGCGACCACGTGACGCGCGGCCAGATCATCGCGCGGGCAGGCGCCACCGGCAACGTCACCCAGCCGCAGTTGCACTTCGAGCTGAGGAAGGGCCAGAAGCCGGTCGATCCGAAGTCGTTCCTGACCAACTGAGGCGACGGCAGCTCTACGAACGAGGAACTCCGCCGGGGCCCGGGTCCCTGTTCGGGTGACGGCGGCGAGTGCAGGCGGCGGCGGGTCCCAGGAATGGCCCAGCCGCCGCCGCCTTTTCGCCAGGCTCGATCTCCCGTCGGGTTCGATGCGGAAAGGCGCGGAACGGAACAACTGCGGATAAACAAATATGAATTCGACCCAGCCTTTGCGTTCGCGTCTTCAGGGCTCGTTTACCCAATGACAGCACACTCGGACCAGTCCCCCGTGCGCGGTCGACAGTCGTGAAGAAATCCTCGTTCGCCTTTGCCGGATCCATCGTATTTGCGATTCTGCTTGCCCTGGCTCCGTTCGTGCTCGGCAAGGTGATTCTGCACGCCTATGCGATGAAGACCGGCACGACGGAATTGGAGGCCATCGCCAACCGCTATCTCATCAGGGCCGAGCGCGTGCTGTCGGAAGCGGTCGGACTGTTGCGCGACATCGACCGGTCGCAGATCCATAGCTGTTCCGGCCAGGATCAGATCCGGCTGGGCGAAATGGTGGCGAAGTCGACCTTCGTGCGGCGGGTCGGCTTCGTCGACGCCAACGGCTTCCCGCAATGCCTGGTGCCGACCACGGGCGCGCATCGCGGCGCCATGATGGTCGATGCCGCCGACATGACGCGGCAGGTGACGCTTGCCGTCTCCGACAAGGACAATGCCCCGGATCTGCCCGAAGGCACCGTGATCGTCGGCTGGAAGAGCGTGTCCGGGGCGAGGATCGTGGCGGAAGTTTCGGTCGGAGCGCTCGACATCGATGCCGGGCCGGAATACCTGCGCGACCGGCGCTACGTCGAGGTCATGGTCGGCGGCGGCTACCGCTGGTTTTCGGCCGGGCGGCAAAGCGACCTCAACACCGCCGATCCGAATGCCATTACCGCGAAGGCGCGCTCAGAAATCTTTCCGATCGAGGCGCGCGCGCGCGTCGATTCCGACAGCGCCTATACCAACGTGCGCACGCTTGATCTGACGCTGATGGTGTCGTGCATGGCGCTCGGCTGCCTGCTCGTCGGCGTCGCCATCTGGATCAACTGGCGCCCTGACCAGGCGACCCACGACGAATTCGTCATGGGGCTGATCCGCAACGAGTTCGTGCCCTACTACCAGCCGGTGATGAACATCGATACCGGCCAGATCGAAGGCTGCGAACTGCTCGTCCGTTGGATCAAGTCCGACGGCACGGTGGTGTCGCCTGGCGCCTTCATGCAATACGCCGAGACCTCCGGCCATGTGTTCGAGATGACGCGGGCGGTGATGCGGCAATCGGTGAAGGACCTGGGCGCGCTCTACGCCAACCGGCTCAATCTGAAGCTGTCGATCAACCTGTTCGCCGGCCATTTCAACGATCGCAAGGTGATCGACGACATCGAAGGCATATTTGGCGGCGGTCCGATCGCTTTTGAACAGCTGGTGTTCGAGGTGACGGAGCGCTATCCGCTCGGCGACATCGAGCGGGCGCGGAAGATCATTGCCGAGATGCATTCGCTCGGCTGCCGCGTGGCGCTCGACGACACCGGCACCGGTCACGGCGGCCTCGCCTACCTGCAGCAGCTCGGCATCGACATCGTCAAGATCGACAAGATGTTCATCGATGCCATGGGCTCCGACCTGGGCGCCTCGACGATCATCGACGTGCTGGTCGAATTGGCCAATTCGCTCGGCATGGGCGTGGTGGCCGAAGGTGTCGAACGCGAGGAGCAGATCCAGCGGCTGCGCGACAAGGGGATCACCTCGGCGCAGGGCTACATCTTCGCGCCGCCGTTGCCGGCCAATCTGTTCGTCGAACTTGCCGGCGCTTTGGTGTCGGACGGGCCGGCGATGGCCGGGCCGCTGGTCGACGCGGCCTGACGTCGGCTGGTCCGTTCGCCGGGCGAGGCAATGGCATGACAGGTTTCGATTGTGGCGCGTCGCTTGCCGCAACCATTAGGGACCGTGCGGTGACCGGCCAATACATGTTAAGATCAAGATGTGCTCGTCAGCCGGTCCGGCCAACGGGCGGCCATGGGCGGCCGCCGGTTGTCATGGGATGGTGCGCGGGCCGGTCGTCGGCGGAAGGGCATCCAGCTGGCGTGGCTTTCGGCCTGCCAGACGTGCCGGAGCGCGATGCCGTCACGTGGGAACACGCGACAACTGAATCAGCGCCCTAAGTTTTTGATAGAGCAGTGATGCGGGCTAATTCATGGATCGCCTCGGCGGCTCCATCCAAAAACATCCTGCTCTGGTCGCTGAAAGCAATGGTTTCGGGACGCGGTATCCGTGTTATTGCTGGGGGCCGTTCGGTCGCGAAGCGATGCCGGCCGGTCGGCACGGGCCGGGGGCGGTACGCCGCAGAGCGGGCGGGGTCCGGTCAGTCGGTTCAGACCGGGTTCAGGTCGGACGGCGCAGATTGTGGCGCATCGGCCCCAATTCGGTCGGGGCGCAGCGGTGGGGGCGGACCCTGACCCTTATTTCGGCCCCCGGGGCATTCGCGGCGGGGCAGGAGCCGCGGTCGCCAGACTTGGCATGTTTCAGTCGGCGGCACATTCTTATGGAGGCTTTGATGCATTCGATGAAGCTATTGTCGGGGACCCTCTTGAGCGCGCTGGTGCTGGCCGGCGGTACGGTGCCGTCGCGGGCGGCGATGCTCGAGGAAGACAAGTCCGGCAGCTGGACGCTCAACGCCTACAGCGACGACAGCACCGGGGCCTTCCAGAGCTGCACCATGACGGCGCCGGCCGACCACGAGGTGTCGCTGGTGTTCACGCTGACCGGCAGCCTGACGTGGACGATGTGGCTCTATAAGCAGAACTGGAATTGGAGCAACGACAAGGACTTCATTGCCACGGTCAATGTCGACCGCGGCCGCAAGGTCGGGTTGGTGTTCGACGGCAATGTCAACAGCGCGACGCTGATCGCGCTGCGTGGCGCCGACTTCGGCAAACTGTTCTCCACCATGCGGAGCGGCCGGCAGTTGCATGCGACGCTGCCGCGCAAGCTGCGCTTTGCATTCTCGATCTCCGGCACGCGGGATGCGGTCGAGTGGGTCACGGATTGCGCCAAGCGTCACCAGGAGCAAGCCTCGGCGCCGCGACCGAACGGGCCGCCGGCCGAGGACGACAACGGCGTCACCACACGGCCCAACAAGCCGCAGAATCCGCCGAAGGATGCGATCCCGCTGAAGCCCAGCGACGACGAATTGATCAACGTGCAGAACGATACGCCGACGAAGCCGGCGACCACGCAGACGCAGGTTGCTGCAACCGATCCGTCGACCCAAACGCCGCCGGCGACCAACCCTACCCAGAACATTGCTCTGACGCCGCCGGCCAATCCGCCGGTGACGCAGCCGGCGACTGCGACACCGCCTAACAAGACGACGATCGACGCGGCGGCGACGCCGCCCACGTACATGCCGGCCAATACCCGCAGCATCGACGCGCGCATGACGGCGATGAGCTTCTTGCCGCGGCTGATGGCCGAAGCCAACCGCAACGATTTCAAGGTGCTCGATCCCAAGGACGTGCCGTCGCGGGTGACGAAGGCCGATCTGGTATTTTCGATCAACGGATTGACCGGCACGGTGCTGGTCACCGACTTCGCCACGGCGCGCGCCGCCTCGAATGAACTCCTGGCCATGGACAACATCGCCTGCACCGGCACCTCGACGTCTGGCATCGATCCGGACAAGGACGGGCGGGTCGATGTGTCGCATGCATTTGCGGCCTGCGACGTCGGCGGCAAGACGTCGATGGCGCGCTACACCGCGCTGTCGCGCAAGGACGGCGGCTATTTCGTCGTCGGCGTGATCGACGATGGCTCCGGTCAGGCGCCGACGACGTTCCAGGAGGTGGATTCGGCGCTGTTCTCGGCGGCGATGAAGCTGTCCGGCAAGTTCTGACCGGCCCGATCATCCCGGATATCTTCGCGGCGGGGCGCTCCCATCGGGCGCCGCGTTGCGTATTGCCGGGTCGGCCGCATCGAGCCCCGCCCGCGTTGCCGCGTCAGGACCGTCGATCGCCGCGCAGTCGCGGGCCTGCCTAACCGCTGCGCAGTCGAGCCCATCGACTGTGATAGGCGGAAACGCCGAGGCGGCGCGGCGGCGATGTGCCCTCCGACCCGGAGCCAATGCTCTAACGGTCTGAAGGCGCGGACGATTCTCGATTTCGCAGCCGGCAGCCGCAGTCCGCTACTGGCGGCGGTGGCAAATTGGCCTATACGCAGAAAAAGACGTCGACAGCCTTCGATACGGGCGTGACGCGGAAAAAGGCACGGGCTAGATTGGCTGCCCATACGGCCTTGTTCCCGCGTGCAGTCTGCCGGGCCTATCGGGGGGGAGCCGCGTTCGAGGAGAGGATCATTCCATGGTGAATTTGAAGACCCTATGCGCCGCCGCCATGACCGTCGGTCTGGCGCTCGGTGTTTCCGGCGCGTCCGCTGCCGACAAGACCAAGGTCGCCTTCGTCTACGTCGGGCCGGTCGGCGATTTCGGCTACTCCTATCAGCACGACCTCGGCCGCAAGGCGCTGCAGGCGGCGCTCGGCGACAAGGTCGAGACGACTTTCGTCGAGAACGTTCCGGAGGGCCCCGACGCCGAACGCGCCATCGAGCGTCTGGCGCGCGACGGCAACAAGCTGATCTTCACCACCTCGTTCGGCTTCATGGACGCCACCGTGAAGGTGGCCAAGAAGTTCCCCGACGTGAAATTCGAGCACGCGACCGGCTACAAGCGCGCCGACAATCTCGCCACCTATTCGGCCCGCTTCTACGAGGGCCGCTACGTCATCGGCCAGATCGCGGCCAAGATGACGAAGAGCAACACCATCGGCTACATCGTCTCCTTCCCGATCCCGGAAGTCGTGTCCGGCATCAACGCCTTCATGCTCGGCGCGCAGTCGGTCAACCCCAAGGTCAAGCTCAAGATCGTGTGGGTGAATTCCTGGTATGATCCGGGCAAGGAAGCCGATGCCGCCAAGGTGCTGATCAGCCAGGGCGCCGACATCCTGACCCAGCACACCGATTCGACCGCCGGCCTGCAGGTGGCCGAAGAAAAGGGCATCCTCGGCTTCGGCCAGTCGTCGGACATGGCGAAATTCGCCCCGAAGGCGCAGATCACCGCCATCACCGACAACTGGGGCCCGTACTATATCGAGCGCACCAAGCTCCTCCTCGATGGCAAGTGGAAGTCGGCCGATACCTGGGACGGTATGGCGCAGGGCATGGTCGTGCTGCCGGAGATCAAGAACGTTCCCGCCGACGTGAAGGCGATGGCCGAGGCCACGATCGCCAAGATCAAGGACGGTTCGTTGAAGCCGTTCGGCGGCACCATCACCAAGCAGGACGGCACCACGGTCAAGGATCTCGACGACGGCGCCATCCTCAGTATGAACTGGTACGTCAAGGGCATCGACGACAAGCTGCCGCAGTAAGGCGGGCGCACATCGCCAACCGATCGCGGGGCGTCTCCGGAAGGGGGCGCCCCGCATTGCGTTCCGGCGCGACACGATCGACGCTGGCCAGCGGCCGGCTGAGCCTGCACGGTGGGCGATAGCGGGCTTGGCCGCGATCTCGCTGTCGCTTGTGCGGCGACGGGCGGGCAGTGGCGTCAGTCGTGCGGCCCTGCCGCCGTCACCCGGCGCGCCAGCATGGCGTCGAAGGCGGTCTTGATCGCCGCCACATGCGGCACCTTGTACGGCATCGTCTCGTTCTTCTGATGCACCAGCATCGAGGCGTTGACTTCGAACACCAGGAGGTTGCCGTCGCGGTCGAGTCCGCAGTCGATGCCGAAATAGTCGAGGCCGAAGCGGGCGCGGATGCCGGCAAGTGCGGAAAAATGCCGCGGCTCGAACACGTTGCCGGGGCGGGCGAGGAATGCGGCCTCTTCCTCCTGCATCCACGGCGTCCGGTCCATTTCGGTTCGCACGTGGTGCACCTTCCAGTCGTCGCCGATGGCCAGATGGTAGGGGAAGATCGCATCCTCGACGAAGATGAAGCGGTATTTGCGGTAGTGGCCGTCGTCCGAGCGGTAGTCGGCGAATTCGATCAGATAGATGTCGTTCGAGCCGTGCCTGGCGACGAATGCCGCCAGTTCCTCCGGCATCGACAGCTTGTCGAAATCATCGCCGCCATGAGTGCCGGCGGGGCGGGCGAGCAGCGGCCAGCGGAACGCGGTCTCGGCGGCGGCAAGAATGACGTCGGCCGGCGTGCCGGCGGCAAAGCGTGCGGCGCGCGGCAGACGGGCGTCGGCGAGACCGGCAAGCACATCGGCCGTGCGCTCTCGCGTGGTCCGGTCGATGCGGAGCGGATGATTGATCACGGGCAGGCCGAGCGTGTCGGCGAGCGCCTGTGCCGTCGGCAGGATGGTCGCGCCCTGGTCGGCATCCGACACGAGATTGACGAGGAGGTTGCAGCCCTCGCCGAGGCTGGCCGCGTCGTAGGCGGCCGACGGCACAAGGGCAACCGTCCGCACCTCGTAGGGCGCCGCCTCGAACATGAATTCGGTCGGCGTGTTGCCGGCGAACGGCGCGTAGAGCGCCAGCACGGTGAAGGCCGGCGGCGAGATGGCGGCCGGCTTGCGGATGAAGGGGGCACGCGCCAAGGCGCGAACATAGGCCGCCTCGGCGGCCGCGAGGTTGTCGGCGTTCTGCTCGACGCTCGCCAGCCAGTAGAGCGCGTCGGTATCGTCGGGGTTATCCGCCAGCGCCCGTTCGAGATGCGGCCGGGCAGCGTCGGCGTCGCCCAGCATGGCCAGGAGCCGGCCGATCTCGCAAGCGAGCGCCGGATCGGCAAGCGCATCTGCCGGCAGTTCGGCAAGGAGCGCGCGCGCCACCTGGACACGCTCCAGCCGGACGAGGGCGATGGCGCGGCGGATATGGGCGAGATGATTGCCGCCGTCGCAGATGACGGCCTGCGAATAGAAGCGGAAGGCATCGGCCGGCCGGTCGAGCCGCATGTAAAGATTGCCGAGATCGCACCAGGCGGCGGAACGCCCAGGGGTCAGCCGCACCACTTCGAGATAGTGCGCGCCGGCCGCATCGAGCACGTTGGCGTCAAGTGCGGTCCGTCCGGCGTGAAAGTGCAAGTCGGATCGGATCTGCGACCCGTCGGCCTCGGCGGGCACGGCGGCGATGCCGGCAGCGAACGCCGCCAGCGCCTCGACCGGGCTGCCGCTCCGGCGAAGTTCGAGGCCACGGTGTAACGCCGCCTCAGCGTAGGATTTCCAGTCGTCCTGCCCCGGCATGAGAGACACTAGCGCTCGGGTGTACATGGCACATTCTCGCGGCGGTACGCATACAGGAAGTCCGCCGCACGTCTCCGGCGGCAGGACTCATGGTAAGTCGCGATTGTGTTTAATACGTTTAATTGTTTCGTGTCGGTGGCGAAATCGCCTGCGCGGGCAAGCCAGCGTTCCGGCACCCGCGCACCGCGCAAACGGCGCATGGCGCTGCACGCCGCGCTGGCAGGCTTTGACCGTTGCGACAGGGACTGCCGCAACGAAGGCTCCGGAAACATGCGCTTCGGAAACGACGACCGCCGCTGATGCCGCAGCCGGACGGAACTCGGCGACAGCTCGCAGCCCCCGCGGCCGGCTCGCCGCCGTCCGATGCGGCGAAGATCGACCGGCAGTCGGAGCCGTTGGAAGGATCGGATTGAGCCGCTGCTATTCCTCGATCACGGTGCCGCCGAAAGCGGCGGTGACGTCGGCCAGCAGCGACACCAGCTTGTCGCGGCCGTCGATGCCGATGCGGCTGATGATCCGGGCCTCGTGCTCGGCCTGCAGCCTCAAGAGCTCCTGCACCAGCGTCCTGCCGGAGTCCGTCAGGTAGAGCGCATAGGAGCGGCGGTCCGATTGCGTCGACATCCGCGTCGCCAAGCCACGGCGGTCGAGACTGTCGATGAGCGCGACGAAATTGGTCCGCTTGATGCCGAGCGCGGCGGCGATCTCCGACTGATTGAGGCCGGGATTGCGGTCGATGAGTACCATCACCGAGAACTGCGCCGGGCGGATGTCGTAATCGGCGAAACAGTGGATGAAGTGATAGAACACCGCCAGCTGCGCGCGGCGCAACTGGTAGCCGACCGACCGGGTCAACGGCTCCATGTCCACGGACTTGTCGTGTCCGGCAGCGGCATCGGACTGTTCCGGCACCGCGCGGCCGTCCGAGCCTCGCGCGGCTCGCGGCGTTTGAAAATCGTTCATTTTTCCGATCGAGCCTCCGCGGCTTGCGATCGCGCCACCGCGCTGGTCAGACCCGATTATTAGTGCGGCAGCCTCGTCTATACAATTCGCAAATACGCATTAGGACAACCACTTACAAAGGGTGCGCCAGCGCGGAATACCGCAGTCCGGCCGGGTTTCACGATCACCTGCGGGGATCTATATGACAGGTCTGTTATGCGCCTGGCAGGGAACAGTTGTGAATATCTGCAACAAATGTGCAGGGATGCCGGGGCGCTACGCCCCATGCCGGTCGCGATAGGCGGCGAAGGCGGCCAGCGTCACCGGCGAAACGAAATGTTCGATGCCCTCGGCATCGGCCTCGGCGACATCTTCCGGCACGCCGAGCATGGTCAGCACTTCGACCACCAGCCGGTGACGGGCGCGGACCCGGCAGGCGAGTTCGCGGCCCTGTTCGGTCAAGAACACGCCGCGATAGGGGCGGGAGACGGCGAAGCCGTCGCGCTTCAGCCGGGAGATCGTCTTGATGGCGGTGGCATGGGCGACGCCCAGGCGGCGGGCGATGTCGGTCGGGCGCGCCTCGCCGCCGGTGGTGATCAGGTCGTCGATCAGTTCGACGTAGTCCTCGGTCACGGCAGTCGCCTGCGCCTCGCGCGCCAGGCCGAACCTATGCGCCTGCGTGTCCTCGCCCGGCAGTTCCGCTGGTGCCGACTGCCTTATCGCATCATCGCCGTCGTCCAACGCCCGATATCTCCCGGTTTGCGCGGCTCGCACGCCCGATTCCGATGCTCCAGTGATACGCCATTCACCCCTTCGTGGCAATCTGTAGCCAAGGCTTCATTTTGAAGTACGGGTTGACATTGGGGTTTCAACGTATATATTGCGATGTAGCCGAGGCTGGATTCTGCAGTGAAGGGTTTACCGCCGATGGGTAAATTCGCATGATGATCCCCGCGGCGGGCTCGATCCGGGCGGATGCCTATGGACTGGCCGGGGATACTGGCCGGGGCGGCACAGCGGTGACGGCATGGGCTGGACCGGGGGCGCGATGGACTGGGACGGGCTGGACCGGGCGGACGATGGGTCTGGTGGCGGTGGGGCGGGGCTGGGGCGGATAGGAGCGAGGACTGGCATGTCGGTCAACGTATCGTCACATTCCAACTGGTCCGACCGGACGATCGTTGCCGGTCGGCAGTCGATCTCCGGCCATCGGCGGGGCGTGCGGGCCGTGCTGCCGTTCTTCGGGCCGGCGGTCATTGCGTCCGTCGCCTACATGGATCCCGGCAACTTCGCCACCAACATCGAATCGGGCGCCAGCTTCGGTTATCAGCTGCTGTGGGTGGTGCTCGTCGCCAATCTCAT
>JARLIU010000095.1 GCA_031291595.1 Ancalomicrobiaceae bacterium | reverse complement strand
TCAATAAGTTGCTAGTGGTCCTTTGACTCCGACATTTGCTCAAGCACGTGCGGCAAGTGGGATGCAAATGTCGGAGTCGGACCACTAGACCATTGCCTCGCCGTGCGGAAAACTCATTCCAGGCCGTCGAACAGCGCGGTCGACAGATAGCGTTCGGCGAAGGAGGGAATGATGATGACGATGTTCTTGCCTTCCGATTCCGGCCGCAAGCCCACCTTCACCGCGGCGGCGATCGCGGCGCCCGAGGAGATGCCGACCGGCACGCCCTCGATGCGGGCGGCGAGACGCGCCGTCTCGAAGGAGTCCTCATTGGTGACCTGTACGATCTCGTCGTAGATGTGGGTGTCGAGCACGCCCGGCACGAAGCCGGCGCCGATGCCCTGGATCTTGTGCGGGCCGGGAGCGCCGCCGGACAACACCGGCGAGGCGGTCGGCTCGACGGCGATGATCTTGACGCCCGGCTTGCGGGCTTTCAGCACCTGGCCGACGCCGGTGATGGTGCCGCCGGTGCCGATGCCGGAGATGACGATGTCGACGGAGCCTTCGGTGTCGTTCCAGATCTCTTCCGCCGTGGTCTTGCGGTGGATCTCCGGATTGGCCGGGTTCTGGAACTGCTGCGGGATGACGGCGCCGGGAATGCTGGCGGCCAGTTCCTCCGCCTTGGCGATGGCACCTTTCATGCCCTTCGGCCCTTCGGTCAGCACGAGTTCGGCACCGAGCAGGCGCAGCATCTTGCGCCGTTCGATCGACATGGTCTCCGGCATGACCAGGATCAGCCGGTAGCCGCGGGCGGCAGCGACGAAGGCGAGCGCGATGCCGGTGTTGCCCGAGGTCGGCTCGACCAGCGTGCCGCCGGGGGCGAGCTTGCCGTCGCGTTCCAGCGCATCGATCATGGCAACGCCGATGCGGTCCTTGACGCTGGCGATCGGGTTGAAGAACTCGAGCTTGGCAAGGAGGTGGGCCTTGACCCCCTTGTCGGCGGCGATCCTGTCGAGCCGGACGATCGGCGTGTTGCCGATGGTGTCGGTGATGGAATTGTAGATCTTGCCGCGCCCGGGGCGGTCAACGGTGGTGGACATGGAGGTCTCCCGCTTCAAGATTCCCAAATGCAGGGCTGGTCGATGCGAATGTAACGGGAAGTCTAGTGCGTGGAGCGGCCAGCGGCGAGTCCGCCACGACCCGGAATTCCGCCAATGTGAGGAATGACATTTCCCGGCGCGGCGAATTTGCGCAAACTGCGACCAGCGGCTTGGCGCAACTTTTGGCGATGAGAGAATGTCATTCCACCGGCTGGGCCCGCCCGCCCACCTTGCGCGGCGTCGCGTCGCACCCGGCGCTATTCCTCGGATTGCCCGACAGGACAGCCGGATCAGCGCTCGGCCTGTGGCAGGCAGGATGCGGCGGGGCCTGAGGCAGTTCAGCTGCGCCCGGTCGAGCCGAAGCCGCCGGAGCCGCGCTCGCTCGCGCCGACCGTCTCGACCGCGACGAGGCCAGCCCGTTCGACGGGAGCGATGACCAGCTGGGCGATGCGTTCGCCGCGCTCGATCGTGAACGGCTCCTGGCCGAGGTTGATCAGGATGACCTTCACCTCGCCGCGATAGTCCGAATCGATCGTGCCGGGACTGTTGAGCACGGTGACGCCGTGCTTGGCGGCGAGCCCCGAGCGCGGCCTGACCTGGCCTTCGGTTGCCGGCGGCAGTTCGAGGATCAGCCCGGTCGGAATGAGCCCGCGCGCGCCGGGGGCGAGCACGACGGGTTGGTCGGCCGGCACGGCGGCGAGAAGATCGAGCCCGGCCGAGCCCTCGGTCTGATAGCGCGGCCCGGCGAGCCCGGCCGCATGCGGCAGTTGAACGTATTGGACGATCATCCGGTGCAATTCCAGCAAGCGCGCGAAACGGTTGACAGTCGGCGTCGGCGGGCGGCTACCCTGGGCGACGGCTGATCGGTCAGGCGCTTCCTATCAGAACACCTGTGAGGAACACCAGCGCACCGCCGAACACGATCTGCAGGATGGCCCGGAAGATCGGCGTATCCATGTAGCGCCAGCGGATCCAGGAGATCACCCCGAGCTCGATGGCGACGATGAAGAAGGCGACGATCGTCGCGGTCCAGAAATACGGGATGAGATAGGGCAGCGCATGGCCGAGACCGCCGAGCATGGTCATCAGGCCGGAGGCCAAGCCGCGGATCCATGGGCTGCCGCGCCCCGACAGGGCGCCGTCGTCGGAGAGACCTTCCGCCAGGCCCATCGAGATGCCGGCGCCGATCGACGCCGCGAGCCCGACCAGCAGCGTGTCGTAGGTGTTGTGCGTGGCGAAGGCGGTGGCGAACAGCGGCGCCAGGGTCGACACCGAGCCGTCCATCAGGCCGACGAGGCCGGGCTGCACCACCTGCAACAGGAACAGCCGGCGTGCCGTGACCTTCTCGTCGTCGCCGGCCGCGGTCTTCAGATGCTCGATGCCGAGCCGATGCGCCAAAGAGATGTGGCCGGTCTCGACCTCGGCGAGATCGACCAGCAGCTTGCGGATCGAGGCATCGCTGGCCCGCGTCGCCGCCTGCCGGTAGAAGCGGGCCGCACTGCCTTCCATGATCTCGGCTTCGCGGCGGATGGTATCGAGCGACAGGTTCTGCATCAGCCAAACTGGCCGGCGCTCGAAAAAGCCCCTGACATGCTCGCGACGGATGAGTGGGATGCGTTCGCCGAACTTGGCGCGATGCATCTCGATCAGCATGCGGCGGTGGTCGCTCTCCTCGCCGGCCATGTCGTCGAACACCGCGGCGGAGGCGGGATAGGTTTCCCTGAGCGCGTCGGCATAGGCCAGATAGATGCGGCCGTCGTCCTCCTCGGCGGAAATGGCCACCGCGAGGATTTCCTGCTCGCTCAGATCGGAAAAGCTGCGCTTGCCAAAACTGAAGAGAGATCCGAAGGATGCCATGATACCCAGCCAGATTGGAAGCGTTCAAATCTGACTATGCCAACTCCCGATAAGACGTGCAAGCGGGCGGTCCACCGGGCTGGCATGCGGCCTGGGCCAGCGGCCATTCGGGTTTGGCGCCCGCGAAACCTTAGGGTCTGCGAGGTGTTGGACGCGCGCCGGCAATTACGAGCATTTGGTCACGCTGTTATATGAAATGAACGACGAAATCCGCGGTCTGAGGTAGGCGATGTCCGACAGCTTGATGACGGTGCTGCCGGCGGCATCTTTCAGGAACGGCGCGAAGCCGGTGTCGTAGGAATAGGTGACGTAGGCGACGATCGTATCCGTGCCCTTGACCAGAATGTTGGTCGGCACCGTGACGGTCGAAGGCGGTGCCGCGCCGGACGTCCACGGAGTTCCGCTGCTGTTGGCCACGCTCCAGTCGACCGTGAGCTTGCCGGCGGACGAGTAGCATAGCGCCGAGACGATCATCGAGGCGCCGGTGGCCGGGTAGGGCGACATCACCGCCGTCGAGGCGGCCATGACGTTGTTCATGTCGCTCGTGGTCAGGTTGGCGACCTGCGACACCAAGTCGGCGAGGGTGAAGGCGGTTTGCCCCACTTTGCGATAGACCGAGATCGCCTGGCCGAGTTCGGTTCCGCCGATGTAGAGCGTCAGCATCAGCGGCAGCAGCAGCGCGAATTCGACCGCCGATACCGCCCGCTGATCCCGCCGCAGCCGCGCGAGCAGGCCGCGCGGTCGTGGCAACCGGGCAAAGACCTTGGAGGTCGATGTGCGCATGAAAGCCTCCCTCGATCCTCGTCAGAACGGTTCGTTGCGGAAGGCGGCGACCGAGCCGAGCAGGCGCGTGCCGTTGGACTGGTCTGCCATGGACAGACCGAAGTTCGAAAACAGCGTCGGAAACAGGTAGTAGGCGCTGACCACCACGATGTCGGACGAGCCGCCGATGATGTAGCTGGTGGTCGTCGGCAGCTTGCCGGTCTTTGGGTCGATCGTCGGCGGCGTCAGATTGGCCGAGGCGAAGTTCGTGACCGTGGTGACATTGAGGTAGAGGTTGTTGCAGTCGATCAGGTATTTGAGCATCAGCTTGCTGCAGACACTCTTCTTGAAGTCCGCCGGGCTGAGGCCCGTGCTGTAGGCTTGGCCGGTCCGGATCTGCCGCGAGGCATCGGTCACTGCGGTGTCGAGCAGTTGATCGGCAAGGAATACCAGCGTCGTTTGCACGATGGCGAAGATGATTGCGAAGAAGGGCACCCCGATCATGGCGAATTCGATCGCCGCCACGCCGCGCTCGTCGCGGCCGAGCCTGCCTGCACGGCCGGTCAGCCGGCCGAAGAATCGGCGGAGCGCATGGATCGGTCGGGATCTCGGCGACATTCGAGAAGCTGCCTCGGCTCAAACGCGGTCGTCTCGAGTGCGTCTGGCGCACTCGGTCCGCCGTCGCGCCGGCTGGCCCGGCCGGGACGAAGATCCGGCACCTCGGGCGGAGGCCAGTCGAACGCAGGGCGGCCGGAAGCGACTATGGCCGATAGAGATTGAAGAAACGTGTGAGCCGGCCGCGAAAACCGCGTTTTGGATAAAGCCGGAATTAACGCCGCGTTGGCCGACTTAAGTGAATGCGCGATTGCCGGCGGGCGGTGACGCCGGCCGGCAGGCCGCTGCCGCCGCATCTGCACGGCACTCGTCGCTCCGCCCCAGCCTCGGCCAAGCCATCCCAGCATCGGCGACACCATGTCCCGAGCGGACGGCGCTGCATAACGCGCTCCGGCCGGTTGTCTTCCCGCACAGTGTCGTCGGCAGCCCCGGCGCCTTCCGGGCCGGTCCGCTACGGCTGCGTCGCGCCGGTCTGCTGGGCGAAATTGTTGCGGCCTTGGATCTGCGCAATGGCTTGCCCGTTGAATTCGGGCGCGTCACCGACCTCGACCGTCGGATTGCAATGCGGCGTGCAATAGTAGCTGAAGCGCGAGGTCGCCTTCTGCACGGTGACCAGGCCTTCCTCGCTCTTCGACACCGACAGCACTTCGTCTGCAATCGGATTGCCCTTGGCGTCCAGCACGACCAGGTTGGTGAGGCCGACGGACTTGCCGGTGAGCACCAGCGTGAGCCGGTCCTGCACGCTGGCATCGGCGATGCCCGGATTGCCGATGATCACCGTACCGGCCGGGGCCGGCAGGCGCATGACCTTGGCGCGGTCGATCATGACGACGATCGGCTCCTTGCCGAGGGCGGGCGGCATGTCGACCGCCAAGACGGCGAGTGTCGCGGCGGCGATCAGAGCTAGGCGCATTCGACTCATCCTCTTTGGCCGGCTACGGCATGCCACCGGCAAGCGGCGCGGGTATCGGCTGAGACCCTGGCCCGAAACGACCCCTGTGAGCTTCGTCTCGCGGCTGCCTGGCGGCGCAAGCGCCCGCGCAGCCGACCCTGCGGCCTCAGGGTCATCCACCGTGACCGATCCGCCAGCCGCGGTGCCGGCGCGACGTCCCTCGCCATTTGTCGCTCGCCTTGGTGAATGAACTGCTAACGGCCGCAATACTCGCGTTCCGGTGTATATCCTCCGGCTTCCAGGTTGTACCCGCCGCCGTGTCGCGCTCAAGCCAAGCCGGCACCGGCCGGACGCGAGTTGAGTGCGGTTCGGCCAGTGGTAAGATATCGGAATGAACAGGCGAATTTGGAATCGTATATCGAAATTCTAACCTCGAAAAGGCCGGGAGCGTTTGTCTTTTTGCCGAAGAATTATAATGATTAAGCACAATAGACCTGCCCCGAAGCGAAGATTGCCGCATTCAGGAGATGACGCTACCGCCACTGATCGCCGCGGATCCGCTGTCCGCGTGCCATTAACGCTTAATTGGGCATAGGTCGTCAGGGCTTCTTAGCGGAATGGAGGCTCATGCTGTCGACATTGGCGCGCAAGTGGCGCCCCGGGCGGCGGATGTGGCACCCGGTCAGGCAGCACTCCCGCGATCGGATGGAAGGGTCCGCCGGCGGGTGAAACGGCGTCGGCGGCAGCAGCGCGAGGCGTCAGACCTTCATTCGGACAGGAGACTGGAATGCATAAGTTCGTTGCATTGGTGAAGGACGAGTCTGGCGCTACCGCCATCGAATACGGGCTGATTGCCAGCCTGATCGCCATTGCCATCATCGCCGGAGCCACGGCGCTGGGCTCGCAGCTGTCGAGCTCCTTCACCTACATCTCCACTCAAGTGAAAACGTCCTGATCGCTGGCGTGGGCCGCCGTCGCGCACCTGCCCCGAACCGCACCGTCGGCCTGCACCGACGGTGCGGTTTGGCGGTCTGTCGGCAGCTCCGCAGGCTTGCGCCGTCGGCAGCGGCAGCACCCGTGGGCGTCAACGTAGTTTTACATAAGGCGGCGCTTACAGTAAACAACTTGTGAATAAACGCACTCCCTAAAATTCTACTTAAAAATACCACATTAACCTCTTCTATTAAGAGGGGGACAAGAACTTCTATTGTAGCGTTAGCCTCCAGATGAGGCGGACAGCCGCCTAGTCTAACGGACGTGGGTCGAACGGCGGCATCGCAACGGATCGCCAGCGGCCCGCACCGCCCGGAAGCGATCAACGATCATACTGTCCCGATGACGTGTCAGGGCAGGCACCGCTCGACGGCCGACACAACAACAACACGTCGAATACTAGGTCAAAGTCGCGAACGCCAGCTAGAGGATAGGATAGAAATGACCACTTTCACCGCCTTCATCAAGGACGAGTCCGGCGCCACCGCCATCGAGTACGGCCTGATTGCTTCGCTGATCGCCATCGCGATCATTGCCGGCGCCACGGCGCTCGGCAGCCAGCTGTCGAGTTCGTTCAACTACATCAAGACCCAGGTCAAGACCTCGTAATCGGCCAGATCGTCCGCCGCAGCACGCGGGCCGGCATTGATCGGCCCGACAGAGCGTCGCGGCGACATCCGATCCCGGCAGGCGACGACCGTGCACTGCCGAGGCCGACAGGGTCAGCGAACGGGTTCATCTGGGATCATGCGGGCCGCGGGCGGAGACGTCCGCGGCCGCCGCGTTTCTGCCGGTCGCACGGTTGGCAACAGGGCGACGCGGTCGGCAGCGGCCGGTTGCAGGCAGGGTCCGCGCCGCCTTGCCCGGCGGCCGTGCCGCGGGAGAGTCCATGGCGGGATTGCGGCAACACCGGCCGATCGTTAAGGCGGCGGTACGAAGATGGTAAACAGATTACCAAGACCAGTGGTGTGTAAAATTCGATGTAAAATCTGATATTAACTCTGTCTTTTAAACGGGCAAAAACAAATCGAGAGTATAAATCGGGCTGAGACGGGGGCGGTAGCAACCACTCGGTCTGAACTTCGAGGAGTCCTGTGGCGACAGCTCTCAGCCGGTTGCTGCGGTTCGTATACTGAGGATTAGGAGCAGCAGATGACGCTAATTTCCCGCTTGATCAAAGATGAGTCGGGCGCCACGGCGATCGAATACGGCCTCATCGCTTCGCTGATTGCCATCGCGATCATCGCCGGAGCCACTGCGCTTGGCAGCCAGTTGTCGAGCTCGTTCAACTACATCTCGAACCAGGTCAAGACCTCGTAATGGCGGTGCTCGGCTGATCGCCCGCAAGGTACGCCCGATGCGGGACCGCCGTGTCGGGCGCGTGCGGCATAGGCGGAACCGGCATCCGGCGACGTCATCGCCGCCCGGCGTGGGCCGGAAGACTTGGCAATTTGCGGGCCGCGACCGTCGTCCGGCCCGTCTTTTCGCGTCTCGGCACGCCGTGCAAGCTTTACCGCGGCTTTAGAGCTTTGCGCGTTAACTCGAAACGCGCGGGTCCCTCGGGGATCCCAGGGAGCGGCCGGACCCGGTCGCGGCCGCTTCGGGGGAGTGACGGCACTATGCACTATGTCTTCCTCGTCTTCTTTCCCGTGCTCGTTGCCTATGCGGCGGTGACCGACTTCCTGACGATGACGATTTCGAACCGCCTGACGCTGGCGCTCGCCGCCGGCTTCCTTGTGCTCGCGCCATTCTCCGGCATGAACTGGCCGGTGTTCGGCTGGTCGCTCGCCGGCGCCGGATTGGTGTTTGCCGTCGGCTTCGGCACGTTCGCGGCCGGATGGGTCGGCGGCGGCGACGTCAAGTTCGCCACGGTCGTGGCGCTCTGGCTCGGTTGGGATCACCTACTTGAATACGCTGTCTTGTTTTCGCTCTACGGTGGATTGCTGACCCTTACGGCGCTGAGCCTGTCGAAGTTCATCGAACCCCTGCCCATTCTGCAGGTCGGATTCCTCAACCGCTTCAATCAGCACCGTCGCGTGCCCTACGGCATCGCCCTGTCGGTGGCGGCATTGCAGCTGTTTCCCGACACTGTCTGGCTGAAGCTGGCCGCGTGATTTCCGCGCCGCATGCAAGCACTTGATCGTATTGGCCGTCAGTCTCAACCATTCCTTTACGGTATTTCCAAACCGCTCGTTAACCATACCTGAACCATTTCTGATCGACACTCGATGGGGCGGGACCGGTATTCCGATCCGGCTGGTCTGTTGAGGTTGGTTAGATGAAGCTCGCGCGCGGTCTGGTGATTGGGATAGCGGTCGCCTCTGGCGGCTTGGCCGCATTGCTCGCCTATCGCATGGCGTCGCGCCCGCCTGTCGAAACGCTGGTGCAGGCGCCGGTCGCTGAGCCGCAGCAGAAGCAGAACGCTGTCGAAGTCCTGGTGACGCGCCGCGACATTCCGGTCGGCACCACCGTCTCGAAGGACGATATGGTCTGGGAGCCGTGGCCGGAGGGCAGCCAGACCGACGCCTACATCACCAAGTCCAGCCGGCCGACGGCGATCGAGGAGTTGGCCGGGTCTGTTGCCCGCACCGCCTTCCTCAACGGCGAACCGGTGCGCGAGGCGCGTCTGATGAAGGCCGAGCGCGGCTTCATGTCGGTGATCCTGACGCCCGGCATGCGGGCCATCGCCATCGAGGTGCGGGCGGTCGGCACCGCCGGCGGCTTTATCCTGCCGAGCGATCACGTCGACGTGATCCTGACGCGTGCCGCTCCGAAGACCGCGACCGGCCAGTCGCAAGGCGATCCTTTCGTCACCGAGACGCTGCTGACCAACATCAAGGTGCTCGCCATCGACCAGCAGATTTCCGAGAACAAGGGTGAGGCGGCCGTGGTGGCAAAGAACACCGCGACGCTCGAGGTCAGCCCCAAACAGTCCGAAATGATCGCCCAGGCCCAGCAGCTTGGCACGCTGTCGCTGGTCTTGCGGCCGTTGCGCGACGCCGCGATCCCAGAAGCCGTGGCGGATACCCAGGATCAGGGCGGCCCGGTGACCGTCGTACGCTACGGCGTCTCGACGCGGGTCACGCCCCATTAACGTTTCGGCACGGCGACGGCCGTGCCGCAGAGACGGCGGAATTGCACTTGGCACTGCCCGGATCGGATCTGCCGGGCGCGGAACGAAAGTCACGAGGGTACCGCGATGTTCGCCAATCTAGTTACCAGGACCCTTCTCTTCGCGGCATTTCTCGCCGCGATGGTGCCGGCCTTGGCGGGCGATCAGCCGCAGGATCCGCAAGCCTATCAGCCATTCAATCTGACCGTCACTCCGGCCGCCTCGACGCGCCACATCGCCCTGCCGATGTCGAAGTCGACGATCATCGATTTCGACAGCGACATCCGCGATATCCTGGTCGCCAATCCGGCGATCGCCGATGCCGTGGTCAGGACCAACCGCCGCCTCTACATCATCGGCAACAAGTTCGGCGTCACCAACATCTACGTCTACGGCGCCAACAACAAGCAGATTGCCAACATCGAGCTGCAGATCCAGCCGGATACGGTGACGTTGGAATCGTTGCTGCGTCGGCTGATCCCGCAGGCCCAGATCCACGTCGAGGCCGTCTCCGGCACGGTGGTGCTGACCGGCTCCGTCGGCTCGCCGACCGAGGCGCAGCAGGCGTTCGATGTCGCCTCCAAGTTCCTCGGCGACGGCTCGTCCAGCAGCGCGCCGGCCACGACCGGCTCGACCACGCCGTCGACCGGCACGTCCTCGACCGGCGTCCAGGTGATCAATGCCCTGAAGATCCGCGGCAAGGATCAGGTCATGCTGCGCGTGGTGATCGCCGAAGTGCAGCGCACCGCGGTCAAGAGCCTCGGCATCGATTTGAACGCGCAAGTCAACTCCGGTCTGTTCTCGACCGTGCTCGCCTCCACCAGCGCCTATCCGGTCAACGGCGTGCCCGTCTCCGGATCCTCGACGGCCGTCGGCTTCGGCTCGACCAGCAATTCGATCTCCGCCACCGTCACCGCGCTTGAGCAGGACGGCTTGATGAAGGTGTTGTCCGAACCGACGTTGACGGCGATCTCCGGCGAGGAGGCGACGTTCCTGGTCGGCGGCGAATACCCGATTCCGGTCGCCACCGAGAACAACGTCATCACGGTCCAGTTCAAGAAGTACGGCGTCGGCCTCGGCTTCATTCCGGTCGTGCTCTCCGACGGGCGCATCAGCCTCAAGGTGTCGACCGAGGTATCCGAACCGACGTCGGAAGGGGCGATCACCGTCGGCTCGTCCACGTCGGCCTCTGGCAAACTGTCGATCACGGCGCTGCAGGTCCGCCGCGCGTCTTCCACGGTCGAGATGTCGTCCGGCTCGACCATGGTGATGGCCGGCCTGATCAAGGACGACGTGCGCCAGGCGATCGCCGGCACGCCCGGGCTGATGAACCTGCCGATCCTCGGCACGCTGTTCCGCAGCCGCGACTACCAGCGCTCGCAGACCGAACTGGCCATCTTCGTGCAGCCGATCCTGGTCGAGCCGGTCGCCCCCGGCAAGCTGGTGCGGCCCGACCAGAACCTCACCACCTCGTCCGACGCCGCGGCCAACTTCCTCGGCCGGCTGAACAAGATCTACCGCGCGAGCGATCGCGAACCGCCTGGCAGGTATCAGGGTCAGTACGGGTACATTTATGAATGAGGATCGATCGATGCGTATCAGTCACGGACTAGCGGGCATCGCTGCCGCACCGGCTGCCGGGTTCGGCCGTTCGCCGGTCGGGCGTCGTCTCACGCTCCTGGCCGCCGTCGCGGCCTCGGCGCTGGCGCTCGCCGGCTGCGCCAACAACTTCAAGACGGAACCGACTGTCACCGGCTCGCTCCTCAACGACGGCTACCGCACCCGCCACCCGATCGTGCTAACCGAATCGGCTGAGACGCTCGACGTGCCGGTCGGCAGCCAGTCGGGCGTGCTGACCGTGCGCATGGCCCATACGATCACGCTGTTCGCCGCGGACTCCCGCCGCCGCGGCGCCACCCGCGTGACCATCCTGATGCCGTCGGGATCGGCCAACCAGGCCGCCGCCTACCGCATGTCCGCCCAGATCGTCACCGCGCTTGCCTCCGGCGGCATCCCGAAGACCGCCATCTCGCGCGTGCCCTACCAGGTCAGCGCCACCGCGGCGGACGCTCCGATCCGCATCGCCTATCCGCGCGTCAAGGCCATGCTGACGCATCCCTGCGGCCGCTGGCCCGATCTGGTCGCCACCGACAAGTTCGACAACCAGGACGACTTTGAATTCGGCTGCTCGACGCAGGCCAACATCGCCGCGATGGCGGCCGACCCGACCGACCTGGTCACGCCGGCCGGCATGGATCCGGCAGACGGCACCCGCCGGGCCACCGTCATCGGCAAGTACGAGAGAGGCGAACAGACCAAGGCCAACGACGGCGCCAAGATCCAGGCGATCGCCGACAGCGTTACCGGGGGGAACTGACGATGCCCGAGACGCCCGACGACATGGCGCCGATGATCGAGACGGCACCGGACATCCGGCCGGTCCCGCGCATTGCCGTGCAGGCCTTTTGCGAATCGCGTGAGGTCGCGGCCATCATCGAGGCGGCGGCCGGCGACCGGCGCATGGCGAAGGCGCACGTCAAGGTGCAGATGGGCGGCATGAACGTCGCCATCGAATTCTACCATGGCGCTCCGACGCCGAATCTGGTGGTCGTCGAAACGCACGCCGTGCGGGAGGAGTTGCTCGACCAGCTCGATCGCCTGGCCGAGGTGTGCGATCAGGGTACCAAGGTCTTCGTCATCGGCCATGTCAACGACGTGCTGCTGTTCCGCGAGCTGATGCGGCGCGGCGTGAGCGAATACGTCGTGGCGCCGTTCGGCATCTTCGACTTCATCCGCTCGATCGCCGATCTCTACGGTTCGACCGCGAGCGCGCCGCTCGGCCGCACCATCGGCTTCTTCGGCACCAAGGGCGGTTGCGGCGCCTCGACCATCTGCCACAACGTCGCCTGGTCGATCACGACGAGCTACGACCAGCCGGTGGTCCTCGTCGATCTCGACCTGCCGTTCGGCACCGCCGGCATCGATTTCAACCAGGATCCGACGCTGGGAATCGTCGACGCGCTCGCCACCCCGGACCGGGTCGACGACGTGTTCATCGATCGTCTGCTCACCCGCTTCGACGACCGTCTGTCGATCCTTGCCGCTCCGGCGACGCTGGATCGCACCTTCGATCTTGCCGAGATGTCGTTCGACCCGATCTTCGACGTGGTCCGGGCCAGCGTGCCGGCCGTCGTCGTCGACATTCCTCACCTGTGGACGTCGTGGACGAAGCGGACGCTTCGCCAGCTGGATGAGATCGTCATCGTCGCCGTGCCCGATCTCGCCTCGTTGCGCAACACCAAGAACGTCTGCGACTTCCTCAAGCAGACCCGGCCGAACGACGCCGCCCCGCGCCTCATCATCAACATGGCCGGCATGCCGAAGCGGCCGGAGATCAAGCCGGAAGACTTCGCCCGGGCACTCGAACTGCCGATCCTGTCGGTGATCCCGTTCGAGCCGGCGCTGTTCGGCACCGCCGCCAACAACGGCCAGATGATCGCCGAGGTCGAAGCCAAGCATCCGATCGGCGAGACGTTCCGCTCGATCGCGTCGATCGTTACCGGACGCTCGGAGGTGCGCCGGCAGAAGCGGCCGTCGTCGCTGTCGTTCCTGGCGCGGCTGCGCGGCAAGGCGGCCGGCTGAAATTTGATGCGAATTGGGGCGTTCGGGTTTTCGCTTTGAAAACCTCCTGTGCGGAATCCTTCAGGCCTGCGGCTCCGCCCGCACGGCCGATCGGACGAGGACCGAGGCGGCAGCGATCGCGGCGCCCGGCAAGATGGGTAGCAGGGCCCGCCCAGCCGGCGGCGCGACCGCCGACGTCGCGCCGGGCAGGCCGAGGTCGAAGAGGAGTAGAGGCGTATGTTCGGCAAGCGAGGCAACGCAGCGACACAAGTGACCGGGCCGGCCGCCACGCTGGTGCCGGCGACTGCCGTGCGCCCGGCGCCGGAGCCGGGCGACGCCCCGCTGCCCGTCAAGCCGGCGACGCCGACCCCGGTCTACAACACTGCCGAACGGCCGCGCGGCTCCGAATATTACGACATCAAGTCGTCGATCTTCTCCGCCCTCATCGACACGATCGATCTGTCGCAGCTGGCGCGGCTCGACCTCGAATCGGCGCGCGAGGAAATCCGCGACGTCGTCAACGAGATCATCCAGCTGAAGAGCGTGGTGATGTCGATCTCCGAGCAGGAGGACCTGCTCGAGGACATCGTCAACGACGTGCTCGGCTACGGTCCGCTGGAGCCGCTGCTCGCCCGCGACGACATCTCCGACATCATGGTCAACGGCTGCGACCGCACCTTCATCGAAGTCGGCGGCAAGGTGCAGCTGACCAGCGTGCGTTTCCGCGACAATCAGCAGCTGATGAACATCTGCCAGCGCATCGTCAGCCAGGTCGGCCGCCGCGTCGATGAGTCCAGCCCGATCTGCGACGCGC
This sequence comes from Ancalomicrobiaceae bacterium, assembly GCA_031291595.1. Lineage (GTDB taxonomy): Bacteria > Pseudomonadota > Alphaproteobacteria > Rhizobiales > Ancalomicrobiaceae > CAIYYN01. Next base: position 16,352 of record JARLIU010000095.1, on the reverse strand, counting down.
GCCTGCCCGACGGCTCCCGCGTCAACGTCATCGCTCCGCCGCTGGCCATCGATGGTCCCGCGCTCACCATTCGTAAGTTCAAGAAGGACAAGCTGACGCTCGATCAGCTGGTGAAATTCGGTTCGATTTCGCCGGAAGGCGCGACCGTGCTGCAGATCATCGGCAAGAGCCGCTGCAACGTCGTCGTCTCCGGCGGTACCGGCTCGGGCAAGACGACGCTGCTCAACTGCCTCACCCGCTATATCGAATCGACCGAACGCATCATCACCTGCGAAGACGCCGCCGAACTGCAACTGCAGCAGCCGCACGTGGTCCGCCTCGAAACCCGCCCGCCCAACCTCGAGGGCGAGGGCCAGGTGACGATGCGCGATCTGGTCAAGAACTGCCTGCGCATGCGGCCCGAACGCATCATCGTCGGCGAGGTGCGCGGACCCGAGGCCTTCGACCTGTTGCAGGCGATGAACACCGGCCACGACGGTTCGATGGGCACGTTGCACGCCAACAGCCCGCGCGAGGCCCTCGCCCGCATCGAATCGATGATCACCATGGGCGGCTATGCGCTGCCCTCGAGGACCATCCGCGAGATGATCATTTCCTCGGTTGATGTGGTCGTGCAGGCCGCCCGCCTCAGGGATGGCTCGCGCCGCATCACCCACATCACCGAGGTGATGGGCATGGAAGGCGACGTGATCATTACTCAGGACCTGTTCGTCTACGACATCACCGGCGAGACCGCGGAAGGAAAGCTGTTGGGACGGCATCGTTCGACCGGCATCGGCCGGCCGCGCTTCTGGGAGCGGGCTCGGTACTACAACGAGGAAAAGCGCCTCGCGGTTGCGCTCGACGCGGCAGCCGTGACCGACGCGGCATGAGTGTCAACGGGTCGAACCGGAGCTTCGGGCGATGTTCAATGAAACCGTGACCCTGCTGGCCATCGTCTGTCTGGTGATGTTCGCCGCCGGCAGCGTCGCCTATGCCCTGTTGTTCACGCGGGTGAACAACGAGGCCGCGGCGGCCAAGCGCCTCGGCTCCATCACCGAGCGCCCGGCGGTCGTTTCCGAGCGCCGTGTCGCCGCCGAACAGGGCGCGCGCCGCAAGAGCATCCAGGACTCCCTGAAGGAATTCGAGGCCAAGCAGAAGGCACTCTCCAGGCAGGTCAACAAGCCGCCGCTGACGCTCCGTCTGGAGCAGGCCGGCCTGCACTGGTCGAAGCGAACCTTCTACATCGTCTCAGGCCTGATCGGCGTCGGCTCCGGCGTCGCCGGCTTTGCCATCAGCGGCAAGCCGCTGGTGGCGCTCGGCTTCCTCGTCATGGGCGCGCTCGGCCTGCCGCGCTGGATGGTGGGCACCCTGCGCAAGCGGCGCTTCGCCAAGTTCCTCAATGAACTGCCGAACGCCGTCGACATCATCGTGCGCGGCATCAAGTCCGGCCTGCCGCTCGGCGACTGCATGCGCATCATCGCGGCGGAAGCGTCCGAGCCGGTCAAAACCGAATTCCGCATGATCAACGAGGCGCAGCAGATGGGCATGACCATCGGCGAGGCGGTGATGAAGCTGTATGAGCGCGTTCCGGTGCAGGAGGCGAGCTTCTTCGCCATCGTCATCTCCATCCAGGCCAAGGCGGGCGGCAATCTGTCGGATGCGCTCGGCAACCTGTCCCGCGTGCTGCGCGATCGCAAGAAGATGAAGGCCAAGATCGTCGCCATGTCGATGGAGGCGAAGGCATCGGCGAGTATCATCGGCTCGTTGCCAATCATCGTCACCACGCTTGTCTATCTGACCAGTCCGAACTACGTCATGATCCTGTTCAACACCAAGATAGGAAACGTGATCCTTATCGGCAGCCTTCTCTATATGTTCATCGGCATTCTGGTCATGCGCAAGATGATCAGTTTCGATATTTGATGGGGGTCGAATGAAAGCCTTTCTCGACCTGCTGCTGGACCCACAGTTCCTGTTGGCGACCTTGACCGCCATCGGCGTAGCCGCCACCATCCTGACGCTGGCGATGCCGGCGACGGACGGCGACAAGCTGAAGACGCGCATGAAGGCCGTCGCCATCGAACGCGAGCAGATTCGCAGCCGCGAACGCGCCCGGCTGATGGGCGGTACCGACAAGGTGCAGCTGCGGCAGGCGGCCAAGCCCTACATGCAGCAGCTGGTCGATCGCTTCAACTTGAAGAACGTGCTCTCCGACGAATCGACCGCCAACCGCCTGCGCATGGCAGGCATGCGCGGCAATGCGCCGATGGTCGCCTTCCTGTTCGCGCGCTTCGTGCTGCCCTTCGTGCTGTTCCTGCTGGCGATGTTCTATTTCTTCGTCATCGGCGTCATGGCCACCACGCCGGCCGGCCTGCGCGTCATGATGTCGGTGCTCGCCGCCGGCATCGGCCTCTATCTGCCCAATCTCTACATCTCCAACGCCATCACCAAGCGGCAGCTGTCGGTCCGCCGCGCCTGGCCGGATGCGCTCGACCTCTTGTTGATCTGCGTCGAATCCGGCATGGCGGTCGAGCCGGCGTTCCGCCGGGTGGCCGAGGAGATCGGCTCGCAGTCGGCGGAACTGGCGGAAGAGATGTCGTTGACGACGGCGGAAATGGCCTTCCTGCCGGACCGTCGCAAGGCTTACGAGAACCTCGCCTCGCGCACCGGCCTCGACGGCGTGAAGAATGTGGTGACGGCGCTGATCCAGGCCGAACGCTACGGCACGCCGATCGGCTCGGCGCTGCGCGTGCTGGCGCAGGAAAGCCGCGACAGCCGCATGGCCGAGGCCGAAAAGAAGGCGGCCGCGCTGCCGCCGAAGCTGACGGTGCCGATGATCGTGTTCTTCCTGCCGGTGCTGTTCGTCGTCATCATGGGCCCGGCCTTCATCCAGATCTTCAAGTGGGGCTGAAGCTGAGCCCAGCGCGGTGCCGGGAGTATTGCCAGGGCGCGATGCCGTCATATGGAAAGATGTGAAAGCATCCTGCGCTAGATAGAACGGCCGTCATTGCGAGCCGAAGGCGAAGCAATCCAGACGGCTAAGGGGTTTCCCTCCCCCGAAGTCTGGATTGCTTCGCCTTCGGCTCGCAATGACGACCGATGGATTTCTAGATGGGGGCGAATACCGCCAGAGACTTAGCCGGCGGGTTTGGTCTTGTCCGTCTGCTTGATCTGCCGCCAGGTGTTCTGCTGCGCCAGCATGGACTTGAGGTAGGCGACGTTGGCCTCCGCCTGCTCCGGCGACAGTTCCTGTCGCGCCACCTGATCGGCTTCGGCGAATTTGCCCTGGAGCCCCAACACCAGCGCCAGATTCTGCCGCATACGGCTGTTGGCCCGGGGGCTTGCCACCGCCTGGCGCAGCGTCGCCTCCGCCCGGGCGAGATCGTTGGTGAGGAGATAGGAGAGGGCGAGATTGTTGAGCAGCGTCGGCTCGCCCGGCGCGATCTTCAGAGCGGTCGAATAGGCGCTGCGCGCCCCGGCGGAATCGCCGAGCTGGTCGAGGATCGCGCCTTCGGCCGACAACAGCCGCCAGTCCGGATTGGTCAGCGAATTGGCTGCCCGCACCACCCGCAGCGCCTGATCGAAGTCGCCGTTGGCGGCGAGCGCCTTGCCGTAGGCCGACGCAATCGCCGTATCCTTCGGCATCTTCAGCATCTGCTCCTGCAGCACCGCGACGGCCTGCGCCTGCTGGTCGTTGGCCCGGAGCGCCTGGGCATAGCCGATCGCATTGTCGCGATTGGGCGCCGAACGGTAGCGTGCGGCCCAGGCTTCCATATTGGCCAGCGTCGACCCCGGTGCCGCCTGCGGCACGCTGGCGGAGAGCGACGGATCGCCGGTCGATGCCGATGGCGCGCGCGCGCAAGCGGCAAGCGTCAGCCCCGCGACGACCGTACCGGCCAACAACGCTCGGGAAAGGGTGAGGACCGCCTGGGGTGCCTGCTTGGCCATGGGGATCTCCGTCAGCGTTCCGGCCTGAAGCGCGCCGGCGTCATCCGGGCCGCATTCAGCCCGCCGGCGGGTCGGGGATGGTCCCGGCCTCGGCTCTATTGGTAGTTCGTTAACCCTAACGGATGGTTAAACCGCAGACCCGACGGCGCGCCGCACTGGACAGACCGGCGACGGCGGCTACAGTCTGGCGGCAAAGTTGCCATGTCGTGGAGCCGAAATTGTCCGATCTGTTGTTGCCGTCCGACGCTGAAATCGCTGCCGTTCCCGTCCATGCCGTGACCCCGGATACCCTGCCGGCGCGCCTCGAGGCGCTCGGCGCAGCGGCCGCCGCCTTCGTCCGCGCCTCCGGCTTCGAGGCGAAATTCGGCCAACACTGTGTGGTGCCCGGGACCGAAGGGCTGCTTGCCGTGCTGTTCGGCATGCCGGAGCCGAACGAGCCGCAGGGGCTTCTAGTCGGCAAGCTGCCGACCGTGCTGCCGGCCGGCGTGTATGCGCTTGGCGACGGCATTGCCGATGCGGGCCTGGCAGCGCTCGCCTGGGGGCTCGGTGCCTACAAGTTCTCGCGCTACAAGACGTCGCCGGCCGGCGAGGCTGCCGTGCTGAAGCTCGGTGCCGGCCTCGATCGGGCGGGGCTGGTGCGGACCGTCGAAGCCGTGGCGCTCGCCCGCGATCTCGTCAATACGCCGGCGAACGATCTCGGGCCGGCGGACCTGGCCGCCGCCGTGCGTGCGGCGCTCGAACCCGACGGGGCCGAGGTCAGCGAGATCGCCGGCGCCGATCTCAGTGCCGGCTTCCCGCTGATCCACGCCGTCGGCCAGGGCTCCGACCGCGCGCCTCGCCTCATCGAAGCAACCTGGGGGCAGGCCGATCACCCGAAAGTGACCTTGGTCGGCAAGGGCGTCGTCTTCGATACCGGCGGGCTCGACATCAAGTCCGATACCGGCATGCTGCTGATGAAGAAGGACATGGGCGGCGCGGCGAACGTGCTGGCGCTGTCGAAGCTGATCATCGGCGCGCGCCTGCCCGTCCGCCTGCGGGTCCTGATCCCCGCGGTGGAGAATGCCATTTCCGGCCGCGCCTTCCGGCCGAGCGACATCTATCCGAGCCGCAAGGGGATCACGGTCGAGATCGGCAACACCGATGCCGAGGGACGGCTGGTGCTCGCCGATGCCCTGGCGTTCGCCGACGAGGAAGCGCCCGATCTCCTCATCGACATGGCGACGCTGACCGGCGCCGCCCGCGTCGCGCTCGGGCCCGAACTGCCGCCGTTCTACAGCCGTGACGACGCACTGGCGGCGCGGCTGCAGTCGATCGCGCTCGATCTGGCCGATCCCTTATGGCGCCTGCCGTTGTGGAAACCCTACGAGGCGATGCTCGATTCGAAGGTCGCCGACACCAACAACGCCGCCTCCGGCGGCTTCGCCGGCTCGATCACCGCGGCGCTGTTCCTGTCGAAATTCGTCGAGAAGGCGAAAGCCTGGGTGCATCTCGACATCTACGCCTGGAATCCATCGGCAAAGCCCGGCCGGCCGGAGGGCGGCGAGGCGCAAGGCATCCGCGCGCTGTTCGAATTGATCAGGGAGCGGTTCGGCGCTTGAACCGACGGGCGGGCGCGCCGGCGGTCGCCGCCCGTGGTCGTCACCGGTAGTCCACCTGCGTCAGGTAGAGCCCCCAAGGCGGGGCGACCGGGCCGCAACGCGAGCGGTCGGTGGCGGCAAGCGCTGCGCCGACATCTTCGGGCGCCCATTTGCCCCGCCCGACCCGCTCCAGCGTGCCGACCATCGAGCGCACCTGGTTGTGCAGGAACGAGCGGGCCGAGGCGCGGATCTCGATCAGATCGCCCGTCCGCGTTGCCTCCAGCCGGTCGAGCGTCTTCAGCGGCGAGCGGGACTGGCAATGCGCCGAGCGGAACGTGGTGAAGTCGTGCCGGCCGATGAGCAACCCGGCTGCGACGTTCATCGCCTCGACGTCCAGCCGTTCGCGGCTGTGCCAGGCGCGGGCATGCTCGAGCGACAAGGGCGCCCGCCGATCGATGATGCGGTAGAGATAGTGCCGCCCCAGTGCCGAGAAGCGCGAATCGAAGCGGGCGTCGACTTGCCAGGCCTGCAGGATCGTCACCGGCTGCGGCCGCAGGTGCGCATTGAGCCCGTCGCGTACCACCGTTTCCCGCCAGTCGCGGATGAGATCCAGGTGCGCCACCTGGCCGGTCGCATGCACGCCGGCGTCGGTGCGGCCGGCACCCTTCAGCGTGATCGTCTCGCCGGTCAGGCCCAGCACCGCCTGCTCGATCGCCCCCTGCACGGAGGAAAAGCCGGCCTGCCGCTGCCAGCCGGCAAACGGCGTGCCGTCATATTCGATCAGGAGCTTGTAACGGGGCATGGCTCGATCTGTCAGTCGATGGACGTCACGGCAGCCGGGTGCCGGGCGCGATTGCGGCGCCGCGCTGGAAGGCAACGGTGTCGAGCGTCTTGCCGCCAGCCTTCTGTAGTTCGACGAGCCGGATGGCGCCAGTGCCGCAGGCGACCGTCAGCCGGTCGTCGAGGACGGTGCCGGCAGGACCGGAGCCATCGGCCAGTTCGCTGCGGAAGATCTTCACCCGTTCCAGCCGCTTGGCCAACGGCATCTCGCACCACGCTCCGGGCAGCGGGGACAGGCCGCGGACGCGATTGTGCACCTCTGCGGCCGGCAGCGACCAGTCGATGCGCGTTTCCGCCTTGTCGATCTTCCTGGCGTATGTCGCGCCCGCATCGCTTTGGGTGACGAAGGCAAGCCGGCCGGCCTCGATCTTTGCCAGCGCCTCGACCATCAGCCCGGCGCCGATCCGTTGCAGCCGCTCGCGCAATTCGCCCGCGGTGTCGTTGGCGCCGATCGTCACCCGGCTCGACAGGGCGACCGGCCCGGTATCGAGCCCTTCTTCCATCTGCATCACCTCGATGCCGGTTTCGGTATCGCCGGCCATCACGGCCCGCTCGATCGGCGCGGCACCGCGCCAGCGCGGCAGGATCGAGCCGTGCAGGTTGAGGCAGCCGAGCCGCGGCGCAGCAAGCACCGGCTTCGGCAGGATCAGCCCGTAGGCGACGACGACGGCCACATCGGCGGCCAGCGCGGCGAATTCGGCCTGCTCGGGCGTGCCCTTGAGGCTCCTCGGCGTCCTGACCGGCAGCCCCAGTGCCTCGGCGCGCGCCTGCACCGGCGAGGGCGTCAGCTCGAGCCCGCGCCCGGCCGGCTTCGGCGGCTGCGAATAGACGGCAACGACCCGATGCCCGGCCGCCGCGATGGCGTCGAGGGTCGCGACGGAAAAGGCAGGACTGCCCATGAAGACGATCGCAAGGCTCATCGGGTCTCTTTCGCCGGCAGCTGCGCCGCCGTGCCCGATCACGCGACGTTCTTGGAGCGCTTGATGAACTTCTTCATCACCCGCTCGCGCTTCAGCCGCGAGATGTAGTCGATGAACAGCACGCCGTCGAGGTGGTCGATCTCATGCTGCAGGCAGGTAGCCAACAGCCCCTCGGCGACAATCTCCTGCTCGGCGCCGTCGCGGTCGAGGTACTCGACCCTGACCCGCGCCGGCCGCTCGACATCTTCGTAATAGTCGGGGATCGACAGGCAGCCCTCCTGGTAGGTCGCGAGCTGCTCGGACGCCCAGACCAGCTTCGGGTTGATGAAGCAATGTGGCTGCTTCGGCTCGCCCTCGCGCGATACGTCGATCACCAGCATGCGCCGCATCACCCCGACCTGCGGCGCGGCGAGCCCGATGCCCGGCGCGGCATACATCGTCTCCAGCATGTCGTCGAGCAACCGCCGGGCCTCACCGTCGACCTTGGTGACGGGCTCGCAGACCTGCCGCAGGTGGCGGTCGGGGATGATGAGGATGTCGAGTTTGGACATAGGTGGAACCGGCCCCGGACATTAACGTTCGACGAAATGGATTGGGTCTATTCTTCTGGACATGTATGAGACGGTTTTCAAGATGCTTGGCTCCGATATTGGCCTCGGCATAGCCGTTGGTCTGATCGGCACGGTGTTTTTTCTCCTGGTGGCGCGCGGCCTGCGGCGCTCTGGCCGGGCGGATGCGAGCGAGGACAGCCGCGACATCGACCACCGCCTTGCCGATCTCGCGCGGATGCAGGAGGACCTGTCCGCCCGCATGCAGACCATGGCCGGCGTCATCGGCTCGCGCCAATCCGATTTCGCCCGCCACGTCGCCGACCGGCTCGACGGGCTGACGCACCACATCGGCACTGCCATGGTCGACGGTCGCGAGGCGACGCACGCGCAGCTGACGAAACTCAACGAGCGGCTCGCCGTCATCGACCGCGCCCAGCGTGGGCTGGCCGATCTCTCCGGTCATATGGAGGATATCCGCGCCATCTTCTCCAACAAGCAGGCGCGCGGCGCTTTCGGTCAGGGCGCCATGGAGGCGATCGTCGCCGATTGCCTCCCCGCCGGCTGCTACCGGTTCCAGGCCACGCTCTCCAGTGGTGCGCGGCCCGACTGCCTGATCGACGTGCCGGGTAGCCCGCCGCTGGCGCTCGATGCCAAGTTTCCGCTCGAAAGCTGCCTCGCCATCGACACCGCCGAGACCATGGAGGAGGAGAACCGGGCGCGCGGCCTGTTCCGCCGCGACATGCTTCGCCATGTCATCGACGTGCGCGACAAATACCTGATTCCCGGCGAGACCCAGGACATGGCGCTCCTCTTCGTACCGGCCGAATCGGTGTTTGCCCGGCTCTACGAGGAATTCGACGATCTGGTGCAGAAGGCGCACCGCGCCCGCGTCATCATCGTCTCGCCGACGTTGCTGGTCTTGGCCGTCCAGGTGGTGCGCTCGCTCAACCGCGACCGCCAGATCGAAGCCGCGGCCTTGCAGATCCGCACAGAAGTCGGCCACCTCGTCGCCGATGTGGAGGCCTTGCGCGAGCGGATGGGAAAGCTTCTCACCCACCACGATCAGGCCCGCCGCGACCTCGACCAGATCCTCGTCGCCGCCGACCGCATCACCCGGCGCGGCGAACGCATCGGCGCAGTGGAGATGGATACGCCGTTGGAACGGGCGGGGTAGGCCGCACTCCCGGCAGCTCACAGCTTGCGCAAATACACGGTCTCGATGCGGTGGCTGGCGCCCTTTCGCAGGATCAGGTCGGCGCGCGGCCGGGTCGGATAGATGGTTTCTTCGAGGTTGAGCAGGTTGATGTTGGTCCACAGATCATGCGCGTAGGACCGTGCCTCTTCTTCCGAGATCGAGGCATAGCGATGGAAGTAGCTCTCCGGCCGCTGGAAGGCGGTGGCCCGGAGCCGCATGAAGCGTTCGATGTACCACTGCGCCAGCAGGTCCTTGTCGGCGTCGAGGTAGATGGAAAAATCGAAGAAGTCGGAGATGAACGGCACGGCGTTGCCGTCGCGCGGCATGCGCGAGGTCTGCAGCACGTTCAACCCCTCGAGGATCAGGATGTCCGGCTGGTCGATGGTGATGGTCTCGTCCGGCACCACGTCGTAGACCAAGTGGGAGTAGAGCGGCGCCGTCACCTTGCCCTTGCCGGCCTTGATGTCGGAGAGGAATTTCAACAGCGCCGGCAGGTCGTAGCTCTCCGGAAAGCCCTTGCGGCGCATGATGTTCTCGCGCTCGAGCACGGCGTTGGGATAGAGGAAGCCGTCGGTCGTGACGAGGTCGACCTTGGGGCTCGAGTCCCAGCGCGACATCAGCGCCTGCAGCACGCGGGCGATGGTCGACTTGCCGGCCGCCACCGACCCGGCGATGCCGATGATGTAGGGCACCTTGCTATCGTTGACGCTGAGGAAATTCTTGGTGACGCGGAACAGCCGCTGCGTCGTTTCGACGTAGAGGGAGAGGAGGCGCGACATCGGCAGGTAGATGTCGACCACTTCGTCGATGCGGATCGGGTCGTTCAACGAGCGCAGACGGACCAGATCGTGTTCGGTCAGGGTCAGCGGCGTATCGGCGCGCAAATGTGACCATTCATCGCGATCGAACTGGCGGAACGGCGAGAGATCGCCGCCGAGCACGGGGATCGACATCTGCCCGTGCCCGAACACCTGAACCACTTTGCTTCTCTTTTCCGGGCTGATCAAAGCGATCGGCCTCCCTCGCGCGGCCGGTCCTACCCGGCAGGGGCTTCTGACGCCCAACCCCGGCCCGCTGTGCCAGCACGGCCGGTCCATCGGCGGCGCATAAACGCCGTCAGTCCTTCGGTCTGGCGGCCTTTTCCTCGAGGCCGGATCGCCCGGTCCGCGCGGCGAGTTCCGCCATCACGTCGTCGAGGCTGACCCCACCGATGTGGAGAACGACCAGGAGATGATAGAGAAGATCGGCCGTTTCCGACCGCAGCTCGTCCTTGCTGCCGGCAACGGCGGCAAGCGCCGTCTCGACCGCTTCTTCGCCGAGTTTCTTGGCGGCTCGGCCCATGCCTTTCATCACCAGCTTGCGCGTATAGGAATTTTCATCCTCGCTCGTCGCTCGCAATGCCACGATGGCCTCCAGATCGGCCAGTGTGAAGCTGGACATTCGAATGGTCTCGCCTGTTGGGCCATAAGTGGGAACGGCTTCAGCGGATTGCCATAGCCGGGATCGAGCTCAGGGATCGAGCCGGACCGGGATGCCGGCCGCCGCCATGTGGTGCTTGGCCTGGCGGATGGTGAATTCGCCGAAGTGGAAGATCGAAGCTGCCAGCACCGCATTGGCGTGGCCGTCACGAATGCCTTCGACCAGATGATCCAACGTGCCGACGCCGCCCGACGCGATCACCGGCACGCTGACGGCATCGGCGACGGCGCGGGTGAGGTCGAGGTCGAAGCCCGCCTTGGTGCCGTCGCGGTCCATGGATGTGAGCAGGATCTCGCCGGCGCCGAGTTCGACCACCTCGCGGGCATAGGCGATCGCATCGAAGCCGGTCGGGTTGCGGCCGCCGTGGGTGAACACCTCCCACCGCGGCGCCTCTCCGGGCGCCGAGACGCGCTTGGCGTCGATGGCGATGACCACCGACTGGCCGCCGACCTGTCTGACGGCCTCGGCGACGAACCGTCGGTCCCTGACGGCGGCCGAGTTGATCGACACCTTGTCGGCGCCCGCTTCCATCAGGTTGCGGATGTCCTCGTGGGTGCGGATGCCGCCGCCGACGGTGACCGGCATGAAGCAGACTTCCGCCGTGCGCCGGACGACGTCGAGGATGATGCCGCGGTTCTCGTGGCTGGCGGTGATGTCGAGGAAGCACAATTCGTCGGCGCCGGCGGCGTCATAGGCCTCGGCGGCCTCGACCGGGTCGCCGGCATCGCGCAAATCGACGAAGTTGACGCCCTTGACCACGCGGCCGTCCTTGACGTCGAGGCAGGGAATGACACGGTTCTTCAGCAACTTGCCTTACCTTTCGACTCGGCGATCAGTGCCAGCGCCGCCCTGGGGTCGAGCCGCCCGTCGTAGATGGCGCGGCCCGAGATGGCGCCTTCCAGGATGGCGCAATCGGGCCCGACGAGCCGCTCGATGTCGGCGATCGAGGCGAGGCCGCCGGAGGCGATCACCGGGATCGACACCGCATTGGCCAGCGCCAGGGTCGAAGCAAAATTGATGCCGGTCAGCACGCCGTCGCGATCGATGTCGGTATAGACGATGGCTGCCACGCCGGCGTCTTCGAACTTCTTGGCGAGCTCGATCGCCGTCAGTTCCGAGGCTTCCGCCCAGCCCTCGACCGCGACCTTGCCGCCCTTGGCGTCGATGCCGACGACGATCTTACCGGGAAAGTGCCGGCAGGCCTTCCTGACCAGCGCGGGACTGCGTACGGCAATTGTGCCGAGAATGATCCGGGTGACGCCCCGGTCGAGCCAGGATTCGATCGCGGCGAGGTCGCGGATGCCGCCGCCGAGCTCGACCCGCAACTCCGTCGCCTCGAGGATCGACTCGACCGCCGCGCCGTTGATCGAGCGGCCCTCGAAGGCTCCGTTCAGGTCGACCACATGCAGCCAGTCGAAGCCCATCTCGGCGAAGGCGCGCGCCTGGTCTGCCGGATCGTCGTTGTAGACGGTCGCCTGCTCCATGTCGCCGAGCTTCAGCCGGACGCAGGCGCCGTCTTTCAGGTCGATGGCGGGGAAGAGGATCATCTCGGACTTTCACGCTGGTGACGCTCAGGGCGCCCATTTCAGGAAATTGGCAAGCAGTTTCAGGCCGAGCGCCTGGCTTTTCTCGGGATGGAACTGCGTGCCGACGACGTTGCCGCGTGCCACGATCGAGGTCAGCGGCCGGCCGTAGGTGGCGGTGGCGACGAGGTCGGTGCGATCGGCGACCTCGAACACGAAGGAGTGCAGGAAATAGGCATGCAGGCCAGTCTCACCCAATTGGATGCCGTCGAGCACCGGATGATCGTGCACCAGGTCCATGGTGTTCCAGCCCATGTGCGGGACCTTCAGCCGCAAATCGTCGGGGACGATCGGGCCGACCACACCGGGGATCCAGCCGAAGCCGTCGATGTCCTCGTGTTCGACGCCGCGGCTGGCGAGAAGCTGCATGCCGACGCAGATGCCGAGGAAGGGCCTGCCGCGCGTCTCGACGAATTCGACGAGCGCCTCGTCCATGCCGGGGATGGCGGATAGTCCGCGCCGGCAGAACGGGAAGGCGCCATCGCCCGGCAGCACGACGCGATCGGCGCGCCGCACGACTTCGGGGTCGCGCGTCAGCTCGATCGAGCCGGAATAGCCGGTCTCGCGGGCGACGCGCTCGAGCCCTTTGACTGCCGATCGGAGATTGCCGGCACCATAGTCGATGAGAGCGACGCTCAAGCCCCACCTCCGGAGACGTAGCCGACGACCGGCGGGAAGGCGGAGGAGCGGTGCCGGGCTTGCGGGCGCGGCGGCGGCATCGGCGGCAGTCCGGCCGGACCGACGTCGCCGGCGAGTTTGGCGAAGTAGCGTTCCTCCGCCTCCCGGGCGGTCGGCGCGGCAACGATGTCGATGAACTGCCAGCCGCGGCCGGCAAGATGCCGGCGACGGAAATCCTGTGCCTGCAGCCCGAACCACAGCGCGAAGCCGATATAGACGACGAGGCCGGCAGAGCTGCCGAAGCGCTCGCCCAGAACCGCGACGGCGGCGACGGCCACCACCCAGACCAGAAGCGCCATCCAGGCGCCGCGCACCACCGCCCACACGGGCGCAACGAGGAAGGCCGTCCACAGGAAGCCTTCGCGCAGCAACAGCACGTCCTCGGCGGCTTCGGCCGCGTCGCCGGCGCCGGGTGGGACGTGAACGGTGAAAATCGCCATGGCGTCAGCCTCCGAGCGATCCCTTGGTCGAAGGAACGGCGTCGGCCCGGCGCGGATCGATCGCCACTGCAGACCCCAGCGCCCGGGCGAGCCCTTTGAAGGCCGCTTCGGCGATATGATGGTTGTTGCTGCCGTACAGGCAGGTCACATGCAGCGTGACGCCGGCGTTGACGGCGAAGGCGCGGAACCATTCCTCGACCAGTTCGGTGTCGAACTCGCCGATCTTGTCGCGGCTGAACTTGGCGTCGAACACCAGGAACGGCCGGCCCGAAATGTCGATGGCGACACGGGCCAGCGCCTCGTCCATCGGCAGGTGCACGTCGGCATAGCGGGTGATGCCCTTGCAATCGCCGAGCGCGCGCCTGACCGCCTGGCCGAACGCGATGCCGACGTCTTCCACCGTGTGATGGAAGTCGACGTGCAGGTCTCCCTCGGCCTTGACTGTCAGATCGATGAGCGAATGCCGGGCGATCTGGTCGAGCATATGGTCGAAGAAACCGACGCCGGTCGAAACATCGGACCGGCCGGTGCCGTCGAGATCGACGGACACGGTGATGTCGGTTTCCTTGGTCTTCCGCGTAACGGCAGCTTGGCGCATGGCACTTCCGGCGACGGCTTTCTCAACGGACGAGCCTTTTAGCCCGGATTTCGGGCCGTGGCTATGACTTTGGCTGGCCGAGATTTTCGGCGTGCGGGTGTTCGGTGCGCAGGGCCAGCCCGTGCCGGGTCTTGTTCCAGCTGTGCGGCGACGTCAGCAGCTCGCCGAGGGCGGAGACGGTGGCGATGCAGAGCAGCACCCAATAGGCGGGCAGCGTCACGAGATCGCTCAAGCGCACCCGGGAACCGTGGCGTCGTGCGGTCGCCAGGGCTGCCGCTGCGGCCCCGGCGATACCGATCGCCAGCGGGATGAGCTGTGCCACCAGGAACAGACGGACGGCGGGGGTGAGGGCGAGCCCGCCAACGAGCGCGTCCGAGACATCGAAGGCAAGGAGCGCCAGCCCAAACGGGAACAGCAGCGCCGAGACGATCTGGCCGAGCAGCAGCAGCTGGATCAGCCAGAAACTCGCCGGCCCGACATCGTGCCATAGCTGGGCCGGCCGGCGCATGTGGACGATCCAGGTGCCGAGCCAGCCCTTCATCCAGCGGACGCGCTGCGCATGCCAGGCCGGCCATTCGAGCGGAGCTTCCTCGGTTGTCACCGAGTCGATGGTGCCGAGCCGGCCGCCGCCGCGCACCAGCCGGATGGCGATATCGGCATCCTCGGTGACGTTGTAGGGATCCCAGCCGCCGCTCGACACCAGCGCGTCGCGGCGGAAGTGGTTGGACGTGCCGCCCAAGGGCAGGAACCGGCCGTTGCGGGCGAGCCACGGCAGCACGGCGTGGAACAGTCCCCGGTATTCGAGCGCGAACTGCCGGGCCAGCCAGTTTTCCGATGGCGCGGCATGGTCGATGTCGAGGGCAGCCTGCACGCAGACGAGATCGGCCGGGCCGTGGGCAAACGCCGCCGCCGCTTTCCTCAGCTGGTCCGGCTCGGGCCGATCCTCGGCGTCGTAGACGACGACGAGATCGGTCTCGATGAGATTGAGCGCCCAGCGCAGCGCCTTCGGCTTGGTGCGCGGGCTTGACGGCGGCACGGCGATGACTTCGGCCTGCACGGCGCTCGCACCGCGCACGGCGGCCATGTGCGTGTCGAGGTCGTCGGCCTCGACGATCAGCAGGATGCGCCGACGATCGACGGGATAGTCGAGCCGGCCCAGCGCCTTGATCAGGTCGTCGACGATCTCGGCCTCATGGTAGAGCGGCACCAGCACGGCATAGGTCGGCAGGTCGCGAGCCTCGAGCGGCGGCGGCGGCTCGCGCACGGCCGGCGCCAGCGCCGCTGACAGGCGGAGGAGGCCGACGCAAAGGAAGGCGAGATCGAACGCATAGAGCGTCGAGCGCGGCAACAACCACAGCGTCAGCGCCAGCACGCCCGCCAGAATCGCCGTGCGATGAGCAAGCGCGCCGCCGTTGGCCGCCGACAACGCCGGCCGGCCCAGCTTCAGCCCGTCGAGCGTCGCGCGACTGAGCGGCAGTTCGTGCTGGCGGCGGAAGGCGCGCCTGATCGTCTCGGGGCTGGCGATGGCGAGGCGGACTGCGAGCGTCGGATCGGCGTCGATCGCCTCGGCAATCGCATCGATCTCGGCCCCGCGCGGTGCGACGACGAGCAGACGGCGAGGCGCCTCGCCGACCCACACCTGACGGATGCGGCTGAAGCTGCGGGGATCGGGCAGGGGAACATCCGGTGGCAGCGCCGGCAGTCTGAAGTCATGCAGACAATCGACGCCCAGACGGTCGGCGAGGCTTTGCCACCAGATCGCGGCCGCGAGCCCGCCGGCACGCATCAGTTCTTCGGCGAGCGACGTGCTCCGGGTGGCGGCGATCTCCGCGGACAGCGCCAGCGCGCGGTCGGAAAAGCCGAAGCCCGACAACAGCTGCGCCTCGATCGGCCCGACATCCGCCGCAGTCGCATCGGTTCGGCGATTGCGATCCGGCTCGATGAGGGGTATCTGGCTCAAGCGTGGCTTGGCGGCAGGGCGTCGAAACACGCGCAACGCGTCGCGCAGCCCTCTTGAGCCGGCGAGGGAATGATGCATGCTCGTGACGGATCGGTCTGGGTCGGGCATGTGGCTGGAAGTCGATCGCGGACGGCGGGGTACCGCGTCTCGGCTCGGCAAAATGGCGCCACCGGATCCGGGAACGGTTGCAATGATGATTCCGGTAAATCGGCTCGTTGTGAAGATGGGATTTAGACCAATTAGTCACATTCTTCTATGTGATTACGTCCGTGTCGCCCGCACGACGCGGCGGGCCGGCCGCGCGACGATCGTTGGCAGCCTCATTGCGAGTCTCGCCATGGGCCTCATGCTGGTGTCGCTGCGTGCGCTGGCTGCCGACGAAACGCCACCGCCCGAGCCGCCGCGTGCCGATCGCGTCGTGCCGTCGTTCTGGGACCCACAGGTGCGTCCGGAAAAGCCGCCGGGCGACGCCGGCACGATCCGGTTTCTGACCTCGGGCGACTTTCCGCCCTTCAATTTCCTCGATTCCGGTGGACACCTGACCGGCTTCAACGTCGACCTCGCCCGCGCGATCTGCACCGTGCTCTCCGCCACCTGTACC
>JARLIU010000006.1 GCA_031291595.1 Ancalomicrobiaceae bacterium | reverse complement strand
TGACACATGTTTCCATATGACAGCATCTGGCTTGTCCTGATGGCGTGCCGGAACCGCGATCCGCCGACGCGCCTGCCGCCTCTCCCACGATCCACTACTCGAAAGTCTTGATCAACTGCGGGCTGCCGTGGGCGTGCGGAAAGACAAGAGAGTCGCTCCTCGGGTCGCCCCCTTGAGATCGACGGGTACGACCAGCCGCCCGACAGCTCGCAGTCCATCCGGTCAATCGGCGGTGCGATGCACTGAACGCAACAGCGCAGAGCCAGCCGGATCGCTGGGCGAGGTCGATGGCGCCGCGCCGGCGAGCGGGCTGGGGCTGCACGCCGGCAGCTGGATCTGGCCGAACGACCTGCGGCAGGTCACGCCGGGCAATGGCGCCGTGCCGAAATGCACGCAAACATCGACGCCGTCGCGCCCCGCGTCACCGACAGGTCCCCGGCGGCAAGGCGTCAGACTGCCGTTGCACGCGGTCGCCTCGAACGCCCCGAGCACCTTGAGCGGAGGACGGCGGCGGTTCATTTGCCTTGATTTTCACTCATAGGATGCAGTGTGATTTCTGCCCAGGCACCAAAAGTCCGCCCGTCCACCATGGACTCAATTCCACGGGCAAAAAATGCCCGACTGCGGCAACGCGCGACGGCCTATTCCCGAGAACTCGACGATCTTGACGGATCGGAATGTGCGTAAAAAAAACAACAAGCTGCAGCCCTTCCGCGCCTGCGCTCAGTTCGAAAATGCCCGCGCCGGCGGCGGGGGCAAGCCATGCCCCCGCAAGCCCGGAGTGGTGGTGACGGCGACCGGCCGGGTCGCGTGGCTCAGACCGGCGCGGCGGCGAGCCGTTGGCGCACCGCGGCCACGATCGCCTCGCTGGTGATGCCGAAGTGGCGGTAGAGCGCCGCGCCGGGGCCGGAGGCGCCGAAGCCGGTCATGCCGATGAAGATGCCGTCTTCGCCGATGATGCGGTCCCAGCCGAAGCGGATCGCCGCCTCGATGCCGACGCGTACCGTCCCGGGCCTGAGCACGCCGGCGCGATAGGCCTGCGGCTGTGCTTCGAACAGCGAGAAGCACGGCATCGACACCACGGCTGTGCCGATACCCTCCGCTTCAAGCACGTCACGGGCGTCCATCGCCAGCGACACCTCGGTTCCCGTGGCGACCAGCGTCACCCGGCGCGGAGCTCGTGTCGCTTCGGCCAGCACGTAGCCGCCGCGGGCCGACAGGTTGTCGACGCCGGCCTCCTGCCTGAGCGTCGGCACCTCCTGCCGGCTGAGGGCGAGGACCGATGGCGCATGTTCGGACTGCAGCGCCAATTGCCAGCATTCCGCCGTCTCGACGAGATCGGCCGGCCGGAACACCTGCAGGTTCGGCATGGCGCGCAGCGAGGCAAGCTGCTCGACCGGCTGATGCGTCGGGCCGTCTTCGCCGACGCCGATGCTGTCGTGCGTCATGACATGGATGACGCGCAGTCCCATCAGCGCCGCCAGACGCAGCGCCGGACGGGCGTAATCGACGAACACCAGGAAGGTGCCGCCGAACGGAATGATCCCGCCGTGCAGCGCCAGCCCGTTCATCGCCGTCGCCATGCCGAACTCGCGCACGCCGTAACGGACGTAATCGCCGGAGAAGTCGCCGGGGCGGATGTCGCGGGCGGTCTTGACGCGGGTGTTGTTGGAGGGCGTCAGATCGGCCGAGCCGCCGACGAGATCGGCACAGAGCGGCACCAGCGCCTCGAGCACCCGGCCGGAGGCGGCGCGGGTGGCGAGCTTCGGCCGATCGGCGACGGCTGCGCGCTTCAGCGCCGCGATGGCGGCATCGAGTTCGGGCAACCCGGCCTTGAGCGCCCGCTCGAACGCCGCCGATTGCGCGTTGGCACGGCGGTTGTCCTCCCAGGCGGTGCGCACGGCGGCGCAGCGCTCGCCGACGGCGGCCCAGGCGGCGCGGATCTCCGGCGGAACCTCGAAGGGCGGGTAGGACCAGCCGAGGGCACGCCGTACGCCCGCGACTTCGTCCGCCCCCAGGGGCGCGCCGTGCGCCGCCGAGGTCCCCGCCTTGGTCGGCGCGCCGTAGCCGATGATGGTGCGCGCGGCGATCAGCGCCGGCTTGCCGGTGGCGATGGCCGCGCTGATCGCCGCGGCGATGGCCGCCTGATCGTGGCCGTCGACGCGCGACGTCGCCCAGCCGTAGCTCGCGAACCGGGCGAGGACGTCGTCAGAGAACGACAGGCTGGTCGGACCGTCGATCGAGATGCCGTTGTCGTCCCACAGCACGATCAGTTTGGACAAGCCGAGGTGACCGGCGAAGGAGGCGGCCTCGTGGCTGATCCCCTCCATCATGTCGCCGTCGCCGCACATGACCCAGGTGCGGTGGTCGACCAGCGCGTCGCCGAAGCGGGCATTGAGGATGCGTTCGCCGAGCGCCATGCCGACCGCGGTGGCCAGTCCCTGGCCGAGCGGCCCGGTGGTCATCTCGATGCCGACGGCGGGATCGACCTCGGGGTGGCCGGCGGCGGCAGACCCGAGCTGGCGGAAGCTCTTCAGCGCCTCGAGCGTCATGCCCTCATAGCCGCAGAGATGCAACAGTCCGTACAGCAGCATCGATCCGTGCCCGCCGGATAAGACGAAGCGATCGCGATCGGGCCAGGTGGGATGCGTGGCGTCGAACTTCAGGAAATCGCGAAACAGCACGGTGGCGACATCGGCCATGCCCAAGGGCATGCCGGGATGGCCGGATTTGGCCTGTTCGACGCCGTCGACCGCCAGCACGCGCAGCGCATTGGCCATCAGGGTTGCGAGAGGAGGCTGCGTCGCGGCAGCCAAGTCCGGGTGGATGGTCATGATGGTCTGAGCCTCGTCAGCGTGCCTGATCGATCAGGGCGCACAGCTTTTCGGTGTCGCGGGCGAAGGAACGGATGCCCTCGGCCAGTTTTTCGGTGGCCATGGCATCGTCGTTGAGCGCCCAGCGGAAGCGACGCTCGTCGAGCGCCAGCGGCTTCAGGCCGGGATCGCGATCGTTCGGATCGAGTGCCGCCGGCACCTCGCCCTGCTGAGCGCGCAACTGGTCGAGCAGCGCCGGGCTGATGGTCAGCCGGTCGCAACCGGCCAGTGCCGTGACCTGATCGGTGTTGCGGAACGAGGCGCCCATCACCACCGTCTGGCAGCCGATGCTCTTGTAGTAGCGATAGATCTGCCGCACCGACTGCACGCCCGGATCATCTTCCGGCCGCTCCACCACGGTGCCGTGCGCCTTGTACCAGTCGGTGATGCGGCCGACGAACGGCGAGATCAGGAATACGCCGGCTTCGCCGCAGATGGCGGCCTGCGCCATGCTGAAGATCAGCGTCAGATTGCACTTGTAGCCTTTGCGCGTCAGCTCGGCGGCAGCCCGCACCCCTTCCCAGGTGGCCGCAACCTTGATCAGGATGCGCGACGGGTCGACCCCGGCCTCGCGATAGAGCTCGATGATGCGTTCGGCCCGCGCCACCGTCGCGGCGCCATCGAACGTCAACCGTGCGTCGACTTCGGTCGACACGTAGCCCGGGACGATCCGCGACAGTTCGGTGCCGAAGTTCACGGCGAGGCGGTCGAGCGTCGCATCGCTGCGGCGCTCCGGGTTCGGCTCGTGCGCCTTCGCCCAGGCGATGGCGTCCCGCATCAGCCCGGCGTATTCGGGCTGGCTGGCGGCGCGCAGGATGAGGCTCGGATTGGTGGTGCAGTCCTGCGCGCGGACCTTGCGAATCGAGTCGATCTCGCCGGAGTCGGCGACGATGACGCTGTGGCGGGCGAGCGCCGTCAATTTGTCGGTCATGGGTGTGCTCATCTTTCCTGCTCCTCAGGCGGCGCCATTCTCGTAGGCCTTGATGCGGTCGACCTTGGCCGTCGATCTGCCGCCCTGGAATTCGGATTGGAGGAAGGTCTTCAGGATGGCTTTGGCCAGTTCGGGCCCGATGACGCGCGCTCCCATCGTGATGATCTGCGCATCGTTACTCATGCGGGCCCGTTCGGCCGAATAGGTGTCGTGGCATTGCGCCGCGCGAATGCCCTTGGTCTTGTTGGCGGAGATCGCCATGCCGATCCCGGTGCCGCATAACAGCACCGCGCGGTCGAACTCGCCCTCGACCACCGCGGCGGCGACCACATGGGCGATGTCCGGATAGAGCACCGGAACGGCATCGAACGTACCGAAGTCCTTCACCTCGTGGCCCAATTCGGATGCGTAATCCCGGAGCAGTTCCTTGAGTCCGTATGCCGCCTCGTCACAACCGATTGCGATCTTCATCGATCCACTCCTCCGTCCACTCCGATGGTCATTTCCCGACCGGTGTTGCCGCATGTCCGGGCCGGTCGATCGGAGAATGACCGATAGATCACACTATGATGTGATGTTTATAACATCTAGTCGATCACTATTCAATGCCGAGAGTGAGCGCCATCGGGGTCGCCCTGTTCGGTCGGCCGTGCTGCGGAGGGTCGGGAGAATATCCGGGAACATCCGTTGAATCTATTGAAAGTTTCACCATGCGCCGGCCGTTCGATTATGGCCACGTCAGGCGAGATGGTGCCGGACCAAGCCGTTCGGAATTTCTGCGGCGATCGTATTCGTGCCTATGTGTGATATATTTTGGGATGGAATTACCGCTCTCGTGTTGACAACGTATCACGCTTGTGGGACATTCCGACCTAGATGATGCCGGGATGCCACGCGGTCCGACGAGGCGGAGAGACGGTGCGCAGGTTCGTCACCCGGTCGAATTGCACACGGCCTATTCGCGGATCGCCGTAGTCAGGCTACCCTCGGGGCTTGGGTGTGCCGGTCGGCACACGGATGGGGTATCGGACACCGTGCATAATCAAGAGACTGAAAAAACGCCTGGATTGAAGGATCGGCGGCGACTGCTGTTCGAATACATCCTGCGGTCCGGTTCCGCCCAGATCGACGAGCTCGCCACGCATTTCGGCGTCAGCCGGATGACGGTGCATCGCGACCTGGGGGCGCTGGAGGAACAGGGTGCCGTTCGCCGGGTGCACGGCGGAGTGACCGTGCGCTCATCCAACCTGGTCGAGAGCACATTCGTATATCGGTCGCGTCTGGCGGATCGCGAAAAGGATGCGCTCGCGGCTGCCGCGGCGGAACTGATCGAGCCGGGCCAGGCAATCATCGTCGACGATTCGACCACCGCGGGGCGGCTGGCCTCGCTGGTGGCGACGCGCAAACCGATGACCGTCATTACCAACAGTCTGACGGTCATCGAACAACTGAAGGATGCACACGGCATCGAGACAATCTGTCTGGGTGGACACTACAGTCCGAGGTTCAATGCGTTCTTCGGCTACGTGTGTGAGCAGGCGGTGGCGTCGCTGCGCGCCAACGTGCTGTTCATGTCGACGTCCACCGTATTCGGCGCCGCCGCCTATCATCAGCAGGAAGAAGTGGTGAAGACCAAGCGGGCTCTGATGGCCGCCGTGGACCGCAGCATCCTGCTGGCAGACAGCTCGAAATTCGGCATCACCGCTCTGATCAAACTCGCCAATCTCAACGAATTCGATCTGGTGCTGACCGACAGCGGGATTTCTCCCGTGGACGCGGAAATGTTGCGGCAGAGCGGCGTCAAGCTGCGCATCGTGGACGTATGAGCGCGGCGGCAACGACCGCCGGTACCAGCGCGCCCATCGGAGGAAACGAAGAGGACATGACCATGAGCAGGCCCAAGAAGATTCTGAACAATCCGGCGAATGTCGTCTCCGAACTGATCGACGGTCTGGTGCTGGCGGCGGACGGCGGGCTCGTCCGCCTGGGCGAGCGGCCGGTGCTGGTGCGGCCGAACATCCCGAAGGGCAAGGTCGGGTTGATCATCGGCGGCGGCAGCGGACACGAGCCGCTGTTCTCCGGCTTCGTCGGCGAAAACCTGGCGGATGCGGCGGTGTGCGGCGACGTGTTCGCGGCGCCCTCACCCGACTTGATCCTCGACGCGGTCTCGGCGGTCGACAGCGGCGCCGGCGCGCTGTTCGTCTATGGCAACTATTCCGGCGACAACATGAACTTCGACATCGCGGCCGAACTGGCGGAGGAAGAAGGGCATGCGACCCGCACGGTGCGTGTCTGGGACGACGTCGCCGCGGCTCCGCTCGACCGCATCACCGATCGACGCGGCATCGCCGGCGACTTCTTCGTCATCAAGGTCGCCGGGGCGGCCGCGACGCAGTTGTCCAGTCTCGACGAGGTCTATCGCGTGGCCTGCAAGGCGCGCGACAACACCCGCTCGATGGGCGTGGCGTTGGCGGCCGGATCGATCCCGGAGACCGGCGAACGCACCTTCGACCTGCCCGACGACGAGATCGAGATCGGCATGGGCGCCCATGGCGAGCCCGGCATCTCGCGTCAGAAGCTGACGACGGCGGACGCCATCACCGATCAGCTGATGCAGCTGATCCTGGCCGATCTGCCCTTCCGTGACGGCGACGAGGTGGCGCTGTTGTTGAACAATCTCGGCTCGACCACGCTGATGGAGATGCTGATCGTCAATCGGCGCGTCCGCAAGATCCTGGCCGAGGCCGGCATCACCGTGCATCGCACCGACATGGGCAACTTCCTCACCTGCCAGGAGATGGCCGGCATGTCGATCAGCCTCATCCGTCTCGATGATGAACTGAAGCGTTTCCTCGACGTTCCGGCGCGCTCCGTCGGCTATTCGAAGGCTTGAACCACCATGTACGACACACTTTCTCCGCTCGAGACCCGGGACATGCTGCTGGCGGTGGCCGAGTACATCGTCGAACGGACCGATATGCTCACCCAGGTCGATCAGGCGATCGGCGACGGCGACCACGGCATCGGCATGCGGCGCGGTTTCCTCGCCGTGACCGAACAGCTGCAGGGATCGGAGCCGGCCAGCGTCGAAGCGGCCGTCAAGGCGGCCGGAACGGCGATCATGGCTAAAACCGGCGGAGCCGCCGGCGCGGTGTTCGGCACCTTCTTCCGGGCCGGCAGCGCCGGCTTCGCCGGTCGCAGCTTCGATGCCGAGGGCGTCGCGGCTTTTCTCAAAACCGGTCTGGCAGCGGTCGAGAAGCGCGGCGGCTCGCGACCGGGCGCCAAGACGATGATCGACGCGCTGGCTCCGGCGGCGGATGCGGCGGCCGAAGCGGCCGGGCTCGGTCTCGCCGAGACCTTGACGCGGGCGTGCGCCGCTGCCGTGGCGGGCGTCGAAGCGACCAAGGACATGATTGCCACGACCGGCAAGGCCCGCACCCTGGGCGAACGGTCGCTCGGCCATCCCGACCCCGGTGCTGTGTCGTTC
>JARLIU010000094.1 GCA_031291595.1 Ancalomicrobiaceae bacterium | reverse complement strand
TGGAAGACCTGTCGGCCCACCCGACGGTTAAGCCCTGCGCTCTGGTGAGCCGGACGTGGCCGTGCGCCACCGCAGTTCGGCCCGCCGCATCCCGGCGACAGATCTCGAAGGGATTGTCGAAAGGCGTCTCACCGAGTTCCTTTGTGACGCAATGGCGATCGACACGATCGTCGCGCCGCGGGCGCGGGACATTGAGGAACGGAGGCGGCTCGTCGGTCGCGCCGGTGAACTCGCCGCGAGCTGGCCCGCCCGCGCACCCGCCGACAAGATCGCGATCATCCGTCGGCTGGTGAAGGCGATCGTCGTGACTGCGGAAGGCGTCGACATCACCGTTCGCGTCGATGCCGTACTGGCCCTCGGACGCGCTGGGGCGGAATATAGACCAGCACATCACTTGCGGTCTGGCAGGCCTTCCGACGAAAACGACGGCGAGACCATCCTGCTATCCGTGTCCGCCACGTTGAAGCGCGTGGGGATGGAAATGCGCCACGTGATCGATACACCTGGTGCACGACACGCCGGCACACCAGATCGCAGCCTGCTTCGTCTCCTCGCCCACGCTCAGCGGTTTCGCGATCTATTGACCAAAGGTGACGGCCGGTCCGTTGCTGAACTCGCCACGGAATGCAGCGTCGGCCCATCGTACTTCGCCCGGATTCTGCGCCTCGGCTTCCTTGCCCCCGACATCACTTCAGCGATCCTCGATGGCCGACAGCCGATCGAGCTTTCGGCGCAGAAACTATCAAAAATGGATCTGCCCAAGGATTGGGCCGAGCAGCGGCAAGTCCTCGGCTTCTCTCAATCCGGAATACCGAGATGACGACCTAGAACGAACGAACCAGTCCAGCATGCAGGGATATCGTCCCGTCTAACAGGCGGGGCTTTTTTTGTTCCTGTGGCATCACTTCACGAAGCTCAGGTGGCGGAAGCATCAGAGAACTCTGTTCTCCCTAAAGGAAATCCATCCGCATCTACCCAAAGAGCAGCAAATCCAAACCGTACCACCAAAATACCCTCCAGAGATATTCGGGCAGACAAGCCGCCAGATCCGGCACCAAATGGGTCTCGTGGTCGAGGGGCAGGATGGCCGGGTGCGCAAGCCACGGACAGGTCGGAGCTAATCCGTCAGGGAAGGCAAAACACAAAAACACCAATAAAATCAATAAGTTATGGCGGAGAGGGTGGGATTCGAACCCACGGTCCGCTTGCACGGACAACGGTTTTCGAGACCGCCCCGATCGACCACTCTGGCACCTCTCCGCAAAAAAGAGTCCCGGTCTCGAACGGTGGCGGACCATACACAGGAGGGTGCCGGCGCACAAGGGCCCTCGGCGCGGTTTTTCCACGGGAATTCCGCAACGGCCGGCGACGGGCCGCCGCCAGCAGCCGCGACGTCTGCCGACGCGCACTCTGTTGCAAATGCAGGGGCATCGGCCGCCCGGAACCACCCGTCGCAGAAGCTCCGAACGCGTTGCCAGCGGGCGATCGCTTCCGACGCTCACCCCGGCCGATGCATCGATGCGCCGAATCGCGGCCCGATCCGATTGAGCCGCGCCGATTGAACTCTCGCCGCTTCCGTGCGGCGGCCTCGTGCCGGAGCCACCATCGACGGGACACCGGGACGGGGCGCCAAGACGGGTGCCGGCAGATCGAGCCGCGCTCGCGGCGGCGTCCGGCCCCGCGCCGGCGCACGAACCGCCGTGATCACGGCTTGCGGCTGCCAGTTGCCAGCTGTCTCCGGCTTCGGCATCGGCTTTCGCCGGCAGACCGGCCTGCAACCTGCGGCCTTCGTCGACAGACGAAAGTATGCCGGCCGTATGCGTGGACTAGGCCCAGAGAATTCGCATAATGACGGATAGCGCAAAGGACCGTTCGCCGTGGGTTTGCAACACGCGAGGCGCGGGCGGTCGAGCAAAGACCAATCCTCGGGAGGGAAGTCATGACGGAGACCGTTTTCCCCGTGCCGGCGACGATTGCCGCTTCGGCGCATGTCGATGACGCCAAATACCAGGCGCTCTATCGCCGCTCCGTGGACGATCCGCGCGGCTTCTGGGCCGAACAAGCCGGCCGCATCACCTGGGCGAAACCGTTCACCAAGGTGAAGAACACCTCGTTCGATCCGCACAACGTCTCGATCAAATGGTTCGAGGACGGCGAATTGAACGTTGCCACCAATTGCGTCGACCGCCACGCCGCGACGAAGCCGGACGCGGTCGCGATCATCTGGGAAGGCGACGACCCGAACGAGTCGCGCCGCATCACCTACGCCGAGTTGAAGGACGAGGTTTGCCGTTTCGCCAACGTGCTCGAGGCGAAGGGCGTGAAGAAGGGCGACCGCGTCACGCTGTACCTGCCGATGATCCCGGAGGCGGCTTTCGCCATGTTGGCCTGCGCCCGCATCGGCGCCGTCCATTCGATCGTGTTCGGCGGCTTTTCGCCCGACAGCCTCGCCGGTCGCATCTCGGATTGCGGCTCCACCGTGGTCATCACCGCCGACGAAGGGTTGCGCGGCGGACGCAAGGTGCCGCTGAAGGCCAACGTCGACGCCGCGCTCGACAAGGTCGCCGGCGTCGAGACGGTCATCGTGGTCAAGCGCACCGGCGGCAAGGTCGCCATGCAGGCCGGCCGCGACATCTATTACCACGAGGCGGCGGCCGGCGTTTCGCCCGACTGCCCGGCGCCAGCGATGAACGCCGAGGATCCCCTCTTCATCCTCTATACGTCGGGCTCGACCGGAAAGCCGAAGGGCGTGTTGCACACCACCGGCGGCTATCTCGTCTATGTCTCGCTGACGCATGAGATGGTGTTCGATTACAAGCCCGGCGAGGTCTACTGGTGCACCGCCGACGTCGGCTGGGTCACGGGCCACTCCTACATCGTCTACGGGCCGCTATCCAACGGCGCGACGACGGTAATGTTCGAGGGCATCCCGAGCTATCCGTCGCCGGCCCGCTTCTGGGAAGTGATCGACAAGCACAAGGTCAACATCTTCTACTCCGCGCCGACCGCCATCCGCTCGCTGATGGGCGCCGGCGAGGCGCACGTGAAGAAGACGTCGCGGGCAAGCTTGCGCGTGCTCGGTTCGGTCGGCGAACCGATCAATCCGGAAGCCTGGCTGTGGTACCATCAGGTGGTCGGCGACGGCCGCTGCCCGATCGTCGACACCTGGTGGCAGACCGAGACCGGCGGCATCCTGATCACGCCGTTGCCGGGGGCGACTGCGCTGAAGCCCGGTTCGGCGACGCGGCCGTTCTTCGGCGTGCAGCCGGCGGTGGTCGACGCGGCCGGCACTATTCTGGACGGCCAGGCCGAGGGCAATCTTGTCCTGCTCGACTCCTGGCCGGGGCAGATGCGCACGGTATTCGGCGATCACGAGCGCTTCGTGCAGACCTATTTCTCCACCTACGTCGGCATGTATTTCACCGGCGACGGCTGCCGGCGCGACGCCGACGGCTATTACTGGATCACCGGCCGCGTCGACGACGTCATCAACGTCTCCGGTCACCGCATGGGCACGGCCGAGGTGGAATCGGCGCTGGTGGCGCATCCGAAGGTGGCCGAGGCCGCCGTCGTCGGCTATCCGCACGATCTGAAGGGCCAGGGCATCTATGCCTATGTGTCGCTGATGGAAGGGGTTTCGCCGTCGGAGGAGCTCAGGAAGGAACTGGTCGGCTGGGTGAGAAAGGAGATCGGCCCGATCGCCTCGCCCGATCTGATCCAGTTCGCTCCCGGCCTGCCGAAGACCCGCTCCGGCAAGATCATGCGGCGCATCTTGCGCAAGATCGCCGAAGACGAGTTCGCCGCGCTCGGCGACACCTCGACCTTGGCCGATCCGGCCGTGGTCAAGGACCTGATCGACAACCGGCAGAACCGGCGGGTGGGGTGAGGCGCCCCAACGATATGATCAGCCGTGCTGTTCATGTGATGCGGCAGCTGCAAGGTTCCTTGTTCATTGTGGGTACAGGCTGAGTCTGCCAAAACGGCAATCGGAATTCAGAATCAACGACTGCAGGATCCATGCCAAGCACGTTGCATCAAAGCCTCGTTAGTCAAATAATTGTAGGCCTACGGCTGCGCGCTTGGAATTTTGTTGACTTGGGGTTACAAGTTCGGTGAATGAGTCCTACTTGTTAACTGGTTCGCGCTTGACTGAGGGCATGTGCGCGTGTATGGCGCGCTTTGATTCTGTCCGGTAGTCGGCTAGGGCTGCGAATATGGGGTCTCTAGAGGTCACATGGAGGTTAGTATGAAGGAAACTGATCGCCTCACGACGATGCTGTTTCCTGAGGGAAACAGTCAGGAGCTGCTTAACCTGAAGTTTTTCGCCGGACGTGGGGTCGCATCTACAACCGAGTTCCGAAATGAGGTTCACAAGGCCATTCATTTCGTAAGGTCGGGTATGTGCGAATCCCGCTCGCATTTTGGTGATGCACTGCTGCCGCAAGTCGAAATCGACGAGTTTTTGGCGGTTGCATAACCGCGCCCCTTGCCTCATGAGCTATACGCTAGTAGAAGGGCTGCATGACGATTGCAGCCCTTCTTCGTTTTGTAGATGAGCAGACCAAATTCCCGATCCATATCGATACTATTATTGATTGGATTAAGGATCACGGGCTGCAAGATGAGATTGAATTATGTCCCGCTGATCTTGATTCGGCCAAGCTGCTAGGCATGTTTTATCAATATATAAAGCATCCGGGAGTATATGCTGATCCTGTGCGCGTTACTCAGATAGTCTATGCGGCTGGTCTATCACCCGAACTTGAGCGGCTTGTCGTGTGCAAAGAGCTACTTCATATATTTGACAAGCCTGAGGAGCGTGTACAAACCTCCACGCAAGTCGACGATCTAATCAGCGGCATCATATTAAGAACATTTGGTGCTAGTAAAGATGCCGTTTTCAATGATGTAGCTGGACCGTTCTTGGCTCTCGCGGTCCT
Organism: Ancalomicrobiaceae bacterium; assembly: GCA_031291595.1. GTDB lineage: Bacteria > Pseudomonadota > Alphaproteobacteria > Rhizobiales > Ancalomicrobiaceae > CAIYYN01. Next base: position 2,092 of record JARLIU010000094.1, on the reverse strand, counting down.
TATACCGCCTGCTGCCCGGAAGCGATTCATGCTAGCCATCGAAGGCGGTCAGCTAACAGCTGATGAAGTAGCCTCATTCGTCAATCTTCCGTATCCACATGTAAGCATTTGGTTAGAAAAGACCGTTGACGAGTTGCTAGAATATTTGCTGACCAAGCACAAATGTGCCGATTTACTGAACTGTTGACATAGCTCTATCCGCCAATCACGTGAGCGATGTCGAACCGGACCAGTGCTCCGGGTGACACGCGCCAAGGAACAGGGCCTTCATGCAATCCCTGACGGTCATTTGAGGCTCCATCAAGCCCAATCCAAGTCCGGTCCGGCCGGCACGATGCCCGACGGGTTCAACGCCTTCAGCGAATAGTAGCCGCGCTTGATGTGGTCGATATTGACCGTCGGGCGGATGCCGGGGAGGGCGATCACCCGCTTCACGTAGGCCGACAGCTTGGCGTAGTCGGCCAGACGCCGCCGGTTGCATTTGAACAGCCCGTGGTAGGCGGCATCGAACCGCACCAGGGTGACGAACAGGCGGATATCGGCCTCGGTGAGGCGTTCGCCGACGAGGAAGGTCCTGGTTGAAAGATGCGCCTCCAGCGCGTCGAGTTCGGCAAACACGTCCTTAAACGCCGCCTCGTAGGCAGCTTGCGTCGCGGCGAAGCCGGCGCGATAGACGCCGTTATTGAGGCGCGGATAGATGCGGGCGTTGAGCGCATCGATCTCCTCGCGCAATGCATCCGGGTAAAGGTCGATGTCGGTCTTCGCCAGAGAGCCGAAGCCGGAATTCAGGATGCGCAGGATATCGGCGGACTCGTTGTTGACGATGGTCTGCCGCTGCTTGTCCCACAGCACCGGGATGGTGGCGCGGCCGGTGAAATGCGGGTCGGCGCGTGTGTAGATCTGGTGCAGGTAGTGCGCGCCGTAAAGCGGATCGGGGCCGGTGTCGGGGGCATCGGTGAAGCGCCAACCCTCGTCCGTCATCGCCGGATCGACGATGGTGACGGAGATCACGGCTTCGAGCCCTTTCAGCGCCCGGGCAGCGAGCGTGCGCGACGCCCACGGGCAGATCAGGCCGACATAGAGGTGATAGCGGCCGGCAGCGGCGGCAAAGCCGCCGTCGCCGGTCGGGCCGGGCTCGCCATCCGGCGTCACGAACGAGCGGAAGCTCGAGGTCGGCCGAATGAAGGCGCCGGACGGGTCCTTGCCGTCCGACGGCTTCCAGTTGGTCGTCCATGTGCCATTGACCAGCATGTCGTCCTCTCGCCTGCCGTATCGACTGTTCTCCGGCCCGAGATGATCTAGGGCGATGATGGGCCAAGGCCAGCCAACACATTTACGTCATTAACCCTATCTCGTTGCCTATCTTCAAGATATTCACCTTATTGTCGACCGCCTGATCCTCCTTTCGCATGCGATTGTCTGGAGTAACCCCATGCGGCTCAGATTATTGTTGGTTGTTTCCGTCATGCTTGCCTGCCTCATCGGCAGCGTGCTGCCTGCGGCGGCGCGCTATGCCGGCGAATCCGAAGTCGTCACATTCGGCGGCTATCAGCCTGGCACCATCGTCATTCGCACCGCCGAGCGCCACCTGTATTTCGTCGTCGGCGCCGGCCAAGCCATCCGCTACCCGATCGCCGTCGGACGGCCCGGCAAGGAATGGGCCGGAGCGACGTTCGTGGCGCGCAAGGTGGTGAACCCGATCTGGAGCCCGCCGGAGGAGGTCCGGCGCGACAGTCCGAACCTGCCGGAGCTGATCCCGCCCGGGCCGCGCAACCCCCTGGGGCCGCGCGCCCTGGTGCTGGCGACGGGCGAATACGCCATCCACGGCACCAACAACGCGGATTCGATCGGCACCAAGGCCTCCTACGGCTGCATCCGCATGTACAACCAGCACATCCTCGATCTCTACGATCGGGTGAGCGTCGGCACTCCGGTGGTGGTGGTGCGCTAGCTAGCCCATCCTATTCATCGGCTCAGCGGTAGGGGCGCTGGGCTGGCGGCGGGCGCGGTTTTCGGTTGCGCGTGAAGCGCTGATGCAGGCGGCACATTTCGAACGCTGGAGTTGGGATCTTGGCTCATCGGGGCGTTTCCG
>JARLIU010000093.1 GCA_031291595.1 Ancalomicrobiaceae bacterium | reverse complement strand
GGCTTTCTGGATTGCTTCGCTGCGCTCGCAATGACGAAACGAGATTTCGCGTTCACGCTGCAAGAACTTCAGCGAGCAAATTGAGGTCTCCTCAGCACGGCTTGACGCCGCCATCGGCCGCACACGTATTGCGCACGTCGGCAATCTTCTGCTTCAGCCGGTCGATGCCGATGGCGCCGGGGATGACCGAGCGGCCGACGACGTAGGACGGCGTGCCGTTGAGGCCGAGGCCCTCGGCGATCGTGCGCGTCTCCTGCAGGGTCGGCAGCACCGCCTGGACGTCGTTCGACATCGCCTCGATCTTCGCCTTGTCGAGCCCGATCTCGGCCACGACATCCATGGCCTTCTGCTTGTTGGCCGGACCGCGACTGCCGAGAAGCCGCTTGTGGAACTCCATGTACTTGTCCGGGGCCAGCTTGTTGACCGCGATGGCGACGCGCGCCGCCTCTTCCGAGCCCGCCGTCAGCACCGGGAATTCCTTCAGCACGAAGCGCAGGTTCTTGTCTTCGTTCAAGAGGCCGAGCATGTCGGGCAGCGCCTGCTTGCAGAAGCCGCAGTTGTAGTCGAAGAATTCGACCAGCGTCACGTCACCCTTGGGGTTGCCGAGCACCACCTGATTGGGAGAATTGAAGATCAGCGACGCCTTGTCGACGATCGCCGCCTTCTGCTGCTCGACGACCTGCTCGTTGTGCTTCTTGTCGAGCGCGGCCAGAGCCTCTTCGATGACTTCCGGATGCGCCACGATATAGTCGCGCACGATCTGCTCGACTTCCGGCTTGGTCAGCGGTTTGTCCGCCGCCGTGACCGGCGCGGCAAAGCCGAGGAGGCCGCCGACGAGTAGGGGGAAGAGCGCGAGGCGGCTGAGCGGCAGGCGGAACATCATGGAGTCTCTCCCATCGGGCGGCGCGGCGGCACAATCCGCAACCCTCTGCGGCTTATAGGCGATCGACGGGCCGAGGCGAAGCCCGGCCGGTGTGCAAAGCCTCACTTTTTCTTGAGGCGGGAATGAGGCCACAGCGGCGACGGCCGTCCGGATGGCGGGATCGACAGCGGCATTTGCCGGGTGTAGCAAGCCCCAACCATCGCTGGAGCCGAAAATGCCGCCGTTCGCCCCCTCCGCCCGCTCGAAGGTCGAGCCGTTCATTGCCATGGAAGTGCTGGCGGATGCGGTCAGGCGCGAGGCCGAGGGCCACCGCGTCATCCGCATGGAGGTCGGCCAGCCCGGAGCGCCGGCGCCGACCCCGGTGATCGCGGCGGCACATGCGGCGATCACCGGCAAGCTCGGCTATACCGAGGCGCTCGGCATCCGCCCGTTGCGGCTGGCCATCGCCGAACACTACGCCCGCACTTACCGGGTCTCGGTCGATCCGGACCGGATCGCCATCACCGCCGGCTCGTCGGGCGCCTTCAGCCTGGCGTTCCTCGCCGCCTTCGATGTCGGTGCCCGCGTCGCCGTGCCGACGCCCGGCTATCCGGCCTACCGCAACCTGCTCGGCGCGCTCGGGCTCGAGGCGGTCGCGATCGAGACGACGGCCGAGACGCGCTGGACGCTGACCCCGGCGATGATCGAGAAGGTCCACGCGGAAAAGCCGCTCGCCGGCGTGCTCGTCGCCAGTCCGGCCAATCCGACCGGCACGATGTATTCGGCCGAAAGTCTGCGGTCTTTGTCGGAGGTCTGCGACGACCTCGGGCTGCGCTTCATCTCCGACGAAATCTACCACGGCTTGGTGTTTGCCGGCACCGAGGCAACGGCGCTGGCCTTTTCCGACAACGCCATCGTGGTCAACAGTTTTTCCAAATACTACTGCATGACTGGCTGGCGCATCGGCTGGATGGTGCTGCCGGAAGCCCTGGTGAAGCCGGTCGACCGGCTGGCGCAGAACCTCTATCTGTCCAACAACGAGATCTCGCAGAAGGCGGCGGTCGCCGCATTCGACCCGCGTTCGCTCGCCTATCTCGACGGCGTCAAGGCCTCCTACGCGGTGAACCGCGCGCATCTGCTGCAGGAGTTGCCGGCGATCGGCTTCGACGACTTGCTGCCGGTCGATGGCGCGTTCTACGTCTATGCCAGCGTGCGGCGGTTCTCTAACGACAGCGTCGATTTCACCCGCCGCATGTTGCTGGAGGCGGGCGTCGCCGCCACGCCCGGCCCGGATTTCGATAGCCGCCGCGGCAGCGGCTACATGCGCTTCTCCTTCGCCGGATCCGAGGCCGATATCGTCGAGGCAGTGCAGCGCATCGGCGGCTGGCTGCGGCGCGGATAGGCGGCCGCGGCTGCGCCATCCTCCGGACAGCCTTAGCCGGGCCGGCTGAAACGCCGACGAGGCGGAAGCATCGCATCCGCCTCGTCGGTTCGATTGTGACTATCGGGTCGCCCGATGCCGGCCGCCCTGCCGCGATGGTCAGAGCATCAGGAGCGGCCGTTCGTTGCGGCAGCGCCTTACTTGCGCGACCACCAGCCGGAGCGCTTGGGCTTCGACGGATCGATCTCGGTAGACGCGAGGTCCGGCTTCGGTGGCGGAGGTGGCACCGACGCAACCGGCTCGGCCGCGACCTCCTCGACCGGTTCGGCCGCGGTGGGAGCCGCCTCGAGCGGTGCCTCAGCCTCGATCGGAGCTTCGGCCGCCACGTCATCGCCTGCCGCGATGGCGTCTGCCGCTGCCTGCTCTGCTGCTGCCGCCTCGGCGGCCGCCTTCTTCGTTACACGCGGCTTGCGCGGTGCACGCGGCTTCTTCGGCTTGGCGGCCTCTTCGGCGCGGATGACGTCGACCTCGGCGGTCAATGTCTCGCGGTCCATGAGCACGAAGTCCGGGGTCGCGACGACCGGCGCCTCGACAGGCTCGGCAGCGACGACCTCCAAGTCGGCCGCACCGGCGTCGTCGTTCGTCGCGCCCGCACCGGCGTCGTCATCGGCCGCATCGCCCTCGGCATCGGCCTCGAAGCCGGCATCGGACTCGGCATCGCCGAATTCGCCTTCGCGCCGATTGCGCCGACCGCCGCGCCGACCGCGCCGACGGCGCTTGCGCGGACCGCGCTCGCCGCCCGCCTCGTCGCCGTTGCCCTGCGCCTCGAACTCGCCTTCACCCTCGCCCTCGTCGCCATCGGCGCTGTCGTCGTCGCCTTCGCCATCAAACGGCTGTTCGGCAGCGAATTCGGATTGCGGCGTCGAATTGCGCTCACCTGCCGCCTCGCGTGGGGCGCCACCCTCGATGTCGCCGACACGTCCGCGGCCACGCCGCCGCCGCCGCCGCTTGCGCCGGCCACCGGCTTCGCCTTCGCTGTCGCGCCGCGGCTCGCCACGGGGCTCGCTTCGCGCCTCGCGCGGTGCCTCGGCCTCGAGCTCTTCGGTCTCGTCCTCTTCGACGAAGCTGTCGTCGGCCGTCTCGTCGTAGTCCGGCATCACCGACTGCGGCGTCACCTGTGTCGGCTGAAGCACCGGAGCGGCGCGCGCAACCACCGGCTCGCCCTTCTCGATGGTGAACAGATGGCCGCCCATGACCGCATGATCGTCGGCCAGGATCGCGATGGCGAGGCCGAACCGATGCTCGAGGTCGAACAGGTGCGCGCGCTTCTGGTTGAGAATATAGAGCGTCACGGTCGAGCGCGTGCGGACGGTCAGATCGTGCGTCACGCCGCGGATGAGGTTTTCCTCGATCGAGCGCAACACGTGCAGCGCCACCGACTCGGTCGACCGGACGAGGCCGGTGCCGCCGCAGTGCTGGCAGACCACCATGGAGGATTCGAGCACGCCGGTGCGGATGCGCTGGCGCGACATTTCCATCAGGCCGAAGTGCGAGATGCGGCCGACCTGGATGCGGGCGCGATCGTTCTTCAGGCAATCCTTGAGTTTGCGCTCGACCGACCGGTTGTTGCGCTTCTCCTCCATGTCGATGAAGTCGATGACGACGAGGGCGGCGAGGTCGCGCAAGCGCAGCTGTCGGGAAACCTCTTCCGCCGCCTCGAGGTTGGTGGCGAGCGCCGTGTCCTCGATATTGTGCTCGCGCGTCGACTTGCCGGAGTTGACGTCGATGGAGACGAGCGCTTCGGTCTGGTTGATGACGATGTAGCCGCCCGACTTCAGATTGACCGAGGGTGAGAACATCGCATCGAGCTGTGCTTCGACGCCGAAACGCTGGAACAAGGGG
>JARLIU010000092.1 GCA_031291595.1 Ancalomicrobiaceae bacterium | reverse complement strand
TCTCAGCGCAAGTAGCGGCGCGGGGAAGCCTCACCCCTCTCCCGGCCTTCGGCCACCCTCCCCCACAAGGGGGGAGGGGACGCGGCGCGATTTAGACTTGCATCGGCAGAGAACGCGCGACTCCTTCGCCCTCCCCCCTTGTGGGGTGGCCGAAGGCCGGGAGAGGGGCATCGCAAAGACAGCCCTCAGAACGTCAGCGGCTTTGCCTGGATGACGTTCGGCAGCGCCGACACCCCGGCGATCACCGCGGCGCCCGCCGGCCCGTCGATGCCGACAAGCGCGATCGCGTCTTCGCCCGGTCCGGTCCGACCGAGCGCGAAGGTGGCGATATTGATGCCCTGTTCGCCCAGAAGCGTGCCGAGCCGGCCGATGAAGCCGGGCTTGTCCTTGTTGGTGACATAGAGCATCGACGGCTGGAACTCGGCGTCGAGCTGGATGCCCTTGATCTCGACGATGCGCGGCTTGCCGTCGGAGAACACCGTGCCGGCAACCGTACGCTCCATCGTCTCCGTCTTCACCGTGAGGCGGAACAGGCTGTCGAATGTGCCGCGATCGTCGCGCCGCACCTCTTCCACATGCAGCCCACGCTCCTTGGCCATGGCCGGCGCCGACACCATATTGACCGTGTCGAGCGAGGGTTTCAATACGCCGGTCAGCGCCGCAGCGGTCAGCGCGCGGGTGTTGAGGCTGGCCACCTCGCCCTCGTATTCGAGCCGGATCGCCTTGATCCCGGTGTCGGTCAACTGCCCGGCGAACGAGCCGATCAGTTCGGCGAGCTTGACGAACGGCGTCAGCCGCGGCGCCTCTTCCGCCGTGATCGACGGCATGTTGAGCGCGTTCATCACCGCACCCTTCATCAGATAGTCCGAGATCTGCTCGGCCACCTGCAGGGCGACGTTCTCCTGCGCCTCGGTCGTCGAGGCGCCGAGGTGCGGCGTGGCGACGACGCTCGGATGGCCGAACAGCACGTTCGAGGTCGCCGGTTCCTCGACGAATACGTCGAAGGCGGCGCCCGCCACTTGGCCGGAATCGAGCGCGGCCCTGAGCGCGGCTTCGTCGACGAGGCCGCCGCGGGCGCAATTGATGATGCGGACGCCCTTCCTGGTCTTGGCGAGCGCATCGGCCGACAGGATGTTGCGGGTCTTTTCGGTCAAGGGCGTGTGCAGGGTGATGAAGTCGGCGCGGCGCAACAACTCCTCGAGCTCGACCTTTTCCACGCCGAGTTCGACCGCACGCGCCGCCGACAGGAAGGGATCGTAGGCGATGACGCGCATCCTGAGGCCGACGGCGCGGTCGGCGACGATCGAACCGATATTGCCGCAACCGATGATGCCGAGCGTCTTGCCGGTCACTTCGACGCCCATGAAGCGGTTCTTCTCCCACTTGCCGGCCTGGGTGGAGGCATCGGCGGCAGGCAGCTCGCGCGCCAGCGCAAACAGCAGCGCGATGGCGTGTTCGGCCGTGGTGATCGAATTGCCGAAGGGCGTGTTCATCACGATGATGCCCTTGGCCGTCGCCGCCGGGATGTCGACATTGTCGACGCCGATGCCGGCGCGGCCGATCACCTTGAGATTGGTCGCTCTTTCCAGCAGCTTGGCAGTGACCTTGGTGGCCGAGCGGATGGCGAGGCCGTCGTAATTGCCGATGATCTCGGCAAGCTTTTCCTTGTCCTTGCCGAGACTCGGCAGGTAGTCGACCTCAAGACCGCGATCCCGGAAGATCTGCACGGCGGTGGGGGAAAGCTGATCGGAAATGAGAACGCGGGGAGCCATGGGTCGTTTCCTTGCCGGATGCTTCAAGGCCAGCCCGAGACAATGGTCTGCCGCCGGCCGAGCAATTGAGGGGTGGCGAAGCTGTGGCCGTCATTGCCAGCGTGAGCCGAAGCAATCCAGAATGAAAAGGCTGGATTGCTTCGGTCGCTACGCTCGTCGCAATGACGGCGGAGGGGCCGCTTGGGCCCGAGGCATCACGCTGCCTTGGCGAGGCCGGCCTTGGCCTCGGCGAAGGCCCAGTCGATCCACTGGGTCAGAAGTGCCACATCGGATGCTTCCACCGTCGCCCCGCACCAGATCCTGAGGCCGGCCGGCGCATCGCGGTAGGAACTGAAATCGAAGCCGGCGCCTTCCTTCTCGACCAGCGAGACGATCTTCTTGGCGACTTCGGCCGAGGCTTCCGGCGTCAGGTCCTTATCGGAGATGACGAGGCAGACCGACGTGTTGGAGCGGATGGCCGGGTCCTTGGCGAGGAAATCGATCCACGGGGTCCTGGCGACCCAGTCGGCGATCGCCTTGGTGTTGGCATCGGCGCGCGCGATCAGCGGCTTCAGCCCGCCGAGCGACTTTGCCCACTTGAGCGTGTCGAGATAATCCTCGACCGCCAGCATCGACGGCGTGTTGATGGTCTCGCCGACGAAGATGCCCTCGATCAGCTTAGCCCCCGAGGTCATGCGGAAGATCTTCGGCAGCGGCCAGGCCGGCTTATAGCTGACGAGCCGCTCGACGGCGCGCGGGCTGAGCACAATGACGCCGTGCGCCGCTTCGCCGCCAAGCGCCTTCTGCCACGAGAAGGTCACGACGTCGAGTTTCGGCCAGTCGAGATCCTGCGCGAAGGCGGCGGAGGTGGCATCGCAGATCGCCAGCCCCTCGCGATCGGCCGCGATCCAATCGGCGTTCGCCACGCGCACGCCCGAGGTCGTGCCGTTCCAGGTGAACACCACGTCGCGGGTCTTGGTGTCGACGGTGGAGAGATCCGGCAGTTCGCCGTACGGCGCCTTGATGACGCGGGCCTCAGTCAGCTTCAGCTGCTTGACGACGTCGGTGACCCAGCCTTCACCGAACGATTCCCAGGCGAGCATGTCGACCGGGCGAGCGCCCAACAGCGACCACAGCGCCATTTCGACTGCGCCGGTATCGGAGGCCGGCACGATGCCGATGCGATAGTCGGCCGGCACGCCGAGCACTTCGCGCGTCAGCTCGATCGCTTCGGCCAGCTTGGCTTTGCCGGGCTTGGAGCGGTGCGAGCGGCCGACGAACGCGCCTTCGAGCGCCGCAACGGTCCAGCCGGGGCGCTTCGCACAAGGTCCAGAGGAAAAATGGGGATTGACGGGCTTCGCGCCCGGGCGGGTATGCGTCATGATGGTCCATCCTTTCAGATGGGCGCCCCCCGGTGGGGAGGGGTGTCCCGCTGCCGCTGGTAGCCGAATCGGCGGCAACTTGCAACGGCGGAATGACGCCGACCGCAAAGACACGTGGCCAAGACACGATGGCGCGGCCCATTTTCAGGACCGCGCCATCAAATCGTGCTTGTCTCACACCGCCGACCGGATCGGGCGGGCGGGTCCTGGCAGCAAGCTTAGTTCTTCGCCACGACCGGATAGGAGACGTAGCTGGGCGCTGCCGGCGCATCGAACAGCCAGCGCGCGCCGATGCGGAAGTCGCTCGTGGTGATCTTCTTGATCGCATACTGCTCGGGCACGAAGGTGGCGCAGGACGTGCCGTTGTAGCAGGCCGATTCCAGCAGCTTGGCGCCGCCGAGGTCCTGGAACGTATAGGCTGCTTCCAGCTTCAGGCGGGAATTGACATCCCACGACACGCCGGCATGCAGGGCGTAGGCCACGTTCCATTTGCCCTGATCGTCGAAGACGCCAACCATGGTGTTGGGCGGCGTGAAGTTATTCGGGGCGATGCCGTGAACGCCGGTCGTCTTGTTGTAGGCCGCGCCGATACCGGCGCCGACGAACGGCGTCAGTCCGTTCCAATGGGTGATGTCCCAGTAGGCGTTGGCCATCAGCACCGTCGAGGAGACATTGCCGTCGATCAGGTTCTGAACGTTCTCGTTGGTGAGCGTGTTGGTCGTGATATCGGTCGAATGGAAGCCCGTCGCCGCCCGATACTGCGCCGTGATGTCGCCACGCAGATAGTCGTTGAACTGGTAGCCGAGGCCGACGTCGAAGACCGCCGAATCGCCGATCGACTTCTTCAGCCAACCGGTCGTCTGGTTGGCGGCCGGGTTGTCGATGTCCTGCTCCGTGAACCGGTTGACGGCATTGACGCCGATGCCGATGTCGCCGCGCAGATACCAACCGGACGCGACAGCGGGTTCCGCTTCCGTCGACTGATATGGCACCACCGGGTGGGGAGCCATCAGATCGGCAGCCTCGACGCCGTAGGGTGCGCTCGACAGCAAGACTGCGCCAAACAGTCCGATAATCGTCCTATTCATGGGTTCTGTCCCGTTGCTGGGTTCGACCACCGCAGCGGCGGCTGGAAGTAACCGAATAAACACGCAGCAACTGTAAGTGCGCCATAGTTAATCAAGAGTAAAAGCACGATGAATTTTCAACTATTTTTCGCGAATCTTCTGCAGTGTTACAGACAGCGCCTGCCGTTCGACATATGGTCATATGTCGCTCGACAGACGCTGATACTGTGAATAGCCATCAATTCATATAATAACGCAGACCGACGCGGATCTGATGCGAATCGAGGTTCTTGAAGCTGTCGTGGCCGCAATTGCAGCCGATTGACTCGCCCGTCTGTGCGGAATTGATCCACAGATAGCGGTAGCCGATATCCGCCTGGATGCCGTGGCCGATGTCGATCGTCACGCCGGCCATTCCGGCAGCGGACAACGAATATTTCTGCCCGGCCGCGAGACTGTACGTGAACCCCGAGACATTGCGCTCAGTCTTGCCCGTGGTGGTCCGCGCAACGCCGATACCGGCGCCGAGATAGGGCGTGAAACCGGAAAAGTTACCAGCGTCGAGATAGCCGTTCCACATCAGGACGGTCGAATCGATCTTCAGCGTGTCGGTTACCCACGGAAAGGCCGAGACCGTGCCCGACACGCCGGACGGGCTGATGTAATCGAGCGTCACGTCGCTGCGCAGCCAATCGTTGAACTTGTAGCCGACGCCGAAGCCGGCGGTGACGGCGTCGCCGGACTTGACGCCGGTGATGCCGAAGCTGGACGCGCCCGGATCGTACCAGCTCGCCGTCGGCCTGCCCTGGCGCGAATAGCCGACGTCGCCACGCAGATACCAGCCGGTGCCGATCTCTTCCGGGATGACGGATGCCTCTTCGATGACGGGGGGCTGCGACGAGCGATCCGCAGCGGCCGCCGCCATAGGCACAGTCGTCGTCGCGATCAGAGCGGCAAGCGCGGTGTTGATACGGCCCATCTACGTCACCTCTACTCGCGCCCCGGCCCTGGGTCGGCCGTCGGGCACCGGATACGAGGGACATGATGGCCGGCAAACGTTAAGGCTGACTTAACTGTACTTTTTTACCAAGCTCATTAACGTTAACCGCGTATGAAGACGTCCTGATGGCGATGGCCGATCTTAACCTTCAGGCTGCGGCACGGGTCAGCGACTCGACGATATCGTCGACGACGCGGTGCACCAGGTGCTCGTCGTCGCCCTCCGCCATGACGCGGATGAGTGGTTCGGTCCCGGACGGGCGGATGACCAATCGGCCCTGATTGCCGAGCCGCTGCAGGGCGGCGGCGATCGATTCCTGCACCTTCTCGTTCTGCAACGGGCTGGCGCCGCCGAAGCGCACGTTCTTCAGCACCTGCGGCACCGGATCGAACCGACGGCAGACCTCGGAGACCGGCCGGCCCAGCTGCTGGACGACCGCCAGCACCTGCAGGGCGGCGACCAGCCCGTCGCCGGTGGTCGAATAGTCGGTCAGGATGATATGGCCCGACTGTTCGCCGCCGACGTTGTAGCCGCGCTCGCGCATGCACTCGACGACATAGCGGTCGCCGACCTTGGTGCGCGCCAGTTCGAGCCCGATGCCGCCGAGATAGCGCTCCAGCCCGAGGTTCGACATGACGGTGGCGACGATCCCCGGCTGCGACAGCCGGCCCGCATCCTTGAACGACGACGCCACCACGGCCATCAGCTGGTCGCCGTCGACCACCCTGCCCTTCTCGTCGATGATGATGACGCGGTCGGCGTCGCCGTCGAGCGCGATGCCGATGTCGGCCCGCGTCTCGTGCACCCGCTCGATCAGTTTCGCCGGCGCGGTCGAACCGCAATCCTTGTTGATGTTGAGGCCGTCCGGCTCGACGCCGATCTTGATCACCTCGGCGCCGAGCTCCCACAGTGCGTCGGGGGCCACCTTGTAGGAGGCGCCGTTGCCGCAGTCGATGACGACCCTGACGCCCTGCAGCGACAGGTTGCGCGGCATGGTCCGCTTGGCGAATTCGACGTAGCGGTCGGTGACGCCGTCGACGCGCTTGGCGCGGCCGAGGTCGCTGGCGCCGGCCAGGCGACCGGAGAGGTCGGACTCGAGCATCGTCTCGATCGAGGCCTCGATCTCGTCCGACAGCTTGTAGCCGTCCGGCCCGAAGATCTTGATGCCGTTGTCCTGATAGAGATTGTGCGAGGCCGAGATCATCACGCCGATGTCGCAGCGCAACGACCGCGTCAGCATGGCGATGGCCGGCGTCGGGATCGGGCCGGTCATGAACACGTCGACGCCGACCGCGGTAAAGCCCGCCACCATGGCGGTCTCGATCATGTAGCCGGACAGCCGCGTGTCCTTGCCGATGACGGCCCTGAGGCGCCCCTGGCGCTGTCGCATCAGCAGGCCGACCGACATGCCGACCTTCATGGCAATGTCGGGCGTGATCGGCCAACGATTCGCCGTGCCGCGAATGCCGTCGGTGCCGAAGTATTTCCGTGTCATCGTCGCTGAATCCCAGATGCCAAGACCATGAGTTGAACAAGCGAATCGTCGGCTGCCGCTCGGCAGGGCACCCATCATACCATCGACCCGCTTCCGTCAGCCGGCGACCTTAGCATCGGCCGGCCGCCGTCGACGTCAATTTACACAACGAATTGTGTCACGCAGTCGCGTCCGGCGGCGGCGGATCGTCCTTCGCCGGCCTGAGCATCCTCAGGAAGACACCGTCGCGGTCGACGACGAGGTGCTTCAACGCGCCGGCCACGTGCAGGGCGACGAGTATGAAGACGACTTTCGACATGAACACATGCACCGGCCAGATACTGTGGTGGAAGTGTTCGGAGAAGGCGGGCGGCAGCGGGCTCAGGATGGTGAGGCCGAACAGATCGATCGCCGCCCCCGGCCCGCTCCAGATCGCCAGCGGCCCGGTGACGATCATCACCGCCAGCGACAGGATCAGCCCCCATTTCACCAGCGCCGCGATGAGATTGAGCAACGCCGGATTGCTGGGGACCGGGGGCGTCTTCGGCTGCGCCAGCCGCCAGATCAGCCGGGGCACGATGATCGCCAGCGCCAGCGTCGCCACCGCGGCATGCAGATTTTCCGCCGCGTCCCACTCCGGGCCGGATGGGTGATAGCCGATCCGCCTGCCGAAGATCCACACGACGATCACCGCCGCAGCGCCCGCCCAGTGCAGGACGATCGACACGACGCCATAGCCGGTCCTGGTATCGCGCCACATCGCCGCCTCCTATGCCACCTGCCGCACGCAAGCGCGAAGCAAAGCGGAAGCGGCGAGCCATTGCAAGCAGTTCCGGATGCGGCAGCCCCGCCGGCCCGGCTGGCCGCAACGGAGCAGCTGGCGACTTCCTACTTCGCCGGCACCAGCATCCGGCGGAACACGCCGTCGCGATCGTAGACGAGATGCTTCAACGCTCCGAGCACATGCAGCGCCACCAGCACCAGGATCGCCTTGGCGCAGATGATGTGCAACGGACCGGCGACGGCATGCAGGACGCCATTGAGGCTCGTCGGCAACGGGCTGGCGATGGCCCAGCCGAACACGTCGATGGCGCCGCGCCGTCCGGTCCATACCCCGATCGGTCCGGAGACGACGAGACCGGTCAGGGCGATGATCAGCCCCCATTTGACGATCTTGGCGACGAAGTCGAGCAGGGCCGAATTCGTTTCGGCGAGCGGCGTCCTCGGATTGACGAAGCGCCAGAACAGGCGCGGCACCAGGATGATGAAGCAGAGGAAGGCCACCGCCATATGCAATCCGACCGCGGCCGAACGCTCCGCACCGGCCGGCACCGCGTCGATGCGATCGCCGAGCAGCCAGATCGCGATGATCGCCGCCGCCGCGCCCCAGTGGAACACGATGGAAATGGTGCCGTAGCCGGCCGCAGTATCCTTAAACATGTCGTCCATCCCGATTGCCGGCTGCGCGGATCCGATGGTCCGGAACGGCGTGTCCGAAGTCGATTGAGCCGAAGCGGTCGTCCGGCCCGGCAAGCGCCGTTCGAACTAGTAGCTCGGCATGACCAAAGGTTGGCCGATTATGGGCCGATTCCGCGCGGTTGGCTCCTATGCGCTTTCGCTTATGCTGCCGCAGGCATCGCGACGTCGTCACGCCGATGAATCTGGACGGACGAGCGTTGCACGGACGCGACGGTGGCGGAAAAGCGCAATTTCGACTATCGCGGGTCAAACTTTGGCCGAAACCCGTGTCGCATGATACGAGCGGGCTGCCAACGGACCGAACGGCGCCGTGCGCGCCATGAAAGGGGGCTTTAGCTTGATGATCAATCTCCAGTGCCATTCCGCCGTCGCCGGGGACGGGTCCGGCCGCGTGAGGATCTACCGCCCGGGCGGCCTCTTCGCCGTACTGCTCATCGTCGCCGCCGTCGTCCTCGGGGTGCGGCCGGCCTCGGCCCAACTGTTCGGCAACAACGAGGAAACGCAACGCCAGCAGGCCGAACTCAACTTGCGCATCAACCAGATGGAAGGCCAGATGCGCAATCTGAACGGCCAGATCGAGCAGATGAACTTCCAGGTCAAGACGCTGCAGGACCAAATCGTCCGCATGCAGAAGGACATGGAATTCCGTCTGCAGGAGTTGGAGAACGCCAGCGCGAGCACGCCGCAGGCGAAAAAGCCGCTGAAGAAGTCCGAGCTTGCGCCTGCCCCGATCGAGACGCCGCCGTTGCGCGGCCAGACGACGCCCGGCAGTCCGATCGCCGCCGCGCCCACCGCTCCGCCGGCGACCGACATCGCCGGCGCCCCCGACGACGGTCCGGTGCCGCCCGCCGACGTCGGCGACACGCCCAGGCCCGGCCCGGGCGTGCCACCGCAGGTGCTGGGGCAGATCCCGCGCTCCGACGATCCCATTGCCGGCATCATCGCCGACGGACCGCTCGACCTGTCGCAAGGAGCGCATCAGGATGTCGCGCCGCGGCCGGTGCTGTCGACCGCTCCGGTGGTGCGCCCGGCCGCGGTCGAGGCCACCCCGGTGCCCGGCGTCAGCCCGCGCTATGCCTCGACCCAGCCCACCCCGAGCGCCCGCGACGAATACGATGCCGCCTACGGCTACATCCTTTCGGGCGAATACGATCTCGCCGAGAAGAGCTTCAAGACCTTCATCGCCAACCATCCGACCGACAAGCGCGCCGGCAGCGCGCAGTTCTGGCTGGGCGAGAGTTTTTTTCAGCGCAATATGCACCGCGAGGCAACCGATGCCTTCCTGAAGAGCTATACTCAGTACCCCGACGACCTGAAGGCGCCGGACAGCCTGTTGAAACTCGGTCTTGCCTACCAGGGGCTTGGCGAGCGCAAGGCGGCCTGCAATGCCTACGACGAGCTGCTGACGAAATATCCCAAGGCCTCCAAAGCGTTGCGTGACCGTGCCCAGGCCGAGAAAGCCCGTGGAAAATGCTCCTGATGCCGTCGCATGGCACCGGCAAGAGTTGAATGAGCTGTTCGCGCCGTTGACAGGCGCCGCCAAGGCCGCTTTGGCCGTCTCCGGTGGGCCGGATTCCACCGCGCTCCTGCATCTTTTTGCGCTGTGGCGATCCGCAGCCGCCGACTCCCTTCCCGGCATCGTTCTCACCGTCGATCATGGCTTGAGACCCGAAGCGGCCGAAGAAGCCGAATTCGTCGCTGATCTTGCGCGATCGCTCGGCCTGCCGCATCGAACGCTGTGCTGGCATGGCCCAAAACCCGCATCCGGCATCCAGGCCGCCGCCCGCGCCGCCCGTTATGCGCTGCTGCAAAGCGCTGCCGCGGCCGAGGGCGCCGACGTGCTGATGACGGCCCACACCCTCGATGACCAGGCCGAGACCTTCCTGCTGGCGCTCGCCCGTGGCTCCGGCGTCTACGGCCTCGCCGCCATGCCGGCCGAACGCCGGCTCGGCACGCTGCGGCTGATCCGCCCGCTGCTCGCCATCCCGAAAGCGCGCCTGATCGCGACGCTGCGCTCTGCCGGTATTGCGTGGCGCGACGATCCCTCCAACGCCAACTCCCACTATGCCCGCGTCGCCGTCCGCAAGGCTGCCCCCGAGTTCGCCCGCCACGGCCTCGACAGCGCGACGCTCGCCGCCACCGCCGAACGGCTGGCCCGCGCCGCATCCGCGCTCGACACCTACGCCGGCCGGCTGATCGCCGAAACCGTGGCGATCCATCCCGGCGGCTTTCTGCGCTTCGATATCGCCCGTTTCCTCGAGCCGCCGGACGAAGTCGTGCTGCGCGCGCTCTCGCTGGTGTTGCGCGCCCTGATGGGGCACGACTACGGCCCGCGGTTCGACCGGTTGGAGCGGCTGCATGCCGACGTCGGCGCAGCGCTTCGCCTCGACCGCCCACTGCAGCGGACGCTGGCCGACGCGGTGCTGCGCCTGAGCGCGCGCCCAGCCCCCAGCGTCTGGCTCTACCCCGAGGCCGGCCGCAGCGGCTTTCCGGAGCTGATCCTCGCCCCCGGCGAAAGCCGCCTGTGGCAGGATCGCATCCGGCTATCGCTGTCGCCGAACGTCGATCGTCCGACCGCCGTGCGGGCTCTCGGCCCGGCGGGGCGGCGGCTGATCGCTGGTCTGATCCCGCACGGCCTGCCGTCGGCGGCGGCGGAGACGGTGGCTTCGGCCTGGCACGGCGAGACGCTGGTCGGCGTGCCGGCGTTCGGCTATGCCGCTCCACCACTCGCCCCGGGAGAGTTTGGCGCCGAACCGCTCGTCGCCACCCGTCTCGGCCTCGCCGTGGCGCCGGCCGCCGAATTCGCCGTCGACTTCCGTCCAAGAGATTGATTCTTCGCGCCGAAGCCGACCTTGCCGAATCTGCGCCGTCCCCCATTT
>JARLIU010000091.1 GCA_031291595.1 Ancalomicrobiaceae bacterium | reverse complement strand
GCGGCAGATGAGCCTCAACGCGTTTCACGCCACGCGGGACCTTGGCCTGACGCAAACCGCCTGGATCGACGCCCTGCTCGGCATCGTCGACGAGTTGTCGCCGTTCGACGCGTCATCAACCGCTGCGTCGCCGGCAACCGTCGCCTGAACATCGCGCCGAACAGCCGGACTCCCGGTCACCGCCCCGACCGTCGCGATCTGCCGACCGCAGGCCAGCGGGCGAACGCCGGCGAACACTATTGCGGCGGTGCCGTTCCGGCCGGGCAACGGCTGTCGCGCCCCTGCGGATCATCCACGTAGAGATGAACGTATTTCACTTCGAGCGTTGACGGGTTCGGGGTCTTGTCGATCGGGAAGCCGGATCCGAGCGCCAGATTGACCAGCGGGAACAGCGGCGTCTTGAGTTCGGCCGGGGTCGGCTGCCGCCAGACGGGTTTGCGGTCGAGATAGTAGGTGATCGTATCGGCGGCGACGCGAACGCCGTAGTCGTGGAAGCCGGCGACAAGCGAGCCCGGATCCACCGGCGTCTTGTGCACCGTATGGCGCGACCGCGACTTGTCGGCCCCCTTGTACCAAACGTGCAATGCGGACGAGTAGGCGGCATCCGCATGTCCGTAGTACTCGATGACGTCGATCTCGACGCCCGGCGACAGATCCTTGGCCGGTTTGAGGCTGGCCAGCCAGAAGGCCGGCCAGGTTCCCGGTCCGGGCGGCAGGCGCATCCGCGCTTCGAAATAGCCGTATTGCACGCCGGTGCCGCGACCGGAGGCATCCGCTGCCGCGATCAATCCTGACCGCCAGCGCCCATCGGTCCCCCGGCGTGCGGTGATCGACAACTGCCCGTCCTTGACGACAAACGGGCCGACAGGACCCGGATCGGTGAAGACCGCGTCGCCGAAATCGCCGTTCCACGGCGTATGCGCCGTCCATCGCGCCGCGCCGAGCACACGCGGTGCGACGCTGAGCGTCTGGAAGTCCTCGACGAACGCCGGCTTGAAATCGCAGAGGTCGATCGCATCGCCCGCTTCGGCCGCCTGCGGTGCCGGCATCGCCGTCATCAGCGCTACGGCGGCCATGAGTATCGTCTTGCCATCGGTCATCGGCTGAGCGCCTCCCTGGTCAGTTCGACGTGCTTGCGGATATAGGCCTCGGCCCCCAGCGATCCGTCCGCCATGCGAGCCTGGGCGCGGCGAGCCCGCGCGCACGAGCCTTCGGGATCCTGGGCCGCCGCCAGCAGCAGTTCGCGCAGTGCCGCCGCATCGCCCGGAGGCGCGAACAGCACTTCGTCGGGGTCGAAATACGCCGTCAGACCACCGGTATTGGTCGTCACGACCGGGACCCCGGCCAGCACCGCCTCCTCGATCGCGGTGATGCCGCTGGCATGAAGATTGGGCTTCAGCGGCACACAGACCAGCGTCGCCGCGTCGAAACTGTCGATCAGTTCCGCATTGGTGCGGGCGTTTCTGATCTGCACGTTGCCATGCCCACGGGCAAGGCCGGCCGGAACCGTGCCGGACAGGATCAGCAGCGAGATGTGCGGAGAGCTGCCGACGGCAGCGATGAGCGTCGGCCAATCCCGGTCGCGATCGTTGCCGAGCGCCACGACCCGGATCGGGTCCGGCGGCCGCGGCCTGGGCTCGAGCCGCCGCTCGCTCGGGATGCCATAGGGAACAAGATAAACCGCCTTGTGCGGGAACAGCTCCCTGGCGACCGCGAGGTTCTGCGGGGAATGGAACGTCAGAATGTCGACGCGGTCGATCAGCCGTCGATAGAACGCTCGATAGAGGAAGCCGAGGCGCGGCCAGCGATCCATCAGCCAGACGCTTTGGCCGAGCAGCCTGGTGTTCGCCCCTGTCAGCAGAAGCATCGCCGCGACGGCCAGGAATTGCGATTCCGTATGGGTCCAGACCATGTCGGCGTGGATCAGCGCGTGCTTCTGGCGCAGCGCGTGGACAAGATCGAAGCCCAACAGCGCACGCAGGCCCAGGCGCGCGATCTTGCCGAAAACGCCCTCGCGATGCGATCTGGAGAAGGCGACGGTGCACCCCATGGCCTCGGCCCGCCCGTAGCCATAGGGCGTCGGATCGTTGATGCCGACGAGTTGGCCGCGCTCGCGCGCCAGGCGCCACGTCTCGGCATCCTTGTTTTGCGCCAGATGGACGAAGACGCTGATCGGCCACGCGCCCGCCGGCGGCGGTGCCGACCGGCCCTGACCGATCCTGACGGCGTCGCCGCGCTCCGAGCGGCGGTTCGATGTGTCCTCTAGCATGCCTCGCTCTCGCGCGTTGCCATCAGATCACTCGGCGCTTGCTGCTCGGTGCGGCGGAGACCGATGCGCCGCCACCCTGAGAGACACCCGCCTCGCTTTGGTCACTTTTTGGTGACGATCAGATGGGCCAGGCCCAAACATCGCCCTTATAGAGTGGAAGAAAATTACCCTGTTCGCAAGAGGTCCCACAGGCTTTTCCATGATCGGGGGGAGCTTCGTCGCCTCATTCAGGCACGTAAATTGCTTCACTGTTGGGTCGCGTTGCGCCGACCCGAGTGTGTAGCTATTGTTCATGGTCTTGCAATGACGGAAAGAGGCCAGCATCGTCACATCAATGACCAAATCTACGCCACAGACTTTTGATGCCCTGAAGCTTGGTTGAACCTGGAGACCATCGTCTGATGAGGCCAACTCCATGAACATATGGCCGGCTAGGATCGCAGCACGAGCGGCCGCGGCGCCCGAACCGAAGCGTCTGGCGCGCTCCGCCGTGTCGGAGGCGGCCGAAAGCGCCGATACCGACGCACCAGACGGTGGCCGGACGGCGAACGCCGATGCCCGCCCGTCCGGCCACGAGCACCGCCGTCTGGCCGTCAATGCCGTTGCCGGCGGGCTGGCGAATGTCCTGAAGATCGGCGTTCAGCTGATCATGCTGCCGCTCATGGCCCACCTGTTGGGCCCGGCGGAGTTCGGGCTGTACGCGCTGGCGCTGCCGACCGTGTCGTTCTTCATGATCCTGGCCGATGGCGGGCTCACGGCGTCGCTGGCGCGCGAACCGAGAGAGTCGACGCTGGTCTGGTCGACCGCATTCTGGCTGGTCCTGCCGGTCGGGCTGGCGCTCGCGGCCATCGTATCGACGTGGGGCCTGGCGCTGGCGCAACTGGCGCGCGAGCCGCGGGTCAGCGGCCTGATGGCGCTGTTGTCGATCAGCCTCGTCATGATCGCGGCATCGGCGCTGCCGAGCGCCAATTTGATCCGACAGGGCCGGCTGGTGGTGTTTGCGGCGGCGGATCTGAGTTCGACGGTGATCGGGGCGAGTGTGGCGGTGGCGCTTGCCGCCTCCGGATTGGGCGCCGACAGCCTGGCAGCCCAATACGTCACCTATTACACCTTCCGCGCCGTGTTCCTGAACGGCGCCGGCTTCGTCCGACCGGCACTGCAATTCAAGCTGTCGGCGCTGGCCGATCATTTTTCCACCGGCAGCGCGCTGCTCGGCGTCAAACTGGCGGATTTCTCCGGCCGGCTGATCGAGAACCTGCTGTATGGGCGAGCCTTCGGCGCCGCCGGCCTCGGCCTTTACACGTTTGCCAATCAGGCGCCGCGATTCATTAGCGAGGCGGCGTCAGGCCCGGTTTGGGCCGCGCTCTATGCCCATGCGCTGCGCGAGGATGAGCGTCGGGTCACCGCGACGCACGCCAATTTGGTGCGTCTGCTCGCCTCGCTGGTGTTTCCGGTTGCCGCGCTGCTGTCAGCGACGGCGCCGGAGATTCTCGGCGTCATTCTCGGGCCAAAATGGGATGCGGCGTCGACGCTGTTGCGCATTCTCATCCCGTTCTACGCCCTGCAAGTCGTTGCCAGCCAAAGCGGCGCCGTCCTCCTGGCGCGCGGGCGAGGCTGGCTGCTGTTCTGGCTGTCGCTGGTGTTGACCTGCGGCCGGGTTGGCGCTGTTGCGATCGGTCCATGGATCGGTCAGGTCGGGGTCGCCTGCGGCATCGGCGCGGTGCTGACGGTATTCGCCATGCTGATGTTCCGTGCGCCGCGTCGCAGCAACGCGCCGAGGCTGGAGCGCGGCATCGTGGCGCCGGCCGTCGCCGGCTTGGCGGCAGGCGTCGTCTGCTACGAACTGGCGCGGCAACACGGCGGCCTCGGCTGGATCGCCGTCTGCTGGGCCACCGGCGCGCTTGCCTACATCGGCGTGCTCGTCCTGCTGCAGGGCAAGACCGTCCTCAACGACCTCCAAGCCATCCGCCGGCTGGCGTTTCGGCGACAACGCGCCGATCTTGCGTGAATTGACCGCCATACCCGGCCGATCGGCCTGACGGGCGCATTGTGGTTTCGGGCGATCGCCCACTCGAATGACAGGTAGCACGACAGGCATTGCCGACATCGAGCCCAAGTCGCCGAGACTCGGCCTCGACCAAGCGACAACAGGAGCGATGGGCTATGATTGGCACCGTTATCAACGCCGTCAAACAGCAACCTGCCCTATGGGAGTTCCTCCGCACGGCCGCCAGGCGGACCGGCTACGATACCACCGACTGGGTGCGGACGGTCATGTACGAAAAGTCGTTCCAGTTCATCTCGGAGCTCGGCCCCGAGCGGCTCGACGTGATGGAAGTGTCGGGCGGAATTCAATGGCGGCGGGCGTTTCGCTTCAAGAGCTACGAATCGACCGACTATCCCGCCTTCGACATCTGCGCGCAGACCTTGCCGCGGCAGTTCGACCTGATCATCGCCGATCAGGTATTCGAGCACCTCGAATGGCCATACCGGGCCGGCCGCAACGTGTGGGCGATGCTGCGGCCCGGCGGCTACTTCATCATCTCCACGCCATTTCTCATCCGCGTCCACGCCGCGCCGATCGATTGTTCCCGCTGGACGGCCGACGGTCTCGGCTACCTGTTGCAGGAATGCGGCTTCGCGGCAGGCGACATTCGGACCGACAGCTGGGGCAATCGCAACTGCCTCAAGGCCAATCTGACCAGATGGCGCAAACGCGGATTTTTCGGTTCGCTCAAGAACGAGCCGAACTATCCGGTGATGGTCTGGGCGTTCGCGCGGAAATCCATTTCGGCACAGAGTGAAGACGCAGTGCCGACGGCCCCCTAAAGCGCCGGCCGACCAATTGGAATCGGACCGGCGCTCCAGCTTTTTGTCTGAGCATCGGAATCAGCCCGGAACCGGTTCCCGCTTCCGGGTCCGATGCGCTAAAGCGCCGCGATTGCCGCGAGGCGGCGAATTTCGCGCCGACGCGCGTGCAATCTCAGCGGTGCGTAGGTCGACAGGCGCCAGGCGCGACGAAGGTTCTGGCGGTTGTATTTTGCCGCCTCGACGTTGGACAGCCGCGGATGCGGAAGCGACAGCGCGGTGAACTCGCCCGCCGCCTCGCTGATCAGATCCTGCACGAACGACCACGGCGCCGTAGCGCCCATCCAGGGCTTCGGATATTCGGTGAAATGCAGAATGTGCGGCGCAATCTCCTCCGCCACGTTCCAGAAACAGAATGGCGTCTGGAAATTCCAGGTTGGCGACAGCCGCACCCGCCGGGTCGCGACGACCGCGTTCAGCGCGCTTTGGTCGTGATAGCGGCATCTGTCGCTGTGGCTGTCGAAGAAGTCGATGGCGTCGTCCATGATGCGCTTCCAGGCGCCGCGCCGGGCGAGCAGCAAGCCGGAATTCAGGTAGCCGCGCGATCCGTCAATGCCAAGCCCGCTGAAATAGGAGCGGGTCCGGGCGCCGAACCGGCTCCAATCGTTGCGGGCGAAGTAGGAGATGTCGTCTGCCGCGGCGAGACCGTCCGGCGGAGGCATGTAGTCGAGCAAGTCTTTCGGATCGCGCACGACCAGCGTATCGCCGTCGATGTAGAGAATGCGCGAGATGTGGGCCGGCAAGTAGGGTTCCAGGTAAAAGCGGCCCAGTGCGGCATGGGGAACATGCGTCTTGTTCCACTTCTTGGCAGCCAGATCGATCTTGTCGTCGATGATCAGCGGATGGACGCTGGCCGAATATCCGGCGACGGAGTGCCGGATCCGCTCCAGCAATTCCATGTCTGGATTGAGGAAGAAGACGTGGATCTCGGCCTCGGCGGGTGGGACGAAACGCCGAAGCGACCGGAGCGAGATCAGGGTTCCGACCAGAAAGTTCACGTCCGCGACATAGCAGACGGCGAGATTGGCGGTCATGACGGCCTCACCATCGAGATGTGGCGCCCATTGCCTCGAGCATGGGCGTCAGCGCGTTGACGATCGAGGACTTTGACGCCGCCCTGGAGCGCTGCTGCGCCGGGCGACCCAATCCAGCCCTGTTTCGGAGCGCCCCGCTGCCGTGTCGCCGGGCGGTCCGGTCTCGTGCTTCTACGATGGTCGACCGGTCGAGACCGGCCGGTCGACCATCGCTGCCGAGGTTGTCTCGCCCGCTGCCTTCGGCTCGGGCCTTGCCATCATCCCGGCGCTCGACAGAAAGCCCAGGATTGCGGCGGCACCTACGCCGATATCCGGGATCGTGCCGCCGAGCGAATTCATCGCGAAGAACGGCAGCAGCGACAGTTTCAGCGCCCGCGCGAAGCTGGCGTCGCCGCGCGGGAGATTGGATGTCGGCATCAACAGCTTTTGCAGGAAGAAGCCGAATATCAGCACGGCGCCGAATATGCCGGTGCTGCCCAGGATGGAAACCTCCCAGTTGGAGGTGCGCACCGAGCCGAGCCCGACGCCTAGCCCGCCGCTGTCGAGAAAGGCCTGCCAGCCGACGCGGGTCCACATCGATCGCTGCTCGAACGACAGCGAAGACGTCTTCTGAAAGATGATCTTGTTGACGACATCAAAGGCCGGCGACAGCACTCCGGGCGTCAGCGCGAGGATGCCGATCCCGATGACCGCAACGACCAGCATGAGCCCGATCTCCCACCGCAGCGTATCGCGTCCGGCTGCCTTGGGGTTCAACAGACGGCGCATCAGGTCGAACAGATAGACGCAGGCAAACACCGCGCCGCCGATGTAGGCCGTCGCCGACGTCGACAGCGCCGCCATGACGACGGTGCCGACGAAAGCGGCCGTCGCCAACGCCCGCGAGCGTCCCTTGGGATAGAGCGGACGCAGAAAGAAGATCACCACAGCGGCATTGACGCAGAGCGTGCCATAGGTCGAAGCCTCCGGCGTCAGCCCGACCACCCGTTTCGCCCCGGCGGCCTCGACATCGGTGAGCAGGGTGTAGCTGGCGGTTCGGAATGGGTCCAACAATTGGCTGAGACCGGCTTTGTACAGCGCGAGATCGATGATCCCCGTCGCAATCAGCGCCATTGCTCCGACAACAAGCGCCGTCAGGTAACAGTCGCGGACATCGCGCCGCGACCCGATGATGGCGAAGGCGACGGCCGTCAGATACGAGATCAGCATATAGCCGGTCTGGGTGATATTGCCGGATCGCGGCTCTAACAGACTGGAGCCGGTCAGAGCCGCCCCCGACACCGGGATGACTTCGACGAGCCCGCCGAACACGCGCGGCAAGGCGATCGCCGTGACGATGCCGAAGACCACGAACGCTGTGAACAGGCCGAGCCGGCGCGGATCCAGCATCAACTCGAGACCGCGCAGCAGATTGCCGGGGGCGACCGCGACCTTGCAGATCAGGGCGCAGGCATAAACCGTCTGCGGCAGCAGATTGGCTCCGGCGGCGTCGCCGGGAAGCATCTGCAGCGACATGAACACGCCGGTGACCATGACGAGGTAGATCAGCACGGGTCCGCTCGACGCCACGGCCGGCACAATCAGGATCCAGAGCACGATGGCCGGCCAGGACACTCGGTCACCTCCAAGGTGTCGGAACGATGGGCTTGGCGCGGATGGCGTTGCGGCAGCGGTCGCTGCCGTCCGACCCACGCGGGCGGCTATTGGGTCTGTCCGCCCGCCGGGGATGGCGCCGGGGCCGCAGTTGCAGCCGTGGTCGCGTCGGAAAACCGGGGGGTGACGCGGACGACATCGCCGGGCTGCACCAGATCGCTCTCCTCTGCCGCCAGCGTCACGCTCCGCCCGTCGTTGGTGCGCCGCGCCAGACTGTATCTCGGCTTGTCGTAAGCCTCGGTATTGGCCACGGTCATCATCGGCGCCCGCACCTCGGCTTGCTGCACCAGCGTTTGCGAGGTTTGGATCTTTTCGATCGTCTCTGCCAGCTTGACCCGGACGTCGCTGGCCTCCTGCAGGATGTCGTTACGCTGGGTTGTCTTGAGCGCGGCAATATCGCGGTCCGTCTTCGCGATGTCTTCGTTGGCTCTGACGATCGCGACCTGGACGTCGGTCTGGTTGTTTTCGATCTGCGCGATGTTCTGCTCGAGTTCAAGCTGACGCGGAGCCACGCTCAGTCCCTTGCTGACGAGTCCGGCGATCAGCGAGAGCTCTTTACGAGTCGCTTCCAGCTGTTTGTCGGTCGTGATGTTCTTTTGTTTGAGCGAGTCGATCTCGTTGTGCAGGTAGGTCTTGTTCTGTTCGAGCGCCGCGACCTGCGTCTGCACGCCCTCCTGCCTTGCGGTGAAAATCATCTGCTCTTCGCGCAACATTCGCGCCACGTTGGGGTCGCTGGATTTGCTGGTCAGGTCTGCGGGAAAATCGATCGTGCTCTTGCCGGCCATTTCGGCGTCGAGGCGCGCCTGACGCGCCATCAACGCCAGACGGTCGGCGACGAGGACGCGCAGATCGCCGCGCGAGGCCAGCGCATCGCGCATCAGGCCGAGCAGCGCGTCGTTCGTCACCCGCTGCAACCCGCCTGCAATGCCGACGGCCTGCAGCACGGTAAGCCCCGGGCGGTAATCATACTCGCCGGGCTTGTCGACGCCGCCGACAACGTAGAACGGCCGAAACTTCACGATCTGTACGGATGCGTCGGGCTTGGCGGTCAAGCCCGCCTTCGCCTGCAATTTGGTGGCGATCACATCCTCAAGATCAGCCGTCGTCTTGCCATCGACGTTCAGTTCGCCAACAACCGGCAGCGACAGCCACCCGCTCGGGCCGACGATGTACTCGGCCGTGCCGCCGTTGAACGCGGTCCACTGATACGCCTCGCCGGTCCCTGCGCGGAAATCCGAGACCTTCACTTCCAAGTGATCGCCGGCGCCCAGAGTGTATCTTTCCTCAGCCACGGCCGGGGAAAGCAGCAGGCAGTAGTCCGCAAACAGGATCAGGACGCCCAGTCGAAAAAGATTCATGAGATCTTTATCCTAGCGCAAGCATTGTCCTCGCCCACCCATTCCTCGGTGGCCAATAGCCTATTGTGCGACGCAATAAACGTCAACCTCGAATGCGGACGAGCGGCAAAGGTCGCTCCAATTCGGGCTGTACTTCCGCACTTCGGGTTGCCCGATCAGGCCGGAATTCCGCGTCGCCGACGCCGCGCGATGTCCGCAGCAGCGGCGCTGCTCTAGCGGAGCGAATTTGACATTTGAGTCCCACCGAGCTGCGCGGCCTCACTCAAATGTCAAATTCAAAGCTCCACTAGACTCAATGAATTGCTAGTGGTCCTGGGATTCCGACATTTGCGTATGAGCGCGCGGCAAGTGGGATGCAAATGTC
>JARLIU010000090.1 GCA_031291595.1 Ancalomicrobiaceae bacterium | reverse complement strand
GGATTGGACGTGAGCTTGAGCCGCCAAAACGGCATCATGCGCCCGTCTGCCCGGCCGGAAGCCGTAGCTGTGATGGCTGAAGGTCGGGTCAAGGATCGGCTGGAGCACCTGAAGCAGCGTTTGCTGGATCAGGCGGTCCGTCACGGTCGGAATGCCAAGCTCGCGCCCATGCTGGTCGCACAACGAAAAAGGCCGGCATCGCGCCGGCCCTTTGCCATCAGTCTTCCGAAGACGTAGGTGCGTCGGGCGCAGCCGCCACGATCGGCACCTTGCGCGGCCGGCCACGCGGCCGCTTCACCGGGGCCGCTGGCGCCGGCTCGCCGGTGCTCGCCTCGACACGCGGCTGGACGCCGGTGATGAACGCCGGCAGTTCGGCGATCGGCGGCGGCTCGGCCACCTTGATCTCGATGGCGCGCGGTTCGATCACCGGTTCGATCGCCTCGACCGGACGGGCGTCCGGCCGCTGCGCCTCGACCCGAGGCTCGCTCTTCTCGCCGCGATCGAACCGGTCGGGACGCTCGCCACGCTCGCCTTCGATCCGATCGGGCCGGTAGGGCGGACGGTCACTGCGTAGCGGACGATCACCGCGATCGTTGCGGCCGTTGCGATTTTCGCCGCGGAAATCCGGCCGCTCGGAACGGAACTCCGGGCGGGCGCCTTCCGGGCGCGGTTCACGCGGCTCGCGCGGTTCACGCGGCTCGGACCGGTAGTCGCCGCGCCCCTCGTTGCGGTAATTGCGCTGGCCATTCGGCCCGCCCTGACGCTCGCCGCTGAAGCGGTCACCCTGCGGACGCTCGGGCCGGTCGGGACGCTCGGGCCGGTCGGGAGTGAAGCGCTCACGCTGCGGCCGATCCTGCATCGGCCGTTCCAGCCGCTCGGGGCGTGACTGGCGCTCGCGCGCTTCGAAGTCGCCGACATCCTCCTCAAGGAAGGGCTGCGGCGCATCGGGGGGGATGAAGCCAGGGCCACGGACATCGGCGGCCGTGTCGATATCGTCTTCATCTTCATCGATCTGGATATCGGAGCGCACGATCGCGATCGGCTGCTGCATCTGCGACTGAGCCGCGGCGATGATCCGATAATAGTGCTCGGCGTGCTGCAGATAGCTCTCCGCCAGCACCCGGTCGCCGCTCGACTGCGCGTCGCGCCCCAATTGCACGTATTTTTCGGCGATGTGCAGCGCGGTACCGCGGATCTTCACGTCGGGTCCGGTCGATTCGTACGACCGGCTGAGCGGATTGGGTCCCTTGCGGTTTGCACTGCCGACGCTATTGCCACGGCCGCGCATGCGCTGCTGCTTGTTGTTCGAATTACCCTGCCTCATACCGATGCGATCTCGTCCGGGAACCGTTGTTGTCAATCGTCGTCCGCTTTTGCCGTACCCGATCCCGGCGATCGGCTGTGACGCGGATTCTTTCCGCCGGCCCTCGAATGGGGGCAGGCCACCAGTCCATGCACGCGAGCTTCGGCTCGTGGCAAATACAATCCTCCAGCGCCAACCGCTCGAGGCTTCGTCGCCGGTCATAGAACACGCTGCGGGAAGCCGACCCGCCTCGTCGGCCAACGCTGAAACGATGCGCGCCGCCGCCGGGCTCGAAACCCGACTGTACCGCATCGATCGAGACCGTGATCGTCAGATCCGATCGTCCTTCGCGAATCACACTCGCCGCGACCGGCTAGACAAAGCCTAATCTATCGAAACAGCTTCTGTCCCGACAGGCGACTCCTGTGCGCTCGGATTTCGGTTCTTCGGCCCCGGTCTCCTGCCCATGAGCCCCGTGCTACCCTCGCGGCTACACATTCCATCGGCATAGGCGCCGAAATGAGCGGACTGTGTACGCCGTAAGCCCTGTGCCAGCCGGCACGGCGCGTCATCGGCGCGCTTCGCCAGCCCCTTTGAGCGTTTGCCGGTCCGATCGAACCAGACCGATCGCCATACGCTCAATCCATTGAATCTGGAGCATTCTTATTCGGTCGAATGGCATCATCCGATCGGGAAATGCTCGCATGTCGATCCACACGACCGCGGCGCAACGCTTGGGAATCGGCCGAGCCGACCACTCGCGCACCCGACCGGGACTTGCGCCCACCCGAAGGAAGGTGAGACCGGCCTGCCACCTCAGTCACATCGTCGCCGAGAGCGATCTTCAGCCTCGCCGGTCGGACTTCACGCGTCATCAATCGTTGAGCCGACATCCCGAAAACGGCGAGGATCTGAAATGGCCACGGCGACCAGTCGATCCTCAGGCGAAACGTGCCGGCATGCCTTCTGCACCGTCACCGCCCAGGCGGGCCTCGTATCAGCAGGTGACCAAGCTGATGGCGAATTCACCGCAATCCCGTTTTGATGCGTGCACGCTAGCGACATTCTGCCGAATTTCCAAGGGGAATTTTGCGCAAACGTTATGAATTGCCCGGCTGTGCTGCATTCTCGGTAGAGCGGCGACGCCGGCCGGCGACAATTCTGGCGCGTCCGGCAAGATCGCACCGCGTCGAGACGGCGGCGAGGCCCGTTTCGCGCATCAGCGCCACCACCGCCTCGGATTGATCGTAGCCGATCTCCACCATCAGCGCGCCACCGGGCTTCAGCGCCGCAAACGCCTGTGGCACCAGCGCCCGGTAGGCATCAAGCCCATCCGCCCCGCCATCGAGCGCCAGCAGCGGATCGTAATCGCGCACTTCGGCATCGAGCCCTGCAATATCTCCAGTCCTGATATAGGGCGGATTGGCGACAATCAAGTCGAAGCAGTCGATCGCCAGCGCTCCGGCGTAACTGGCCTGCACCGCCAGCATCCGATCGGCGACCCCGTGCCGGTTGGCGTTCGCCCTTGTGGTTGTCAACGCTCCGGCGGAAATGTCGACGGCGACCCCCGCTCCCCCCGTCACATCGACGAGCAGCGCGATCAGGATCGCACCGGTGCCCGAGCCGATATCGGCGATGATCGGCCGCCCCGTGCACTCGTTATATAGGAACTCCAGGGCCGCATCGACAAGGGTCTCGGTATCCGGTCGCGGTTCCAGCGTCTCGGCCGACAGCGCAAATTCGAGCCCATAGAAGCCGCGTGTCCCGAGAATGCGTCCGACGGGCTTGCGAGCGATACGCTCTGCCGCGAGCCGCATCACGGTTTCGATACGGCCCGCGTCGACCGGTTCGTCCGCCCGCAGCACCACGCCGGTCAGATCGAGATCGAGCACGTGGCCGACGAGATGCCGTGCGTCGAGTTCCGGCGTCTCGATGCCGGCACCGCGCAGCATCGCCGCCAGCCGACGCCGCAGCGAACCGACCGTCTCGGTACGGCGATCGGCCGGCCCATCCATCGGCTCACGCCTCCTCAGCGGCAAGCAGCGTCGCCTGATGGTCGGTGATCAGCGCCTCGATGATCTCGTCGAGCGCCGTCCCCTCGATCACTTCCGGCAGCTTGTACAGTGTCAGGTTGATGCGATGGTCGGTGACGCGGGCTTGCGGGAAATTGTACGTGCGGATGCGTTCGGAGCGGTCTCCGGAACCAACCTGCGCCTTGCGGTCGGCCGAACGGTCGGCGGCGGCGCGTTGGCGCGACGCCTCGTACAGCCGGGCCCGCAGCAGCTTCATCGCTTTCGCCTTGTTCTGGTGCTGCGAGCGCTCTTCCTGCATGGCGACGACGAAGCCGGACGGCAGATGGGTGATGCGCACGGCGCTCGCGGTCTTGTTGACGTGCTGGCCGCCGGCGCCGGACGACATGTAGATGTCGATGCGAAGGTCCTTGTCGTTGATCTCGACATCGATGTCTTCGGCCTCCGGCAGCACCGCCACCGTCGCCGCCGAGGTGTGGATGCGGCCGGAGGATTCGGTCGCCGGCACGCGCTGTACCCGGTGGACGCCGGATTCGAACTTCAGCCGGGCGAACACGCCGCTGCCGGCCACTTCGGCGATGATCTCCTTGTAGCCGCCCATCTCGCCCTCGCTCGCCGAGATCATCTCGACGCGCCAGCCGCGCAGCGCCGCATAGCGTTCGTACATGCGGAAGAGATCGCCCGCAAACAGCGCCGCCTCATCACCGCCGGTGCCGGCGCGGACTTCGAGGATGGCGCTGCCGTCGTCGGCGGCATCGCGCGGCAACAGCGCCAGTTTGACCTCGCGGTCGAGTTGTGCGACGCGCTCGCGCGCCTCGTCACGCTCGGCCGCCGCCAACGCGCGCATCTCGACATCGGTCGCCGGATCCTCGATCAGATGCTCGATGCCGGCGAGTTCGCCTTCCGCCTGCCTGAGTGCCCGGACCCTGACGACCACCGGCTCCAATTCGCTGTATTCGCGCGACAATTGCACGTAGGTCTCGGCATCCGGCCCTGCCGCCATGCGCGCCTCCATGACCGCGAGGCGGTCGATGAGGCTATCGAGCTTGTGTTTGAGCATGGGCTTGCGACTTCGGTTGCCAGATGGATGCGAGACGCGAACGGCCGACCGCCCGCTCGGCGCCGGCGCTTGTGTGAAAGCGTGGGCGCACGGCGGCGGCGGACCAATCGCTAGACGGTGATTCCCTGTTCCGCGGCGTATTGCTTGAGGAACAGCCTGAGATCGGCTGCCGGCGTACCGGGTTCCAGCCGCGGCAGCAGCCGGGAGCGCAGCCGGCCGACGTCGAGATCGAGCACCATGGTCTTGACCGGGCCGATCGAGGCCGCCGACATCGAGATCGAGCGGTAGCCGATGGCGAGCAGCGCCATGGCTTCGAGCGGCCGCCCGGCCAGTTCGCCGCACAGCGTCAGCGGCACGTGATGTTCGCTCGCCTTGTCGGCGATGAGCTTCAACGCCCTGAGCACCGGTTTCGACATCGGATCGTAGCGGTTGGACAGCCGCGTGCTGCCCCGGTCGGAGGCGAGCATGAACTGCATCAGATCGTTGGAACCGACGGAAGCGAACTGCACCAGATTGAACAATTCATCGAGCTGGAACAGCAGCGACGGCACCTCGATCATCACGCCGAGCCTGATCGTGTCCGGCAGCTTGTAGCCGTGCTTCTTCAGGAACGCCTTCTCCCGCTCGACCATCGCCTTGGCGCGTTCGAACTCGGAGATATCGGTGACCATCGGGAACATCAGCCGCAGGTCGCGCCCGCCCGAGGCCTTCAACAGCGCGCGGATCTGCGTCCTTAACAGCCCCGGACGGTCGAGCCCCAGCCGGATCGCCCGCCAGCCCATGGCCGGGTTCTCCTCCTCCTCGGACTGGCGCACATAGGGCAGCACCTTGTCGCCGCCAATATCCAGAGACCGAAACGTCACCGGCTTGTCGCCGGCGGCATCGAGCACGCTGCGATACAGCCGCTCCTGCTCGCTCAAGCGCGGGAACGACGAGGCGACCATGAACTGCAGTTCGGTGCGGAAGAGGCCGATGCCGGACGCGCCCGATTCTTCCAGATGCGGCATGTCGACCAAAAGGCCGGCATTCAGCTGCATCCTGACGTCCTGGCCATCCTTGGTGACCGACGGTTTCGAGCGCAGACGCCGATATTGCGCCTGGCGGCGGGCGCGGAAGCGCACCTTTTCCACATAGGCGCTCTCGACGTCCGGCGCCGGCCGCAAATGCACCTGGCCGGAATCGCCGTCGACGATGATCGGATCGCCCGGTTCGACCAGGGACACGACGCCGGACAATTGCCCGACCACCGGAATGCCGAGCGCCCTGGCGACGATCGTCACATGGCTGGTCGGCGCGCCCTCTTCGAGCGCCAGCGCCCTGAGCCGGTCCCGGTCGTAGTCGAACAGCTCCGCCGCACCCATGTTGCGGGCAACGACGATCGCATCCTTCGGCAGCATGCCACCGGCCGGTCCATGCGGCCGGCCCATCAATTCGCGCAACAATCTATTGGCGAGCGCATCGAAATCGTGCAGTCGATCGCGCAAATACGGATCGGTCTGCCGCAGCATGCGGGCCCGCATGTCCGACTGCACCTTTTCGACCGAGGCCTCGGCCGTCAGCCCGTTCCTGACCGCCTCCTCCATCTTCCTGAGCCAGCCGCGGTCATAGGCATAGAGCCGATAGGCTTCGAGCACCTCGCGGTGTTCGCCGGGTGCGGCGACATCGGACCGCGACAGCAGATCGTCGACGGAAATCCTGAGCTTCTCGATCGCGTCGTTGAGCCGTCCGACTTCGTGGTTGGTGTCGTCGGCAATGAGGTTCGAGACGACGACTCTTGGCTCGTGCAGCACCACGTGGCCGAGACCGACGCCTTCGGAAAAGCCGAGGCCTTCCAGCCGCAACGGCCGCTTGATGTCGAGCGTACCCGTCCGGCCGATCGGCTCGAGCCCGCCGGCCGCGATCATCTCGGCGATGATCATGGCCGTCGTTTGCAGGACCTCGACTTCTTCCTCGGTGTAGGTACGGTGCGCCTTGTTCTGGACGACGAGGACACCCAAGGTCCGCCCGGCCCTGAGGATCGGCACGCCGAGGAAGGCGTTGAACATCTCTTCGCCGGTTTCCGGCTTGTAGGCGAAGGCCGGATGAACCTGGGCGTTGGGCAGATTGAGGTAGCGCGCCTCGGCGGCGATCAGCCCGACCAGGCCTTCGCCGACCTTGAGGCTGGTCTGGTGCACCGCCTCGCGGTTGAGCCCGACGGTTGCATAGAGTTCGAGCGTATCGTCCGAGCGCAGCACATAGGCCGAGCACACTTCCGCGACCATGTTGGTCGCGATCTGGTCGACGATCTTGTCAAGCCGCTCCTGCGCCGAAATCGGTTCGGCCAGTACCTCGCGCAAGCGGCGGAGCAGCAAGCGCGGCGCGGCGGCAATTCCTCGCATCTCCCCGTCTCCTCCGATCGACCTGACCTCTATCCGCCGGCCGAAGAGTGAGGACCCCTGCGCGCCGGGCGGCTTTCAACTCAATGCTTATCGAGACCGTAGGCGGAATGCAAAGTCCGGACCGCCAGTTCGGTGTAGGCGGCGTCGATGAGCACCGAAATCTTGATTTCCGACGTGGTGATGGCGCGGATGTTGATGCCCTTGGACGCCAAGGCGCGAAAAGCTTCCGCCGCGACGCCCGCGTGACTGCGCATGCCCATGCCGATCACCGAAACCTTGACCACGTCGGTCGACGATTCGATGCCGAAGTGCCCGATCTCGCCCCGCGTCTGTTCCAACACCTTAATGGCACGATCATGGTCGATCGCCGGCACGGTGAACGTAATATCGGTGGTCGAGCCGTCCGGCGAGGTGATCTGGATGATCATGTCGACGTTGATGTTCTCGGCCGCCAGCGATCCGAACACCGCGGCCGCCACTCCCGGCTTGTCGGCGACGCGCCTGAGCGAGATCTGCGCCTCGTCCTTGGAGAAAGCGATACCGGTGACGACTTCAGCTTCCACGATTTCGTCCTCGTCGCAAATGAGGGTTCCGGGCGGATTGCCGCGCGCATCGACCCCGACCTTGTCGGGATCGTCGAAGCTCGACCTGACGAAGGTACGGACCTTGTACTGCATGGCCAGTTCGACCGAGCGCACCTGCAACACCTTGGCGCCGAGCGAGGCCATTTCGAGCATTTCCTCGAACGCCACCTTCTCCAGCCGGCGCGCCTTCGGCACGATGCGCGGATCGGTCGTATAGACGCCGTCGACGTCAGTGTAGATGTCGCAGCGATCGGCCTTGATTGCCGCCGCCACCGCCACCGCCGACGTATCCGAGCCGCCACGGCCGAGCGTCGCGATGCGCCAGCCGGGTGCAATGCCCTGGAAACCGGCAACGACCGCGACCTCGCCGCCCGACATCGCCTCGATCAGCCGGGCACCGTCGATCGCCTGGATGCGGGCCGCGCCGTGCACGTCGTTGGTGTTGAGCGGTATCTGCCAGCCCTGCCAGGACCGCGCCTTATAGCCCATGTCCTGCAACACGATCGCCATCAACCCGGAGGTCACCTGCTCGCCCGAGGCGACGACCGCATCGTATTCGCGGCTGTCGTAGTCGTTGGACGCCTGCCGGCAGTAGTCGACCAGGCTGTTGGTGACCCCTGCCATGGCCGAGACGATCACCGCCACTTCATGGCCGGCATCCAATTCCCGTTTGACGTGCCGCGCCGCATTGCGGATGCGATCGATATTGGCGACTGAGGTGCCGCCGAACTTCAGAACGAGACGGGCCATGGTCTTGCGGCTTCGCTTTCGTCGAATCCTGACCGCCATTTGCGACCGGCGGACAAAGTGTTCAGTTGGGCGACGCTGATACAAGAAGCCTTGGCTCGGCGCAATGGTGAACGGCGGCCATCAAGGTCGGGCATCGCACGAATGGCCCCCGCACGGTGAGCCGCGCGGCCTCAGCTGGCGCCGAGCCTGTCGAGGCGCTGCGTGACGTCGACGAGTTCGCCGGCAATGATCGCGATGCTCGGCCATCGGCCAACGACGTCCTTCAGGTGCTCCTGCGCCCGGATCAGCCAGCCTCGGGCCGCGACCCGGTCCTGCTTCGCCGCCTCGAGCCTGCCCATATGGGCAAGTGCCACGCCGTAGAGATAGGCCGATTGCGCATCGTCGGGTTGGTCGCGCGCCAGCTTCTCGCGATAGCCCAGCGCTTCGCCGAGCAACTGAGCGGCATCCGCCAGCTGGCCGGTTTCGATGAGGGTGAGGCTGAGCAGGTCTTCGGCGCTGGCAAAATCGCGGATCGCGGTTCTGTCGCTCCGGTTGTCCCTGACGATCGCCAGTCGCAACAGCACAAGCGGAAAAAACGCTTCCTTCGCCCGCTCGATCTCGCCGGCGTTGAATGCGGCGATGCCCACCAGGTCGAAGCCCTCGGCGAGAGCGACCCGCACGGCCGGGTCGAGGGGAAACTGTCGCTCCCAAAATTGCGGGGCCGGCTCCGTCTGGTCGCGCTCGCGGTACCGGTCAAGGAACCGGGCCGCCGCGTCGATGCGTGGATCTGTTCCGTCCATGTCGCCCTCTCCAGGCTGTCGGCGCAGCCACACCGCGCGCAACTGGCGTTGTCGCCGCAATCGCCCTATAGAGCAAGCACTGAACAGCAGCCCCCGGGGAGCCTATGTCCGCCAGCCGCTCGACCGTCGACGACGCCGAAATCGCCCGCTTCTCGGCGATGGCAGCCGAATGGTGGGATCCGACCGGCAAGTTCCGGCCGCTGCACAAGTTCAATCCCGTCCGGCTGACGTATCTGAAGGCCTCGCTCGCCCGCCAGTTCGGCCGCGACGCCAACGCGCCCGACGCGCTTTCCGGCCTCGATGTTCTCGACATCGGCTGCGGCGGTGGACTGCTGTCCGAACCGTTGACCCGGCTGGGCGCCAAAGTCACCGGCGTCGATGCCTCGGCCACCAACATCGGCGTTGCCCGCAGCCACGCCGAGGTGATGGGCCTGGCGATCGATTATCGCGCCGACACGGCCGAGGCGCTGGTTGAAGCCGGCGAGCACTACGACGTCGTCCTTGCCATGGAGATCGTCGAGCATGTCGCCGATCTCGATCTGTTCGTCGGCGCCTGCGCCGGCCTGGTCAAGCCGGGCGGGCTCCTGGTCATGGCAACGCTGAACCGCACGGCCAAATCCTTCGCGCTCGCCATCCTCGGCGCCGAATATGTGCTGCGCTGGCTGCCGGTCGGCACGCACGACTGGTCGCGATTCGTCAAGCCGGAGGAACTCTCCGCCGCCATCGAGGCGCATGGGCTCAAGATCCGCGACGAGACCGGCGTGACCTTCAACCCGCTCGCCGACCGCTGGTCGCTGGCGCCCGGCGACATGTCGGTCAACTACATGCTGTTGGCCGAGCGCCCGGGAGCGGCCGGCTGAGCATTGTTGGCGAACCGGCGTTGCAGCGAGGCATCAGCCCCTTTCACGCCGGCGTGAGCCTCCCCATATCCATTTTGACGAACCGGGATCGCTGCCGCTGCAGGGGCGCTCCCGGATTGACCAGATCTCCCAGCCGCGTGGGGCGGGCCCAAAGGGGACGCGACGCGCGGGCATGAAGAAGGGACAGCCATGAATCCGGAAAAATTCACCGAACGCGCCCGCGGTTTCATCCAGTCGGCGCAGACTGCGGCCCTGGGGCGCGGTCACCAGCAGTTCGTGCCCGAGCATCTGTTGAAGGTGCTGCTCGACGACCCGGAAGGCCTGGCCTCCGGGCTGATCGCGGCAGCCGGCGGCCGGCCGAAAGAGGCCCTGATGGCCACCGACCGGGCGCTCGACAAGCTGCCGAAGGTGTCCGGCGGCAACGGCCAGCTGTACATGAGCGCCGGCGTGGCGCG
>JARLIU010000089.1 GCA_031291595.1 Ancalomicrobiaceae bacterium | reverse complement strand
CCGTCCGCCCTCGCCCGCCACGATCAGCCCGGATTCGCCGAGCCCCACCACCGGCATGGGTGCCGCCGCGCGTGCCGCCTTCAGGCCGGGATCGCCGAAGGCGGCGATGATCGCACCATCGCAGTCGGCTCGGCGCAGCATCGCGGCGACGGCGTCGGCCGCCACCGCAAGGTCGGCCTCGGTTTCGAGTGCCGAAGCACCGAACGGCGCGGTGTCGGGCAGGATCGCCGCCCGCGGACCGGCGATCGCGCGAGCCGTCGTCGCCATCTTCTCGGTGATGTCGGCGGAGGTATTGGGATTGGCAACGAGCAGCCGCAGGGTCATTCCACCCTGCCCTGCCCCGTCCGTGCGGCATCCGGCGAGACAGTCGCCAGCCAGTGGCGGGCGATGTCGGCGCGCCGTGCGATCCACACGCCGTCCTTCGCCGTCACATGCTGCAAAATGGTGGCGAGCGCGCCGATGCGGCCGGGGCGGCCGATCATCCTGAGATGCAGGCCGATCGACAGCATCTTGGCCCCCTCTTGGTGCAGCCAATCGACGGCGCCGGTGCAATAGTCGGCGAAATCCTGGCCGGCAAAGCGCTGGGTGTGGAAATAGTGCATGTCGTTGGTATCGAAGGCGTAAGGGATCACCAGATGCCGGCGGCCGGCGACGGGGAGCCAATAGGGCAGATCGTCGTTGTAGGCGTCGCTGTCGTAGAGGAAGCCTTCTTCGACCAGCAGCCGCCGGGTATTGTTTGAAGCCGCCGAGCGGGTATGCCAGCCGAGCGGGCGCTCGCCGGTAGCAAGCTCGATTGTCTCGACGGTGCGGCGGATGGCGGCACGCTCCTCAACCTCGGCCATGCCGGCGTGGCTCTCCCAACGCCAGCCATGCGCCGAGACCTCATGGCCGCGGGCAACCGCGTCGCGCGCCAATTGCGGCGACCGGGCAACCGCCTGGCCGCAGGCCGACACCGTAACCGGCACCTTGTAGCGCTCGAACAGCGCCATCATCCGCCACCAGGCGGCACGGGTGCCGTATTCGAAATGGCTGTCGATGCAAGGGTCCGGGCCATCGCGGCGGTCGACGACCTCATAGACCGCCTCGTTCATCGGGTCGCCGTCGCTGACGGAGAATTCCGCGCCCTCCTCGAAATTCAAGACGAAGGAGACGGCCAGCCGTGCGCCGCCCGGCCAGCGGGGATCGACGGGCTCGCTGCCATAGCCGCGGAAGTCGCGCGTCGAACGAGGAAGATGCGAGGTCATGCGGTTAGTCCGAGGTTCCGGCCATGCGCGACAGCCCGACGGCGCGATCGGCGATGATGAGGAGAACGATGGTGCCCAAGAGGATCAGGCTGGAGACGGCGGCGATCGTCGGATCGGGCGCTTCCTCGATGTATTGCAGCATCTTGATCGGGAGCGTCTTGGTGCGCACGTCGGTGAGGAAGATGGAGACCGGATAGTTGTCGAAGGAGGCGAGGAAGGCGAACAGCCCGGCAATCAGGAAGGATGGCGCCAAGGCCGGCACCATCACCTTGAAAATCGCCTGTCGCCAGGTGCACCCCAAGGTCAGCGCAGCGTCGATCAGGGTGAAATCAAACCGGGAGAGCCCGGCGATCATGGTGCGCGCCACGTAAGGCAGCGTGACGATCAGATGCGCCACCAGGAGGCCGGCCAAGGGCGCGTCGAAGCCGACGGCGCGGAAGTACTGGAGCAGCGCAATGCCAAGCACCAGGCCCGGCATCATCAAGGGCGAGACCAGGAGCGCGGCAAAGGCATCGGCGTAGGGCAGCGCGCCGCGCACCGCCGCGATGGCGGCGAGCGTGCCGACCACCAGGGCGAGCGCGGTGGAGACGGCGGCGACTTCGATGGAAAGGCCGAGCGCCGGCCAGAAGCCTTCAAGGTTGGCGATGCGGCCATACCAGCGCAACGACGCGCCTGTCGTCGGCAGATCGAACACCGGCGTCGGCGAGAAGCTGGCCAGGACGACCACCACCAGCGGCGCCAGCAGAAACACGCAGGCGGCGACAGCCAGGACGGCGGAGAGGATCAGGGCGGCCGTCTTCATCGCGCCGCTCCCGGTGCCTTGCCGAGGCGGCTCGACACGATGACGACGGCAAGAGCGATCGTCAGCAGCACGACGCCGGCGGCGGCGCCGAAACTGCCTTCGTTGGTGAGGAGATAGGCCTTGGCGATGGTCGAGGGCAGCGTCGGATAGCGCTCGCCGATCAACAGCGTCGGCACGACGTAGGCCGAGACGGTCAAGGAAAACACCAGCGCGATGCCGGCGATGACGCCCGGCAAGGTGACCGGCACGGTGACGCGCCAGAAGGCGGCGACCGGCCCGGCGCCGAGCGTGGCGGCGGCCTCGGTCAGGCGTTCGTCCATCTGCGCGACGACGGCGAAGATGGGGAGGATCATGAACGGCAGGAACACGTTGACGGCGCCGATCACCAGCGCCGTCTCGGTGAAGATCATGCGGATGGGCTCGTGGATGAGGCCGAGGGCGATGAGCGTGTTGTTGACGATGCCGGTCGAGCGCAACAGGATCGTCCAGGCGAAGGCCTTGACGATGACGCTGGCCGCCAGCGGCAACAACAGCGAGCCCAGCAACAGGCTGCGCCAGACGCCCTTCGCCCGGGCGATGGCAAAGCTCGCCGGATAGGCGATGACGAGCGTGACGAGGGTGGTGATCAGCGCCAGCTGCAGCGAATTGCCGATCACCCAGAGATAATGCTCCGAGCCGAAGAGCCGCGCGTAGGCGGAGAGGCTGAAGCCATCAGCGCCGGTGAAACTCACCGCGAACAACAGCGCCAACGGTACGAGGAACAGTGCGGCGGTGATGAGCGCCGCCGGGAGTCCGAGCAGATAGGCAGTCCGTCGTTCGCGCGTCAGGCCTGCCATCACGGCTCCCCTTCCGCCGGAAAGATCAGCGTCTCGGCGATCGGCCAGCCGACGGTGACCTCGGATCCAATCGGTGGAGCCGCGCTGCGGCCGGGCATCTGCACGGTCAGGAAGGCGTCGCCGATGCGCACCTCGACCAGCGAACGCGGCCCCTGAAAGGTGACGTTCGAAACGGTGCCGGCAAGGCTGTTGTCGCCGGGCCCGAGCGTGGCATGCCCTAGATGGGCGTGCTCGGGCCGTGTGGCGACGATGACGTCGGATCCTGTCAGGAACTGTTTCGGCGCGCGCAGCTGTCCGGCTGCGGTATCGATGACCGACAGTCCAGGTTCGCTAGCGACGACGCGGCCGGAAAGCCTGAACGACTGGCCGACGAAGGACAGGGCGAAGGATGTCGCCGGCCTATCGTAGAGGGTTCGCGGATCGGCAAGCTGGTCGATGCGGCCGCGGTGCATCACCGCGATCCGGTCCGACATGGTCAGCGCCTCCTCCTGGTCGTGGGTGACGAACACCGCCGTGGCGCCGATGGAGGTCAGGAGCTGGCGCAGTTCGACCTGCATCGCCTCCCTGAGCTTGCGGTCGAGCGCGGAGAGGGCCTCGTCGAACAGCACGACGCTCGGCTCGACCGCCAGGGCGCGGGCGAGCGCGACGCGCTGCTGCTGGCCGCCGGACAACGCCCGGATCGGCCGCTCGGCCAGCGCCTCGAGGTGGACGAGGGCCAGCACGCGCCGGACCTTCGCCTCGATCTCCGCCTTTGGCAGGCGCTTCAAGTTCAGGCCGAAGGCGACATTGCCGGCAACGTCGAGATGCGGGAACAGGGCATAGCTCTGGAACACCACGCCGACGTTGCGGCGGTAGGGCGGCATGCGGGTGACGTCGCGGCCGGCGAGCGACAGCGTGCCAGTGTCTGCCCGGACCAATCCGGCAATGACGCGCAACAGCGTGGTCTTGCCGCAGCCCGACGGGCCGAGAAGCGTGACCAGCTCGCCCCGCGCCATGTCGAGGTCGATCGATTCCAGCACCGTCGCGGCGCCGTAGCGCTTGGACACGCCTTTGACGCCGAGATGCGCCGCATCCGCCATTGTGAGTTGCCTCGCCGTCAGAGCAGTTCCGTCGTCCAGCGTTCGGCCCATTTGCCGCGTTCCTTGGCGACGAAGCCCCAATCGGGCGCAAACAGCGTCGCCGGATCGGGATAGCCGGCAGGGCGCGGCGTCGTCAGGTTGGTCGGCGTCACCACCGCCTTGGTGGCCAACACCTGCTGCACGTCGGGTCCGAGGAAGGCGTCGATGACGGCGTCGGCGAGATCGGAGGCCGGGCCGCCCGTGATCTTGGCGATGCCCGACGGCATGGCGAAGCCGCCCTCCTTCGGGATGGCCAGATCGACCGGTGCGCCATCCATCTTGCGGGTCAGCGTATAGGCCGAGAACTGGCCGCCGATCATGTCGGCTTCGCCCTGCTCGAGCAAGTTCATCGCCTGGGGTGCGTTGGTGTAGACGTTCAAGAGGCTAGGCACCAGGCTCTTCAGCTTCCTGAAGCCTGCATCGATGTCGTATTGCGCCTCGGCCAGCGGCTTGCCGGTTTCGAGATGCGCGGCGATGAGCAGGTTCCAGAAGCCTTCGGTGTTCTGGATCGACGGCACGATGACCTTGCCCTTGTGCGACGGCGCCCACATGTCGGCCCAGGAGGTCGGCGCGCCGGACTTGGTGTTGTAGGCGATGCCGGCCCATGGCAGCTGATAGTTGGCCCACATGCCGTCAAGGTGCACCGCGCCCGGCACGAGTTTGCCGAGGTTGGGGATGGCGGAGGCCTGCATCGGCACGATCAGGCCTTCGGCTGCGGCGCGGATCATCACCGGATCGTCCATGATGACGACGGAGAACTTCGGCGCCGCCTTGTCGGCCTGCATCTTCTGCAGGTTGGTCAGCGAATTGGTGCCTTCGTACAGCACGGTGACGCCGAGCTTCTGCTTCAGCAGCGGGAACACCGATTCGTTGAAGTATTTGGCCGCGCCGGCGGGACCGCCGATGACGATTTCCTTGGGCGCGGCGCGAACGATGGACGGCATGGCCACGGTGCCGGCAAGTGCGGCGGAGGCCTTCAACAACGTACGGCGGGAGAGGGAGGTTACGGGCATCACTGGCGCTCCGATGAGAGGGACGTCGTAAGGGTTATCTGCAATGCCCGTACCAAATGTGCACATTCTATCCAGCTCAATAAAATCAATTCCTTGGATAAACCGCATGCCGGTCGAGGCAAACATGTGCACATTCTTATGGCGCGACTGTGCACATTTCATTTGCAATGACGCGTCCTGTTGCCCTAGCTGGACCCATGAGTTCCGATCCGACCATCGTGCCGGCCCGTCGTTCGGGCAAGGGCGACCCAGAGGCCGACGAGGCGGTCTATGCCGCGCTGCACGCCGCGATCCTCGAAGGGCGCATCGCCGCCGGCACCAAGCTGGCCGAAACGCCGCTCGCGGAGGCGTTCGGCGTGTCGCGCGAGCGCATCCGCAAGGTGCTGCACCGGCTGGTGGCGGAACGGCGGCTCGAGGCCGTGCCCAATCGCGGCGTGCGCGTGCCGCAGCCGACGCTTGACGACGTCCGGGCGATCTATCAGGCGCATCGGGTGCTCGAGGCCGGGGTGCTGCGCGAACTGGCCGAGAAGCTGGACGATCGGCTGCTCGGCGAGCTCAGGATGCATGTCGGTCAGGAACAGCGCGCCGCGATGGAGCGCGATCGCGCCGCATCGGTCAGGCTGTCCGGCGCCTTCCACCTGCGCATCGCCGATGCGCTCGGCAACGCGCAACTCTCGGCGATGCTGCGCGACCTGCTGACCCGTTCCTCGATCATGGTCTCCGTCTACGAATCGATCGCGGAGTCGTTTTGCGGCGTGCAGGAGCACGGCGCAATCGTCGAAGCGCTCGCCCGGCACGATGTCGAGCGGGCGATCGCCCTGTCGGGGGACCATTTCCGGCTGGTCGAAGCGCGGCTGCAACTCAGGCCGCAGCCGCCGAAGGTCGACGTCGCCAGGCTGTTCGGGCCGATCGGCGAGGCGGGTGGCGAGGAGCCTGTCCGGAGCTGAGCCGGCGCTCGGAGCTGGCTGTCGCATGTCGCCATGTGACAGCGTCGCGCTCAGGTGGCGATCAGCACTTCGATGCCGCGGCGCTCGAATTCCTTCACATCGGCGTCCGAGATGCCGTCGTCGGTGATGAACGACTGGATGACGTCGAGCGAACCGAGCCGGGTGAAGGAGGTCTTGTTGATCTTGGTGGAATCGGCGACCAGATAGACGTGCGCCGCCGCCTTGATCATTGCCTGCTTCAACTGCAGGTCGGCGAAGCTCGGGTAGGTCAGGCCGGCGTCGAGCGCCACGCCGGCGGTCGCCAGAAACAGTTTGGCGGCAAACACATCCGAGAAATAGTCGACGCTCTTGTCGCCGGACAGCGACAGCGTCGGCGATTTGAACTGACCGCCCGGCATGTGCACGGCAAAGGTCGGCACGGAGCCCAAGATGATGGCGATGTTGAGCGCATTGGTAATGAGGGTGAGGTTGCGCTTGGTCGTCAGGCGCAGCGCGATCTCGGTGGTCGTGGTGCCGGCATCCATGATCAACGTCTCGCCGTCCTTGACGAGGCCGGCCGCAAGCGCGCCGATGCGGCGCTTCTTGTCCATGTTGTCCTGGTGATGCAGCACCATGGTGCCGACCTGCGGTTTGACCGGGTTCAGAAATGCGCCGCCGTGCTCGCGGGTGACGAAGCCTTCGTTTTCGAGCCGCTCGAGATCCTGGCGAATGGTAGCGTCCGAAACCTGGAAGGCGACCGCCAGATCGCGGACCCGGGCTGAGCCTTCCTCCTGAATCCATTCCAGAATCCGCCGCCGCCGCGGTTCGGACAACAGCCCGGTGAGGCTTTCGTTCGTCTCCTGGAACACTTTTGATTCCATCCTGA
This sequence comes from Ancalomicrobiaceae bacterium, assembly GCA_031291595.1. Taxonomy (GTDB): domain Bacteria; phylum Pseudomonadota; class Alphaproteobacteria; order Rhizobiales; family Ancalomicrobiaceae; genus CAIYYN01. Next base: position 23,217 of record JARLIU010000089.1, on the reverse strand, counting down.
AGCCCGCCAAATGAGAAGCGATCGGAAGTTATCCTCTGACAGTTTACGTGTACCGGCTAAAATCGCCGAGGCAACAGAAAAGCGCGGCCCCAGCGCTCGAACGACCGATCAAACCCGCTGTTGCAGGATGACGCGCGCCTGCAGCTTCTGCTGCACCTGGTCGATGACGACGGCGGCGACGATCACCGCGCCCTTGATCACCGTCTGCCAGAAGGCCGACACGCCCATCATCACCATGCCGTCGGCGAGAATGCCGATGACGAAGGCGCCGATGATGGTGCCGCCGATCTTGCCGCGTCCGCCCGACATCGAGGTACCGCCCAAGACCGCCGCGGCGATGGCATTCAATTCGAAGGTCTCGCCGGTCGCCGGGTGGCTCGCCTGCAGTTGCGACGCGATGATCAGTCCGACCAGTGCCGCACACATGCCGGAGAACATGTAGACGTAGAGCTTGACGCGATCGACGTTGACGCCGGACAGCGCCGCGCCGCGCTCGTTGCCGCCGACGGCATAGATGTGGCGCCCCAAGGGCGTCCGCGCCGCGACATAGGCGGCGATGAGCGCGACGACGATCAGCATCCAGATCGATAAGGGGATGGCGAGGAAATTGCCGTCGCCGATCGCCTTGAAACTGTCGGAGCCGTATTCCGGATTGCCGTTGAGGTTGGGGAAGGTGCGGCCGTCGGAGGAGAGGAGCGCGGCGCCGCGCGCCATGTAGAGCGTGCCGAGCGTGGCGATGAACGGCGCGACATTGAGCTTGGTAATCAAGATGCCGTTGATCCAGCCGATGATGACGCCGACGACCATGACGATCAGGCAGATCTCGATCGTATTGAATTCGATCGTCCAGCCGAGCCCCGTGTTGATGCCGTAGAGCAGCAGCCAGCCGGCGACCATGGCGCAGAGCCCGACGATCGAGCCGACCGACAGATCGATGCCGCCGGTGATGATGACGAAGGTCATGCCGACGGCGAGAAAGGCATTGAGCGCCACGTGCTTCGACACGATGAGGACGTTCTCGGCGGACAGGAAGTTCGGCGCCGCATAGGCGAAGAAGCCGAACACCAGGATCAGGGCGACGAAGGTGCGCAGTCTGAGAATCAGCAGCGTGGCGGAGGTCGACGACAGGTCGTGTCCGAGAGAAACGCGCATCATGGGACGGTCCTGGAGTGAGCGGGTACGGTGGCCGAGATGACGTCCGCCGGATTTGAGCCGGAGGGGAACGAGCCGGTGATCCGGCCATTGGCCATGACGAGAATGCGGTCGGAGAGGGCGAGGACCTCTTCGAGATCGGAGGTCACGAACAGGATGCCGAGCCCTTCGGCCGCAAGCCGGCGCATGGTGCGGAACACTTCCGCCTTGGCGCCGATGTCGATGCCGCGCGACGGCTCGTCCATCAGCAGGATTTTCGGATGCGTCATCAGCGCCTTGCCGATGACGACCTTCTGCTGGTTGCCACCGGAGAGCGAGGAGACCGGGTGCTCGACATTGCCGATCTTGATCGACAGGCTCTTGACGAAGGCGAGCGCGGCTTTTGCTTCCGCCGCGAGGTTCAGATGGAAGCCGCGCGCCAGCTTCCACAGGGAAGACAGGGTGAGGTTCTCGCGGATCGCCATGATCTGCACCAGACCGTCGCGCTTGCGATCCTCCGGGATCAGCGCCAGCCCCAGGTCGATGCGGCCGGCGGCGGTCGTGGTCTTGACCGGCTTGCCGGCGATGAACAGCTTGCCGGAGGCCTCGGGGTGCTGCGCCATGACGCATTCGAGGAATTCCGTGCGCCCGGCCCCCATCAGTCCGTAGAGGCCGACGATCTCGCCGGCCTTCACCGACAGGGAGACGTGGTCGACGGTGTAGCCGCCGCCGAGCCGCGGCAACGAGACGTCCTCGGAGCGGAACACCTCGTCACCGAAGATGACGGTCTCGCCGCGCGGGAATTCCTTCGACGCGCTGCCGATCATGTGCTTGACGATCCAGGCGATGTCGACGCCCTCCATCGCCCGCGTGCCGGTGATCTGCCCGTCGCGCAACACCGTGATGTAGTCGCCGATGCGGATCAGTTCTTCCAGGCGATGCGAGATGTAGACGATGCCGACGCCGTGCTTCTTCAGATCGCGGATGATGCGGAACAGCACGTCGACTTCGGAGGCGGACAGCGCCGAGGTCGGTTCGTCGAAGATCAGGATGCGGGCGTCTTCCGCCAAAGCCTTGGCGATCTCGACGATCTGCTGCTGGCCGATGCGCAAGTTGCCGAGCGGCGTGTCAGGCTCGATGTCCTGTTCCAGCCGCGTCATCAGCGCGCGGGCGCCTTCGGCCTGCGCGCTGCGGTCGATGTGAATGCCGGCGAGCGCCTTCTCGCGGCCGATGAAGATGTTGTCGGCCACCGACAGATTGGGGAAGAGGTTCAGCTCCTGGAAGACGATGCCGATGCCGCGTCTGGCCGCATCCGCCTTGTCGGCGAACGTCACCTCGTTGCCGTCGAGGGTAATCATGCCTTCGGTCAGCGGCTCGACGCCGGAGATGATCTTCATCAGCGTCGACTTGCCAGCGCCGTTTTCGCCGACCAGCACGTTGACCGCGCCCATGCGCAAGTCGAAGTCGACGCCTTTCAGCGCCACCGTGCCGGGATAGACCTTGACGCCGCCCCTAATCGTCAGACCGATCGGATTGGTCTCTGTCATGGCGCGATCTCGATCGAGATGGGAACGACGTTCAGCGTCTCGCCGGCCGAATGCAGCGACACCGCGCCGACGAAGGTCACGGTCTTGCCGGTGACGTCGCTGGTCGGCCGCGTCAGCCCCTTGACCGCGGCTGCGTTCAAGGCGCGGCCGAGCTTGGCGAATTCGATCTGGTCGCGGAAATCGGTGAAACTGTAGAAGGGTGCGAAATCGCGCAGTGCCGACCCCATCACCACCGGGCCGATCTGGATGACGACGTCGGCCGTGCCATCGCCATCGATATCGAGATCGATATGGGCGGCGCGGCTCTGCAGAGCCGCCGAAACCACCTTGCCGGTGCCCTTGATGGCAAAGCTCCAGGCACCGCCCTCGCCGGCGCCGCGATGGCCGTATTTCTGTCCGGCGGCGTCGAGGCTCTCGCCGATCGCCGCCTTCAGCGTCGCCACATCGACGGCCGAGGAGCGGATCAGCGGCACGAGCTGCGGCTCATATGTCTTCTGGATGCGTGCAGCGTTGCGGATGTCGTCGCCCGACTCGTCGGCGGCGACCTGGGCAGTCGTGCCGTCGCCGCCGGTCTTCACCAGCTTGCAGCCGGTGAATGCAAACGCCACCGCGAGCACCGCGGCACTTAACACGATTGTCTTCATGAGACGTCCCGAGCGTTCAGCCTGGCCAGGTGCACTGGCTCCGATCCGGCACCGCGAGGCGCAGCGAACCGACACCGGACACGGTCAATGCGCGCCGAGTGGTCCTGCCGGTTGGCGGAAAATGCCCCCGGCGACCTGGCGGCCGCCGGGGAGTTGGGCCTTCTTCACTTCGCGAGCGCGAAGGTCTCGAGCTTCTTGGCGTTGGCGGCGTTGATGAGCACGCAGTCCATCAGCTGCTTCTCGGCGACGCCGGTCTTGCCGGTCTTCAGGAATTTGTCGGCCTGCTCGACGGCGATCTGGGCTTCGGCATAGGCCGGCTGCAGCACGGTCGCCTTGATGCCGTTCTTCAGGATCGAATCGCGCACGTCGTTCGAGCCGTCGAAGCCGACGACGATCACGTCGCCGCGCCCGGCCGCTTCCAGCGCCGCGCGGGCGCCCATGGCCATCGTATCGTTGCCGGAGATGACGCCCTTGATCTCAGGATGCGCCTGCAGCATCGATTCCATCACCTTGTAGGCTTCCGGCTGCGACCAGTTGGCCGTCTGGTGGGCGACCATCTTCAGATCGGGATACTGATCGATGATGTCGTGATAGCCCTTCGAGCGGATGCCGGCGTTGGTATCCGACTCCTTGCCGACGAGCTCGGCAAACGGGCCCTTCTCGCCCATCAGCTTGACGAATTCCTGGGCTCCGAGCTGGGCGCCCTGGTAGTTGTTGGAGACGATCTGCGAGATGGCGATACCGGAGGCGGTGATCTCGCGGTCGATCAGGAAGGACGGGATGCCCTTGTCCTTGGCCTTCTTCACGGCAGCGACGGTCGCATCGGCGCCGGCGTTGTCGAGCACGATGGCCTTGACACCCGCGGCGATCGCGGAATCGAACAGCTCGTTCTGCTTGTTGGCATCGTCATTGTGCACCATGACGATGGCCTCGTAGCCCAGTTCCTTGGCTTTCGCTTCGGCGCCGACGGCCTCGGCTTTGAAGAACGGGTTGTCGTGGCCGGGCGTGATGATCGCGATCTTGTCGGCAGCGGCGGCAAAGCCGGCCAGCGTGCCAGTTAGGCCGAAAACGGCCACGGAAACGAGCAAACGACGGCTGATGGTCATAGAATCCTCCCATGGGTCCGACATCAATCAACACCAATCTGATGCTCGATTTCTATCGAATGTTTTTGATTGATGCCTGCAACGCGGTGTCCGCTTTGACTGCGGTGGAGCAAACGTAACATTTTTCCGGCCGAAAGCAAGCGCAGGAATCGCGAATGGCCGGAGTCTGGACCAATCCGCCCAAGAATTCAGCTTTTGGCCCTTGAAACAGGCAATGCTTTGTGTCCAATATGGCGTCAAGCGATAGCAATCAAAAAAACTCGAAAGCCGCGCCGCTTCGGCATGGAAGCGCGATTGGAGGTCCACATGAGCCTGATCATCAACAAAAAGATCACCCTCGGGGTGGTCATCGGGTCACGCGCCTTTTTCAGCGGCGCGCCGTGTCGCCAGGCACGCGAAGACATACTCGCCCATCTTGGCGATCTTGGGCTCGAAGCTGTGATTCTGCCGTTCGAGGCGACGGTGAACGGCGCCGTGCAGTCGATCGCCGACGCCGACGTCTATGCCAAAGCGTTCAAGGCGCGGCGCGACGACATCGATGGGCTCATTATCGCGCTGCCCAATTTCGGCGACGAGATCGCGGTTGCCGAACTCATCCGCCGCTCCGGCCTCAACGTGCCGATCCTGTTACAGGCGAGCAACGACGACCCGACGAAGGTTTCGGTCAAGGAGCGGCGCGACGCATTCTGCGGCAAGCTCTCGGTCGCCAACAACTTCTGGCAATACGGCGTTGCCTTCACCGAGACCACGTCGCACACCTGCGATACCGCGAGCGCCGAATTCAAGGCCGACCTCGATCGCTTCGCCCGCGTCTGCCGCACGGTGAAGGGGTTGAAAGGCGCCCGCATCGGCGCCATCGGTGCCCGCACCGGCGCCTTCCAGACCATGCGCTATTCGGAAAAGCTGTTGCAGGCCTCGGGCATCACGGTCGTCACCGTCGATCTGTCCGAACTGCTCGGCGCGGCCGGCGCGATAGCCGACGCCGAACCGGCGCTCAATGAAAAGCTCGATCGCATCCGGGCCTATGGCCGCATTGCCAGCCACATCAAGCCGGAGCAGGTCCTCAGGCAGGCGAAGTGGACGCTCGCGGTCAATCGCTGGATCGCCGACAACGGCTGCGACGCATCGGCCATCCAATGCTGGCGTTCGCTGCAGGATAATTTCGGCTGCGCCACCTGTCTCACCATGTCGATGATGGGCGAGGACTTGATGCCGTCGGCCTGCGAGGTCGACGTCATGGGATCGATCTCGATGTATGCGCTGGCGCTCGCGTCGGGTGCGCCATCGGCCATCCTCGACTGGAACAACAACTACGGGCTCGAACCGGAAATCTGCGTCTGCACCCACTGCGGCAATTATCCGAAGAGCTTCCTCGGCGATACGCCGGAGATCGGCGAACTGGATGTTCTGGGAGAGTCGCTCGGGCGCGAAAAGTGCTTCGGCGCGGTCAAGGGCAAGGTAAAGGCCGGCCCGATGACCTATTTCCGCCTGTCCAGCGACGATCGCGCCGGCACGCTCAAGTGCTACCTGGGCGAGGGCGAGTTCACCGACGACCCGTTCCCGATGGACGGCGGCATTGCGGTGACGAAGGTCAGCCGGCTCAGGGAGCTGATGCGCTTCATCACCCAGAACGGCTTCGAACATCACGTCGCCATGGTGCGCGGGCGCCACGCCGAGATCGTCAACGAGGCGGTCTACCGCTACCTCGGCTGGCCGATCTACCACCACAACGGCGCCGCTGAACCGAGCGCCGTCTCCTTCAAGCGCAGCTGACGAGAGACCCATGTCCCTTTTGAACGATACGGTTGCCAGGATCCGGGAGAAGGCGGTGTGGATGCGCCGCCATGCGCTGAAGATGGTGTACGACAAGCAGCTCGGACACCTCGGCGGCGACTTCTCCGCCACCGACATCCTGGCGACGCTCTACTTCGGCGTCATGCGCTACGATCCGGTCGTACCGAAGATGCCCGACCGCGACCGCTTCATCATGTCGAAGGGGCACGCCACCGGCGCCTTCTACTCGGTGCTCGCTGGCGCTGGCTACTTCCCCGAGGACTGGCTCGCAACCTACATGCAGCCGAACTCCCGGCTGAACGGTCACCCGAACCGCAACTACCTGGCCGGCATCGAGACCAACACCGGGCCGCTCGGCCACGGCATGCCGGTGGCACTCGGCATCGCCATTGCCGGCAAGCTGTCGGGGCTCGCCTACCGGACCTTCGTGCTGACCGGCGACGGCGAATTGCAGGAAGGCTCGAACTGGGAGGCGGCCATGTCGGCCGGCAACCGGCACTTGAGCCATCTCACCATGATCGTCGATCGCAACCGGCTGCAGCAGGGCGCCGGAACGGAAGAGACCAACGGGCTCGACCCGCTCGACGACAAGTTCCGCGCCTTCGGCTGGCACGTGGAGATGGTCGACGGTCACGATATCGAGGCGCTGCTTGCCGTCCTCGCCGCGCCGGTCGGGGACAGGACCAAGCCGCTGTGCGTGATCGCCAACACGATCAAGGGCAAGGGCGTTTCGTTCATGGAAAACAAGGCGGTCTGGCACCATGGCGTGCCGAGCCCGGCGCAGTACGAACAAGCCTTGAAGGAACTCGTCTGATGGCACATGGCGAAGCGGCGCGGGGCGAAGCGATGCGGGACGATGCGGGCCGCCAGCAATGGCACGACTGTCGCGAGGCATGGGCGCGGACCATCGAAGGCCTTGCCGAGATCAATCCCAACATCGTCGTCGTCGTCAGCGACAGTGTCGGCTCCTCGAAACTCGGCGGCTTCCAGAAGAAATTCCCGGATCGCACGATCAATGTCGGCATCGCCGAACAGACGCTGGTCGGCGTCGGCGCCGGACTCGCCAACGGCGGCAAGATCCCGTTCGTTTCCGCCGCCTCGTGCTTCCTGACCGGCCGCGCGCTCGAACAGGTGAAGGCCGACGTCGCCTACGCCAATGTCAACGTCAAGCTGATCGGCCAGTCCTCCGGCATCGCCTACGGCGAACTCGGTCCGACGCATCATTCGATCGAGGATTTCGCCTGGCTTCGGCCGCTCGACAATCTGACCATCATCACCCCCACCGACCCTTGGGAGACGGCGGAAGCGGTGACATGGGCGGCAAGACACGAAGGTCCGGTCTACATTCGCCTGAGCCGCATGCCGGTGCCGGATCTCGACATCCCCAACCGCACATTCCGGCCCGGCCGCGCCGAACTGGTGCGCGAGGGCTCCGACGTCGCGATTCTCGCCTGCGGCACGCTGGTGCATCTGGCGGTCGAGGCGGCCGATCAACTGGCCTTGGAGGGGATTTCGGCGCGCGTCCTCAATTTCTCCACGCTGGCCCCGTTCGACGGCGAGGCGGTGCTTGCCGCGGCCAAACTCGGGGCGATCGTCACGGCGGAAGAGGCCGGCGTCCGCGGCGGGCTCGGCGGCGCGGTTGCCGAATTCACCGCGGAGACGTGCCCGGTACCGGTTGAGCGCGTCGGCTTCCCCGGGTTCCTGCCGACCGGCACGATCGACTATCTGTTCGAGACCTTCGGACTGAGCCGCGCGGGCATTGCCGACGCCGCCCGCAAGGCGATGGCGCGGAGGGCGACGTGAGCGCGCCCTTCGTCCTCGCCATCGACCAGGGGACCACCAACACCAAGGCGGTGCTGGTCGATGGCGCCGGCCAGATCGCGCTGATCGCCTCGGCGCCGATGACCTCGGCCTATCCGCATCCGGGCTGGGCGGAACAGTCGGCCGACGCGATCTGGGCAAGCGTTGCCGCCGTCATCGCCGACATCGTCGCCCGGCTCGACGGACGAACCATCGCCGCGCTCGCCATCACCAACCAGCGCGAGACGCTCGTCACCTGGGACCAGGCGACCGGCAAACCCGTCGCGCCGGCGATCCTGTGGCAGTGCCGGCGTTCGGCCGAGGACTGCGATGCAATCCGGGCGGCCGGCGCCGACGCCGGGATCATCGACGCGACCGGCCTCGCCCTCAATCCGCTGTTCCCGGCCTCGAAACTGGGCTGGCTCTTGAAGCGCAATCCGGGCGTCAAGGCTGTGGCTGACAGCGGCCGGCTCGCCGCCGGCACCGTCGACAGCTGGCTGCTGTACAAGCTGACCGCGACCAGGCGCTTCGCCACCGACCATTCCAACGCCTCGCGCACGCAGCTGTTCAATACGGCGACGCTTCGCTGGGACGACGACCTCTGCCGGCTGTTCGGCGTGCCGACCGGGTGCCTGCCCGAACCGCTGCCGTCGGATGCCCGCTTCGGCGAGACGGCGCCAGCTGTCACGGCTCTCCCCGCCGGCATTCCCATCCACGCCATGATGGGCGACAGCCATGCCGCGCTCTACGGTCACGGGGTGCGTGCGCCCGGCGCGGTCAAGGCCACCTACGGCACGGGCTCGTCGTTGATGACGCTGACCGGACGCCGCGTCGCCTCGGCTCACGGCCTGTCCGGCACCATCGCCTGGAGCCGCGGAGCGCAGACGGCCTACGCGCTCGAGGGCAATATCACGGTCTCGGCGCAGGCCGCCGCCTTCATGGCCGCGATGCTCGGGCTCAAGGGCGCCGCCGATCTGTCGGACCTCGCCCAGACCGTCGCCACCTCGAACGGCGTCGCAGTGGTCCCGGCGCTTGCCGGCCTCGGCGCGCCGCATTGGGACGACTATGCCACAGGCCTCGTTACCGGCATGACCTTGGCGACGACGCCGGCGCATGTGGCACGTGCCACCTTCGAGGCAATCGCCCTGCAGATCTACGACGTGTTCGCCGCCATGCAGCAGGACATCGGCCAGCCGCTCAAGGCTCTCCTCGCCGACGGCGGCGCCTCGGCCAATGCATTCCTGATGCAGTTGCAGGCCGACATCCTGGCAAAGCCGGTCCATCGTTCGGATGTCGCCGAACTCAGCGCCATCGGCGTCGCGGCCATGGCCGCGTCGGCGCTCGGGCTCGCCGCCGATGCGCCCGCCGGGGCGCACAAAGTATTCGAGCCGGCGGCAGGTTCGGCCTGGCGCGACACGGTGATCGCCGGATGGCACGCCGCGATCGCAAAGGCTAAAAGCAGGTGAGTCGCAGATGACCGGGTGGCAAGCCAACGGGCAAAGCCAAGCGACCGGCCGCACGCGACGGGAGGAAATCATGCTGATCGGACTGGACCCGCTGCTCGATCCGGAGCTGCTCTACGCGCTCCGGCAGATGGGGCATGGCGACGAACTCATCGTCGTCGACACCAATTATCCCGCCGTTTCCACTGCCCGGAAGACTGTCGTCGGGCATCCGATCCGGCTGACCGGCGTGCCGGCGCCGCGCGCCATCGAGGCCGTGCTGTCGGTCATGCCGCTCGACGACTTCGTCGAAGATGCCGTCTTCCGCATGGAAGTGGCGGGCGACCCGGCCGCGATCCCGCCGGTGCAGGTCGAAGTGCAGGGCGTCGTCGACAAGGCGCTCGGACGCCACCAGCCGATGGCCGGCATCGAGCGGCATGCCTTCTATGCCCGCGCCGCGACGAGCTTCGCCGTGCTGGTCACCGGCGAGACCCGCGTCTACGGCTGTTTCATCCTGAAGAAGGGCATCGTCCGGCCGGCGTGAACTGGCGCAGACGACTGCCCACCCGATCTCGTTCCGGGCGACAGGCCGCCCGGCGCGACATCAGACGAGACGATCGGCTCACGACCAGCGGCTCAGCATGCGCCAGTCGCGCGGCAAGTGGCGGGTTGCGCCGGTCAATTCAACGCGCGTCTTCAGCCGGATGTCGCCGGACGAGGCGCCGATCATCAGATCGATGCCGCCGGGTTCGACGATGCGGTCGCCCGCCGGGCCGGTGAAATTGAGCATGTCGGTCGGTACATGGAAGGTGAGGCGGCGCGCCTCGCCGGGCGCGAGGTCGATGCGGGCGAAAGCCTTCAGCTCCTTGACCGGGCGGACGGCCGAGGCGACGAGGTCGCGCACGTAGAGCTGCGGCACGGCGGTGCCCTTGCGCCTGCCGGTGTTGGTCACGGTGAAGCTCAGCGCGATCTCGCCGGTGGCGACGTCGACTTGGCCCGCGGCCAGCGCCACATCGTCATAGGCAAACTCGGTGTAGCCGAGGCCATGGCCGAAGGGATACTGGCTGCCAAAATGCGCGGCGATCGGCGTGCCCGAGCTCTTCAGCTTGTGATTGTAGAAGTACGGCATGGCGCCGACCGAGCGCGGCACCGACAGCGTCAGCCGGCCGGAAGGTTCGACCTTGCCGGTCAGCACGTTGGCGATCGCGGGTCCACCCTGCTGGCCGCCGAAGAAGGCCATCACCTGCGCCGCCAGCTTGTGTTCGAGCCCGCCGAGATTGTAGGGGCGGCCGGACGTCTGCACCACCACGACCGGCTTGCCGGTGGCAACGACCGCGTCGAGCAGTTGCTGCTGCACGCCGGGCAGGTCGAGGGTCGCGGCATCGGACCCCTCGCCCACCGTGCCGGTATTGAAGATGCCGGAGAGATCGCCGACGAAGACGATCGCCACGTCGGAGGCATTTGCCGCGGCGACCGCCGCCGGGATCAGGTCGAGCCGGGTCGACAGGTCCGAGCCCTGCTGCAGCGAAGCCGAATCCTCGACGTCGCCGGGGAACACCGGATTGCCGGAGCGGCGCTGTTCCAGGATGTGGCAGCCGCGGGCATAGTGGACGTTGTCATCCCCGAGGCTTGAACGGAACGCGGCGAGCGGGGTGACGACGTTCTGGGTCGTGTCGTTCAGATCGGCGATGATCAGATGCACCGGGAAAGCGTAGTCGCCGAGCAGCGCCAACGGATCATCGGCGGTCGGGCCGATGATGGCGACTTTCTCGCCCGGTTTCAGCGGCAGGGTGCCGTCGTTCGACAGGATCACCACCGATTCCTCGGCGACCTTGCGGGCGAGCGTGAGCGCCTCGGGCGTCTGCAGGCTGATGGCGCCCTCGTCGGCATATGGCTTCTCGAAGATGCCGAGGCGCATCTTCCAGTCGAGGATGCGAGTGACAATGGCATCGATGGTCTCGACCGTGATCTCGCCGCGGGCGATCGCGGTCTTCAGGTGCAGCGCACAGTCCTCGCCGGGCAATTCGATATCGAGGCCGGCATTGAACGAGATGGCGCCCGCCGCGGCGCGGTCCGCCGCAATGCCGTGGTGCTGATATAAGAGGCTGACGCCGATGTAATCGGCGACGATGAGGCCGTCGAAGCCCCAATCCCGGCGCAGCACCTCGGTCAGCAGATGGTACGAGGCGTGGCAGGGTTCGCCGTCGATATCGTGGTAGGCCGGCATGACGGAACCGGCCTTAGTCAGCTTCACCGCCATCTCGAACGGTAAGAGGAAGGTGTCGTTGAGCTCGCGCCATCCGAGATTGACCGGCGCGTGGTTGCGGCCGCCTTCGGAGAACGAATGACCGGCGTAGTGCTTCAGCGTGGCGAGGAAATCGCGGTTCTTGCCCTGCAGGCCCTCGACGTAGCGGCTGGCCAGCACGCCGACGAGATAGGGATCCTCGCCGAAGGTTTCCTCGGTGCGGCCCCAGCGGGCGTCGCGGGCGACGTCGAGCACCGGCGCGAGACCCTGATGGCAGCCGACGGAGCGGGCCTCCAGCCCGATGATGCGTCCGACCTCCTCGATCAGCTCCGGGTCCCAGGTGGCGCCGAAGGCGAGCGCCGATGGGAACAGCGTGGCGCCCTTCACCATCAGCCCGGTCAGGCACTCCTCGTGGCTCATCACCGGCACGCCGAGGCGGGTCTCCTCGACGATGAATTTCTGCAGGGCGTTGAGCGCACGAACGCCGGCCTCGGGATCGACGATATGGGTACCGAGCGGCCGGGTGATCTGGCCGAGCCCGTGTCGCAACAATTCGCGCACCTTCGACGCATCGGACGAACCGGTGAAGGCGTCGGAGCGGACCCGGTGCTCGCCGTCGGGCGACAGGATCAGCCAGAACGAATGCAGCTGGGCGATCTTTTCGTCGATGGTCATCCGGGCGACGAGATCCGCCACGCGGTCGGCGACCGGCCGGCTCGGGTCTTTGTAAGAACGGGACATCTTCAATTCCTCAAGGTCGGTCGAGGGAGATCAGGCGCCGGCAACGCGCGGCAGCGCCAGATCATCGGGTCCGAACAGGTGGCAGCAGCCGGCCGGAACGCCGAGGCGGAACGTCTTGTCGGCCGGCATCGCCGTCTCGCCTTGCACCTTGGCGATCAGCGGCGTGCCATCGCCGGAGGTTAGGTAGACGAAGCTGAATTCGCCGAAATGCTCGATCATCTCGACCGGCCGGACGATGGTCTGGGCGGTCGCATCGGCGGCCGGCGACAGATGTTCCGGGCGGACGCCCAGCGTCAGGCGCGCACCGAGGTCGAGCGAGCGGGCGTCGACCGGCAGCGCGATGCGCTCGCCGCCGGACAGTTCCACCGCCGCCCCGCTCGCATCGGCGCCGACCAGGGACGCGGTGAGGAAATTCATGGTCGGCGAGCCGAGGAAGCTGGCAACGAAGCGGTTCTTCGGGCGATGGTAGAGATCGAGCGGGCCGCCGACCTGGGCGATCGAGCCGCGCTCTTGTGCGGTGCGGCCGGTGTGCAGCAGCACGATCTTGTCGGCGAGCGCCATGGCCTCCATCTGGTCGTGCGTCACGTAGACGACGGAGGCCGACGGGAACTTCCGGTGCAGGCTGGCGATTTCCGAGCGCATGTGGACGCGCAGCGCCGCGTCGAGGTTGGAGAGCGGTTCGTCGAACAGAAAGACTTTCGGCTGGCGCACGATCGCCCGGCCGATGGCGACGCGCTGGCGCTGGCCGCCCGACAAGGCCTTCGGCATGCGATCCAACAGCGGCTCGATCTGCAGGATGCGGGCGGCTTCGGCAACGCGCGCCTTGATCTCGGGTCCGGGCACTTTGGTCTGCTTCAGGCCGAAGGCCATGTTCTCGTAGACGGTCATGTGCGGATAGAGCGCGTAGTTCTGAAACACCATGGCGACCTGGCGCTCGGCGGCGGGCACATTGTTGATCAGGCGGCCGTCGATGCGGATCTCGCCGGCGCCGGCGGCCTCGAGCCCGGCGATCATGCGAAGAAGCGTCGACTTGCCGCAGCCGGAAGGTCCGAGGAAGACGCAGAATTCACCTGGCGCGATGTCGAGGTCGACGTCGCGGATCACCTGCACCTTGCCGAAGTTCTTGGCGACGTGGGAGAACGAGATACTGGTCATGGATGGGCAGGTCCCTTCACGTCAACCTTTGAGCGACCCGGCCATCATGCCCTTGACGATGTGCTCCTGGCCGATCGCATAGGCGATGATCAATGGCAGGCAACTCAAGGTGACGACCGCGAGCGTGGCGGGAATATTGGTCTGGTATTCGCCCTGATAATCCCACACCGCCAACGGCAAGGTGCGCTTGTCGGGTGAAGAGGTGAGCACATAGGCGAAGATGAACTCGTTCCACAGCTGAATGGCGTTGTAGATCGCCACCGTGGAAATGCCAGGTCCGGACAGCGGCAGGAAGATCTTGAAGAACTTCGTGAAGGGTCCGCAGTTGTCGAGCTCGGCCGCTTCTTCCAGTTCCTTCGGGATCTGCCGCATGAACTCGGTCAGGATGAACACCGAAATCGGCAGGGAGATCGCGACGTAAGGGCCGATCAACCCGAACGGCGTGTCGTAAAGGCCGATCTCGCGGGTCAGCAAGTAGATCGGCACCAGCGTCACATGCACCGGCACGATCATGCCGGCGACGATCAGCGCGAACAGCGGACCGTTCAGCCGGAACTTCAGCCGGGCGAGCGCATAGGCGGCCATCGAACTGATCAGCACGATCAGGGCGACCGAGATCGACACCACGAGCACGCTGTTGCCGAGGTAGGTGAAGAAGCGACCGCGCAGCACCTCTTCATAGTTGACGAGGTTGAAGCTGTTCGGCAGCGCCCAGATCGAGGCCGAATAGGTCTCCTGCTGCGTCTTGAGGCTCATCAGCGCCAGGTAGAGAAACGGCAACGTGGTCACCGCCAGCCAGAACAGCCCCAAGCTGGCCAAGACGAAGCGGCGACCGAGGAAGGCAGCCATGGCTCAAACCTCCGTCTCGAGTCGGCTGGTGAGCCGCAGCGAAATCGCCGCAATCACCGTGACGACGATGAACATGGCCGAGGCGACGGTGGAGCCGTAGCCGAGTTGGAACGAGGCGAAGACCTGATGGTACATGTAGGTCGCCATCAGTTCGGATGCGCCTTCCGGGCCGCCGCCGGTCATCACGTAGATCAAGTCGAAGTAGCGGAGCGAACCAATGATGGCGAGCAGCGCTCCGGTCCGCAGCGTGCCCTTCAGGTGCGGCAGTTTCAGCCGCCAGAAGATGGTCATCTGGCTGGCGCCATCGAGGACGGCGGCCTCCGACAATTCGGCCGGAAACGAGGCGAGGCCGGCGAGGAACAGCACCATGTAGAACGGGATGTTCTGCCAGCAGATCACCGCGATGACGGAAGCGAGCGAGAAGTGGGTGTCGCCGAGCCAGTCCTGCTGCAAGCCGCCGAGACCGATGCCCTCCAGCAGTGCGTTCAGCGGGCCGAAGTTCGGATCGTAGAAATTCTTGAACAGCACGCCGAGCGCCACCGACGACATTAAGAGCGGCAAGAAGTAGAGGATCTTCAGCAGTTGCGAGCCGCGCCCCAGTCCGTCGAGAACAACGGCCAGAACGACGGCGATGGGCAGCTGGATCAGCACGGAGAAGACGGCCAAGAGGATGTTGTTCTTCGCCGCCGCCCAGAACAATCCGTCGTGCAACAGCCGCCACCAGTTGGCGAGGCCGATGTAGCTGCCTTCGTGCCCCAGTCCGTTCCAGGCAAGCAGCGACAGGCGAAAGCTCGACATCAGCGGATAGATCAGGAAGACGAGGAGCAGCAGCACGGCCGGCCCCAGAAACACGATCGGGGCCAGATCCCGGGCGAGCCGGCGAGAGCTGCGGGGCTCATCGCCCGCCAGTCTGGCGCTGATGTCGACCATGGAGCCTCCTCGCCGCCCGGGTCCGCCCCAACACGGTCGCTGCCGGGTCGATCCGACCAGGGCGAAAGCCAGCGTTGCGGGCGTCGACGGCGGCGGCCGTCGTCAGTTCAGGGAATGACAGGACTGTTCGGCGCGCCAGCGGCGGGCCGCCGTCCATCGGCGTATTCGGGCCACCGTCGGAGGGAAGCGGCGGCGGCACGATCCACCTCGAAAGGTTCGATCGCATCGCCCGTTGTTCCAACGATGGCCCGGTCGTCCGTGAAGAGAGACTTACTTCAGTTCTTCCTTGGCGGCCTCTTCCATCTGCTTGGCGGCAGCCTCCGGCGTCACCGACAGGCCGAACAGGGCCTGCGTCGTATCCTTGTGCAGCTCACCCAGCTTCGGCGGCAGTTCCTGGTCGTACCAGAGTTGGACGCTCGGGGCCTTGGAGATCAGGGCGAACATCGAGGCGACGAAGGGATCCTCGATCTTGATGCCCTTCAACGGCATGGCACGGCCGTCGGCCAGACGCCCGGCGGCGGCCTTGTCGTCGGTGAGCGTCTTGATCAGGTCGACCGCCGCGTCCCTGTAGGGGCAGGAGGCCGAGACGGAGACGAAGTTGTCGCCCAACGTGCCGATGACGGCGTTCGGATCGCCCTTGCCGCCGGGAACCGACGGGAACGGGAAGAAGCCGAGCTTCTTGGCGAAGTCCGGGTTCTCGCCGCGAATGATCGAGGCTTCCCAGACGCCCATCAGCTCCATCGCCGCCTTGTCGGAATAAAGCAGGCGACGAGCGGCGCCGACGTCCCAATCGAGACCGTTAAAGCCCTTGGCAAAGGCCCCGGCCTTGACCAGTTCCTGCAAACGCTTGCCGGCCTCGATGAAGGCCGGATCCTCGAACGACCCGCCGGGCTTGCGCTGCACGGCGTTGGCGAAGGCGTCCGGTCCGCCGATGCGATCGGCGAGATAGACGAAATACATCGAGCCCGGCCACTTGCCCTTGTTGGCAAGCGCGAAGGGGGCGATGTCCTTCGACTTCAACACGTCGATGACCTTGAGCAGGTCTTCCCAGGTCGCCGGCGGCGTGAGGCCGAGCTTGGCGAACATGTCCTTGTTGTAGAAGATCAGCGCCGCAGCAGAGTTCTCGGCCGGCAGGCCGTAGATCTTGCCGTCGGCGGTGACGGCGCCGAAGCTCGCCGGCAGAAAGCGATCCTTGAAGGCCGGATCCTTGGCGAGATAGGGCGTCAGGTCGAGCACCTGATTGGCGTGCACGTATTCGCGCAACGGACCACCGCCCCAGCTCGAAAAGATGCACGGGGCATCATTGGCGCCGAAGGCGATCTTGATCTTCGCCTTATAGGCATCGTTCTGGATGTGCGTGTCGGCGACCTTGAAGCCCGGATGTGTCGCCTCGAAGCGATCGGCGGCGTCGCGGATGACCTTGACGGCCGCGGGGGTCGTCTGCAGGTCCCATTCGGTGATGGTCTTTACGTCGTCGGCGAGGGCGGCGGTGCCGGCGAACACGGCGAACGACGCCCCCATCAGAAGCGCAGACAGCATGGATGCCCGTTTGGCTGACATGATCTCCTCCCTTCGCGATTGTCCGCTCGCGTTGCGGTTAGGCAAAACGTTAGCGGTAACGTTATAGCCTGTCAATCGACTTTGCATTGGCCGGCCAATGCCTCTAATCTGCGCCGCGACGACAGACTCGCGAGCGCCAGACTCGTTCGCAACCCGCTGAAGCGAAACGGAATGCCGCGAACCCGGCAAAGGTGTGTGATCCCGTTATGAGGCAAAGACCGGTGCCGACCCTCGCCGAGGTCGCCAAGATTGCCGGCGTCTCGATCATGACCGCTTCCAGGGCCGTGAACAATCGTCCGGGGGTGTCGGAGCGAACGCGCGACGAGATCATGCGCATCGCCGACGAGATCGGCTACGTCGCCAATCGGGCCGCGCAGAAACTGTCAGGCGGCCAGACCCATCTGATCGGCGTGATCGGACAGCTCTATACCGGTTTCACCAGCGAACTCGTGCTGAACATCGGCTCGGCGGCGCGCGCCGTCGACTACGAGATGCTGGTCTATTCGCTGCCGGCGGAGAACCGCAGCCCGCCCGGCAATGTCGTCGATCTCTTAAATCAGGTCGCCGATGGCGTCATCGTCATCCTGCCGTACGAATCCGACTATCTCGCGACGCTGACGCGCTCGCACATCCCGATCGTCACCATCGACCAGACCAAACCCGATCCGTTTCCCGCGGTCATTGCCGACAATTACGCCGGCGCGCGGCTGGCCGTTCAGCATCTGGCCGATCTCGGCCACAAACGCATCGGCTTCATCACCGGCAACGAGCGGCTCGCCTCGGCGCGCGATCGCCGCCGCGCCTATTGCGACATGCGCAGCCAGTTGAACCTCGACCAGGGCGACGATCTCATCTCCAAGGGCGACTTTCAGCAAAAGGGCGGCTACGAGGCGGCCAAGCGGCTGTTGGCGCTGAAACGCCCGCCGACGGCGATTTTCGCCGCCAACGACGTCAGCGCCTTCGGCGCCATGACGGCGATCCGTCAGGCCGGGCTCAGGGTACCGGAAGACATGTCGCTGATCGGCTTCGACGACATCCCGCTTGCCGCGCAGCTGCACCCGGCGCTGACCACCATCCGGCAGCCGTTGCCGCAGATGGCGCGTGCCGCCGTCAACCTGCTGCTCGCCATGATCGCCGGGATCGACGCGCCGTCGCAGCTGATCACGCTGCCGACGCAACTGATCGTGCGCGAGACGGCGATCAAGATCGGCGGTCGGGTCGGGTGAGGCGCAGTAGGGGGATCCGAGAGGGGCCGTTATCTTGATTGGCGACTGGCAAGCGTATTCCCTAACGAAAAGTTAATGTATATGTTTCAGTCTGTATCTGGATCGTCGGCACTGCACGAAGTTGAGAGGGACTGACGAAATGTCCAGCATTGGCGCAATAGGCAATTCCCTCAGCAGTTACATGTCCCTGACCAAGAGTGATGTAGATTCAACCAATCCGAACGCATCGCAAGCTCCTGATTCGTCAGCGTCGTCCGCCAGTGCCGCTGCGCCGGCAACGACCCCGAAACCATCCAAAGACATCACTGTGATCGCGAAGCCCTCCGGTGCGACGACAAAGAGCTTCGCGGATGTGACTGTCGACGCACGCGCGGCGTTGAGCGCAAACGAAGCAAAAATGAAAGAGTCTGGGCATGTCCTGGGCATGGGCGAGAATCAGGGCACGCAAGCGGATGTCGATTTCGCCTTTGCAGGGCTCGATCGGCGGTCCCTCTATGCAATCGCAAGCAACAGCGGCGGAAAGTTTTCGCAAGACGAGCAGACATTCGCTCAAGTAGCGATGGGCCAACAGCAGACAACCGCTATGGGCCTCGATAACCCTTCAGCTTTTATAAGCGATCCAACGGCTGGCTTTTTGGCGGGCATTAAATTCCTGGACTCCGTCAGTACCGAGGAGAAATCCTCCGACAACTGGCGCGCGAACCGAGCGGCTCTTCAGGCGGACTACCAATCAGAAGTCTCGCAGCACCCAGGCACGAAGGCAGAGAATGTCGATAGCGGCGATCCGGTCGTCAATATGCTTGCGAACGCAATTAAGAACGCCGCCGGAACCAAATATTCGTTTGTTAGCGACGGCTACATCACAGACCTTAGCAAGCTTTCATTCTTCAGCGACAGCAAGAATGCTTCAGCGCTTCAGCAAGCGCGCAACCAGATTGCGCAAACCGGATCGCAGAGTCGGATCGACCTGTTCGTGTAAGCTTCACAGACTTACTACCCAATGGCCATCAGGCTGGCGTTGCCGCCGGCCGCCGCCGTGTTGATCGACACCGAAACCTCTTCCAGCAGCCCGTCCAGCCAATAGGCGCCGGCGCTGACGGCCGTGTCGCCGGACGCCGCTTGCGCCGTCACCACCGCGCCCGGTAGCGCGGCGAGGCCTTGCAGTTCGGAGACGAGCCTGTCCGGTCCGCCCTCGATCAGCGCCGCGGCGATGTCCGCTGCGCCAAGATCGCCTTCGGCGACGGCAATCCGAGCTTCAACCAACGCGGGCAGGTCGGACAGACCTTGCAGCAGCATCGGCGACGCGGCGACGAGCGCCCGATTGCCGGTCGCCAGTACCGCACCCAGCTGGACGAACAGCCCCTCCTCGCTGTCCGGAACCACGAACACCACCCCGCGCGGATTGAGCGCATAGGCGTTGCGCTCGCCGACCGGGCCGGCGAGGTCCGTCTCGTACCCGAGCGGCGAGCGGGAGATCTGAGCCCTGACACCGGCAGCCGACGCGGCATGTCCCCTGCCCTCGAGCCATTCGGCAAAGGCGGTCGCCGCCGGATCGGCTGCGCCACCGCTGGGGAGCACGGCAGGCGCGGTCACGACGAGGCGCGACAGATACAGCGGTCCGCCGGCCTTGGGGCCGGTGCCCGACAGGCCGCGCCCGCCGAACGGCTGCACGCCGACGACCGCGCCGATGATGTTGCGGTTGACGTAGAGGTTGCCGGCACGGATGCGCGACGAGACGCGGGCGATGGTGGCATCGAGGCGGGTATGCAGACCGAAGGTCAAGCCGTAGCCGGTGGCGTTGATCGCGTCGACCAGTGCCTCGAGCCCGTCGCGGGCATAGCGGACGACGTGCAGCACGGGGCCGAACACCTCCCGGCCCAGATCCTTGATCGAATTGATCTCGATGATGGTCGGGGCAACGAAGGTGCCACCGTCGCACTCGGGCGGCAGCTCAAGTTGGTGCACGTTGTGGCCGAGGCCGCGCATGCGCTCGATATGCGCCTCGATCGCCGCTTTGGCTTCGGCGGTGATCACCGGACCGACGTCGGTCGACAGCCTGTCGGTGCGGCCGACGCCGAGTTCCGCTACCGCACCCTTCAACATGGCAAGGATCCGGTCGGCGGCCTCCTCCTGCAGGCAGAGGATGCGTAGCGCCGAGCAGCGCTGTCCGGCGCTGTCGAAGGCCGAGGCGATGACGTCGCCGACGACCTGTTCGGCCAGCGCGGAGGAATCGACGATCATGGCATTCTGGCCGCCGGTCTCGGCGATCAGCGGGATCGGCTTGCCCGTCGACGTCAGTCGCGTCGACAATTGCGCCTGGATCGCCCTGGCGACTTCGGTCGAGCCGGTGAACATCACCGCCGCGGTCTCGGGCGCCGCGACCAGTGCCGCGCCGATCGATCCGTCGCCGGGCAACAGCTGCAACGCGGCCGGCGGCACGCCCGCCTCGTGCAGCAGTCGCACGGCTTCTGCAGCGATCAGCGGCGTCTCCTCCGCCGGCTTGGCAAGGACGGGATTGCCGGCAGCGAGCGCCGCGGCGATCTGGCCGGTGAAAATGGCGAGCGGAAAGTTCCATGGGCTGATGCAGACGATGGGCCCGAGCGGCGTCTGGGCCGGGCCGAAGGTCGAACGCGCTTGCGCCCCGTAATAGCGCAGGAAATCGACCGCTTCGCGCACTTCGGCAATGGCGTTGGCCGCCGTCTTGCCGGCCTCGCGCATGGCGAGCGCCATCAAGGTCGCGGCGCGGGCCTGCATCAGATCGGCGGCTTTCTCGAGGATTGCGGCACGTGTCGCAACCGGCTGGCTCCCCCAGGACATGCCGTCGCCGGCGGCAGCCGTGACCGCCCGGCGGGCCTCGTCGGGGCTGGAGAAAGCCACGTCGCCCACGACGTCGCGATGGTCGGCGGGATTGCGCACCGGTTCGAAGCCGGCGGCCACGCGCGGCGCGGCAAGGATCGGCTGGGCGCGCCAGGTCGCGGCGGCACTCTCCTTGAAAGCACGCGACAGCTCGGCCAGCACGGTCTCGCTCGACAGATCGAAGCCGGCGGAGTTGGTGCGGACCTCGCCATAGAGCTCGCGTGGCAGCCGGATCGCCTCGTGCGGACTGCCGAGCGGCGACACGTTGCGCACGGTATCGGCCGGATCGCTGGTCAGCTCCTCGATGCTCACGGCCTTGTCGCCGAGGCGATTGACGAAGGAGGAATTGGCGCCGTTTTCCAACAGCCGCCTGACCAGATAGGCGAGCAGCGTCTCGTGCGTGCCGACGGGGGCATAGACACGGCAGGGCCGGTCGAGCTTAGCCTTGCCGACCACCTCCTCGTACAACGGTTCGCCCATGCCGTGCAGGCACTGGAACTCGTAGTCGCCGAGCGAAAACGCCGGACCGGCCAGATGGTAGACGGTCGCCAGCGTCTGGGCGTTGTGGGTGGCGAACTGCGGGAACACGGCATCGCGGGCAGCGAGCAGCTTCTGGGCGCAAGTGATGTAGGAAATGTCGGTATGGGCTTTCCGCGTGAACACGGGGAAGTCGATCTGGCTGTCGATCTGCGCCCGCTTGATCTCGGCGTCCCAATAGGCGCCCTTCACCAGCCGGATCATCAGGCGACGGCCGGCGCGGCGGGCGAGATCGATGAGGAAGTCGATGACGAATGGGCAGCGCTTGCCGTAGGCCTGCACGACGAAGCCGAGCCCGTTCCACCCGGCGAGATCCGCATCGGTCGCCAGCGCCTCCAACAGCGTCAGCGACAATTCCAGCCGGTCGGCCTCCTCGGCATCGATGTTGAGGCCGATGTCGTATCCCTTGGCGATGAGGGCGAGGGCCTTCACCCGCGGTACCAGTTCCGCCATGACACGCGCACTTTGCGCGCGCGAATAGCGCGGATGCAGCGCCGACAGCTTGATCGAGATGCCGGGCCCGGCGTAGATGCCGCGGCCGCGAGCCTCCCTGCCGATGGCGTTGATGGCGCGCTCGTAGTCGCGATAGTAGCGGCCGGCGTCGGCCTCGGTGGTGGCCGCCTCGCCCAGCATGTCGAAGGAATAGGTAAAGCCCTTGCCGACCATCTGCCGGGAGCGGCGGAGCGCATCGCCGATGGTCTCGCCGGTGACGAACTGCTCGCCCATCATGCGCATGGCGAGGTCGACGCCCAAGCGGATCACCGGCTCGCCGCAACGGGCGATCGCCCTCGTCAGCGCCATCGACAGGCGGGCATCGTCGACAGACCCCGTCAGCTTGCCGGTGACGACCAGACCCCAGGTGGCGGCATTGACGAACAGCGAGCGGTCGCGGCCCACGTGCGACAGCCAGTCGCCGTTGGAAATCTTGTCGCGGATCAACGCGTCGCGGGTGCCTGCGTCGGGAATGCGCAACAGCGCCTCGGCCAGGCACATCAGCGCCACGCCCTCCTGGCTCGACAACGCATATTCCTGCACCAGACCTTCGACGCCCCAACTGCGGGGCTTCGCCCGCAGGGCCTCGATCAATTTCGCCGCCGTCGCCTGGATGGCGCCGCGCGTCGGCTCGGTGAGCGTCGCCGCATCGAGCAGGGGACGCACGCAGTCGGGCTCCGGCCGGCGATAGGCGGCGGTGATCGCCTCCCTCAGATCCGACGGTCGGTGCGCGGGCGGAGCGAAGGCGGCAAACGGTGGGGCCGGATCGGCGGAGACGGCGTCGTCGGCTGCAGCAGGCACGGCGACGGGCGACTGGACTGTCAGGGCGGACATGTCGGCACCTTTTTCGAAAAACGGCGAGCTGTCGCATCGTACTCCAAATCGGCAAGTCGATTTGGCTTCTGACACCGCCAAATCAGTGATACTCACCAATATTCCAGCTGATGGAGTTCGATATGCCTGACCTATCCCTCGTTCCTGGAGAAATCGACCAGTTCGATCGGAAAATTCTCGACGAACTGCGCGAAGATGGACGACTTTCCGTAACCGAGCTTTCCGCGCGCATCGGATTGTCGAAGACGCCCTGCCAGATGCGGCTGAAGCGGCTGATCGAGCGCGGCTACATCGAAGGGTTCCGCGCGGTCCTAAACCCGGAAAAGCT
>JARLIU010000088.1 GCA_031291595.1 Ancalomicrobiaceae bacterium | reverse complement strand
GCCCAGCCGTATGCCCAGCCGCGCGAGGCCGCGGTCGCAGCGCCGATCGCGCCGGCCCAGGTGGCCGACCTTCTCGCCCGCTTCGCCAAGGGCGCGGGCTTGCCCGTCGAGGACATGCTGAAGCGCGACGCCGGCGATCTCATGGAAGATCTCGGCACGATGATGCGCATCGTCGTCGAGAACATGATGGCGCTCAACACTACGCGGCGAGCGACCAAGGCGCTGATGCGCTCGTCCGAGCACACCCAGCTGTCGGTGCACGACAACAATCCGATCAAATCGCTGCCGACCGCCGAAATGGTGCTGAAATACATGCTGGGGCCGGCTAGCCGCGCCTATCAGGATGGCGCCAGGGCGCTGCACGGCTCATTCGACGATCTCCACAAGCACCAGGAGCGCGTCTTCATCGCCATGCAACAAGCCATGAAGATGCTGCATGAGGATATCGATCCGGCGGTGATCGACCACTCGGTCGAGCCCGATCGCGGCATCGGCTCGCTGGTGGTGCCGAGGAAGAGCCGGCTTTGGGATCAGTACGTGGCGCGCTGGCAGGCGAAGACGATGCGCTCGGAAGACGGCATCGTCGGCCTTTTCATGATTTATTTCGCCGACTGTTACGATAGGCTGGGGTCGAACGACCCGTATTGACGGTCGGGCGCAGGGGAGGGTTGACTGAGGGAATTGGGGTTTCGGGGGGCGGTCGTCGTTCGGAGCGGGTGCGGTCCGGCGAGCCTCGGTGCAATTGCGGAAGTCGTTGGAATTTGAGCCGGATTGCCGTGTTTTTGATGGAGAGTTCCGGGACGGTTGCGGTCGGCGGGGTGCCGTTCCGAGAAATTCCATAAGCCAGACGATTGGTGGGGGCGACAGGATGTCTTGGTACAGCAAGGTTCACTGGGGCGAGGGGGTTTTCCTCAAGCCGCAGCATTTTCAGCAGACCGACCGCTATCACGAGCGCCTCCTGGAAGCGCGGGTGCAGCGCATTTCGCCTTACCCCTGGGGCTTTTCGGCCCTCGAGATCGACCGCGACGTCGCCCAGCAGGCGCGCTTCGGACTTCGCCGCGCCACCGGCGTGATGCCGGACGGTACGCCCTTCGACCTGCCCGCCAATGGTCCGTTGCCCGAACCGCTCGATATTCCCGACAGTGCCGCCAAACAGATCGTCTGGCTGACGCTGCCGATCGCCTCGGTCAACACCCGCGAGGCCGCCGACTACGAGGCGGAGAGCGCTGCGCGCTATTTCCCGCGGCCCGAAACCTTCATCGATTCGACCGCCGATCTGGTCACCGAGGGCGAGATCGACGTGGCGCACCTGCGGTTGGCGTTCGAGATCCGCAAGACGCCGAAGCCCGGTTACCTCAACCTGGGCGTCGCCCGTATCCTGGAAGTGCGCGACGGCACCATCGTGCTCGACGAGAAGTACGTGCCGCCCATTCTCGTCGCTTCGGCGCACCCGGTGGTCGACGGCTGGATCGACCGGGTGATCGGCTGGATCGACACCAAGCTGGAGGAGCTCGCCCGCTATGCCGCCGATCCGACGGCCGGCGGCGGCCTACAGAACGTCGACTATCTCATCCTGCAGATGCTCAACCGTGCCATTCCGGTCTACAAGCATTTCCGCCGCTCGACCTACGTGCATCCCGAGCGGTTGTACGAGGAGTTGATCCGGCTGGCGGGCGAACTGGCGACCTTCGCCTCGACCGAGCGGCGGGCGCGCAACTATCCTCCTTATGACCACGACGATTTGGAAAACGTGTTCGCGCCGGTCATCCGCGACATCCAGGACTTCCTGTCGGCCAGGCTCGGCCGCGCCACCATCCGGCTGGAGATCGAGGAACGCGCGGCGAACGCCTTCATCTCGGTCATCCGGGATCGGTCCTTGTTCCGTAACGCGTCGTTCGTGCTCGAAGTGGCCGCGAACCGGCCGTTGACCGAGATCCAGAGCCAGTTCCCCCGGCTGTTCAAGGTCGGGCCGAACACCAAGATGAGCGAGATCGTCAACACCAACTTGCCCGGCGTGCCGCTCGTCCATATGCCGACGCCGCCGCCGCAGCTCCGCTCGCTGACCAATCACGTCTACTTCTATTTCGACAAGACGTCGGCGCTGTGGCCCGAGTTCAGTTCGGCCACTTCGATCGGAATGCACTTCTCCGGAGACTGGCCAGGGCTCGAACTTGAGCTGTGGGCCATCATGGAGGCCAGGCGATGAGCGACGATCCCTTCAATCCTGACGACAGCGACGGGAGAACGGTGTTCCGACCCAGCCCGGGCGGGCGGCGGCAGGCGACGCCGCAGCAGGCGCCGCAGCCGCGCGGCCCGGGCCCGGCCGGTCCGACCGGTCCAGGCGGCGCGCCGCCGCCCTACCAGCAGCCGTACCAACAGCCCTATCAGCAACCGTATCAGCCGCCGCCCAGTCCGATCGCCCGGCCGCAGTCGCCGGTGGCGCGCGATGACTGGGGGCTGGTCAATCAGCGCACGCCCTATTCGGACCCGATCCCGCAAGCCCGCGTGCCGCTGATCCGCCGCGAGGAGATGATCGTCCCGCACCAGAACCCGATCATGCGGGCGGCCGGGCCGATGCTGCTGATCCTCGGGCGGCTGAGGATCGCGCTGATGCGCGCCTCGCTCGGTGAACTGATGGAGACGGTCGCCGAATCGGTCATGGCGTTCGAGGTCGAAGTGAAGACCGCCGGCGTGCCTGAGCACATCGCTAATGCCGCCAAGTACCTGTTGTGCGCCACCGCCGACGACATCGTGCAGAATATTCCGGCCGAGGATCATCACCTCTGGGCGCAGTATTCGATGGAAAGCCGGTTCTTCCGCTCGCGCATCGGCGGCGAGGACTTCTTCAAGGTGCTCGAACGCGCGCTGGGCGATCCGACCCATAGCGCTTCGCTGCTGGAACTGTTGCATGCCTGTCTGGCGCTCGGCTTCCAGGGCGTGCAACGCCATCTGGCGGGCGGGCAGGCGGCGCTGCAGAACAAGCAGCGGCAGGTGTACGAAGTCCTGAAGAGCGTCAGCCCACGCGCGCCGGAAGAGATTTCGCCACGCTGGAAGGGGCTCGAACTCAGGTCGCGCAGCGGTCGCCTCAGGCTGCCGTTCTGGGTGGCGTTGGCGTTCGTGCTCGCCGGCTTGGCTGCGCTTTATTTCACCTATCTGGAGCTCCTCTCCGGCCGGGCGGAGGCCGTCGCCTCGGATCTGAACGGGCTGCATAAGCAGGTCCAGCTGTCGCTGCTGCGAAAAGAGCCGGCGCCGCCGCCACCGCCGCTGCCTGAACCGCCGCCGCCTCCGCCGCCACAGCCGGGCCAGCCGATCGTGCTGACCCAGTTGCAGCGCATGCGGCTCGCGATGAAGCCGGAAATCGATGCCGGTGAGGTGACGGTCGATGCGGTCGGCACGCATGTCATCACCCGGCTGGCTACCGCGCTGTTGTTCGATTCCGGCAAGGCCGACGTCAAGCCGGACTTCAAGGCGATCGCGGTCCGGATCTCGCAGATGCTGGAGAAGGAGACGGGACCGATCCAGGTCATCGGCCATACCGACAATACGCCGGTCAGCAAGGCCAACCATTTCAAGAACAACTTCGACTTGTCGGTGGCGCGCGCCAAGAACGCCGCGGACATTCTGAAAGTCGGGCTGTCGGATCAGCAGCGCATCGTCACCGAAGGTCGAGGCGACACCGATCCGGTGTTTCCGAACGATAGCGAAGCCCACAAGGCGAAGAACCGGCGCGTCGAACTGTGGATCGACCGTGTCGAGTGAGGCTGCGCGCGCGCGGGCGCGACAAGTACCTCGAGATATTTTGGATGTTGGCGTCGTTTATTGAAACCAATTCGATCCGACAACTTCGGATTGGGAGCAGCGGGACGGGCAATGGGACGCGCAGCGATAGTAAATTTGTCCGCGATATTTGCCGGGTTGATCGCCGTCATGGCGCTGATCTGGTATGTCGCGCCGGTCTTTGCGGTCTTCGGTTACTACCCGTTCGACAATCCCTTCGTTCGCGGTGGGATGATGCTGGTGTTCGCGCTGTCGACGCTCGGCTATGGCGTCTACTACGTGGCGCAGCAACTCGGCGCCCAGCGCAATCTCGCCCGGGGCGTCAGCCAGGGCGGCGGCCAGGAGACTGCCGCCGATGACAGCGACGTCCTGAAGGACCGGATGAAGGATGCGCTCGCCACCTTGAAGACGGCATCGAAGGGCAAGGGCAGTTTCCTCTACGACCTGCCCTGGTACATCATCATCGGCCCGCCCGGTTCCGGCAAGACGACGGCCCTGATCAACTCCGGCCTCAACTTTCCGCTGACGCACGGGCGCTCGCCATCGGCCATCGCCGGCGTCGGCGGAACGCGCTATTGCGACTGGTGGTTCACCGAGGAGGCGGTGATGATCGACACCGCCGGGCGCTACACGACGCAGGATTCGAACGCCGCGGCCGACCAGAAGAGCTGGCATTCGTTTCTCGACGTGCTGAAGAAGAACCGCCCGCGCCAGCCGATCAACGGCGTCATCATCGCCATTTCCATCCAGGACATCATCTCGCTCGACCAGACCGAACTGATCGCCCATGCCGGAGCGATCCGCTCCCGTCTGCTGGAGCTGCATTCGCGGCTGAGGATCGACTTCCCGGTCTATGCCGTGTTCACCAAGATGGACCTCGTCGCCGGCTTCGTCGAATTCTTCGGCAATTTCGGCGAGATGCAGCGGCGGATGGTCTGGGGCCACACCTTCCAGACCGTCAAGAAGAACGAGAACCTCATCGGCCGCGTGCCGGAGGAATTCGACGCGCTGGTCGAGCGGATGACCGAATTCGTCACCGACCGGCTGCAGGCCGAGAACGATCCGTCGAGCCGGCTCCGCCTGTTCGGCTTCCCCGGGCAGATGGCGACGCTGAAAGGCCCGGTGTTCGATTTCCTGATGCGGATCTTCGAGCCGACGCGCTATCACGCCAATGCGACGCTCAGGGGCTTCTATTTCGCCTCCGGCACCCAGCAGGGCACGCCGATCGACCGCATCATCGGCGCATTGACGCGCAACTTCCGCACCGAGTCGCTCGGCGAGAGCTACATGTCGGGGCAGGGCAGGGCCTACTTCCTGCAGGACCTGTTGAAGAAGGTCATCTTCGCCGAATCCGCCTGGGTGTCGACCGACCGCGGCGCGGTCCGGCGCCGGTTGATCTTGCTGTCCGTCGGCTATGCGCTCCTGCTGCTGGCCACCGTCGGCGGAGTGGCCGCCTGGACCGTCTCCTACGGCAACAACGACAAGCTGATCGCCGGTACCGAGTTGACGGTTACCGAATACAAGCGGCTTGCCGGGCCGATGCTCGACGAGACGGTGATTTCGGACTCTCGGTTCGAGAAAGTGGTGCCGCTGTTGGAGGCGCTGCGCCGTTCGTCGACCGGCTATGACCATCGCACCGATGCGACCCCGTTGCCCGAGACCTTCGGGCTGGCGCAGCGTCCGCGCCTCGTCTCGGCGACGGACGGCGCCTATCACGCCGCGCTTGAACGGTTCCTCAGACCGCGCCTGTTGTTCCGGTTGGAAAACGTCATCGACACGGCGCGCGTGCAGAACGTGAGCGACGACCGAAGCGGCCTGCTCGAGGCCTTCAAGGTCTATCTGATGCTCGGCCGGCAGGCGCCGCAGGTCGACAAGCAGTTGATCGTCAACTGGATGCAATCGGATTGGGCGACGGAGCTTTATCCCGGTCCGGAAGCCGCCGGCTTGCGCAAGGCGCTCGAGGACCACCTGACCGCGCTCATCGATCTCGACAACGGCTCGGGTCCGCAGGTGCCGCTGAACGGCACCCTGGTCAAGGACGTGCAGCAGATCCTGGTACGGCAGAGCTTGGCCCAGCGCGCCTACGGCTCGTTGAAGTCCAACGTGCACAAAGCCAAGCTCAGGGATTGGGTGCTCGGCCGCGTCGGCACCGACATGGCGACGGTGTTCACCACCTCCGACGGCAAGGGGCTCGATTCCGTCATCGTGCCGGCCTTCTACACCTACGAAGGTTTCTACCAGGGACTGGTCGACCGGCTGCCCAACATCGCCACCGAACTCGACCACGACCGCTGGGTGCTGGGCGAGGTCGGCCAGCAGGCGGTGGTGCGCGACCAGTTGGAGCGGCTGCCCGACGACATCCTGGCGCTCTATGCCAAGGACTTCAACACCGCCTGGGATCAGGCGCTCGGCAAACTGCAGATCAAACCGCTGACCGCCGATCGGCCGAACTATCTGACGCTTTACGCTATTTCCTCGGCCGCTTCGCCGCTGAAGCAGCTGTTCGAGGAGATCCGCACCCAGACGCAGCTGTCGCGCGAGCGCAAGGTGCCGCCCAAGGACCCGAAGGCGCCGGAATCGACGCAAGCCCCGGCGGCACCGAGCCAGCCGGCACTGGTCATCACCTCCGGCGCCTCGACCAGCAAACAGATCGAGGATCATTTCCGGCCCTACTACGCGCTCGTCGACGGCCCGCCGGGCGCCCGGCAGATCGACAAGCTGGTGTCGACCTTGAACGACATCTACCAGGGGCTCACCGGCGCGGCGAACGAGACCGGGCCGACGGCGCAGCTGAACAGCGCCACCGTCAATTCCATCCGCTCGATGCGGGCGCAGGCGAACGGGTTTCCGCAGCCGTTCGACAAGCTACTTCGCCTTGCCTCCGACGATTTCGAGGGCAATGTCGCGACCTCCATCGTCGGCGAATTGCAGAAGGCGCTGGCCGAGCAGGTCACTCCGATCTGCAAGCAGGTGGTGAACGGGCGCTATCCGTTCTCCCGGTCGGAAAAGGAAGTGCCGATCCTCGACTTCGCCAAGCTGTTCTCGCCGAACGGTGTCATCGATCGCTACGTGCAACAGAATCTGATGCAGTATATCGATACCTCGAAGCCGGAATGGACCTGGCGCAAGGACAGCAAGATCGGCTCCAGTCTGTCGCAGAAGTCGTTGGCCGAATTCCAGCAGGCCGCGCAGATCCGCGACGCTTTCTTCGCCGGTGGCGGCACGCAGCCGGCGTTTTCGCTGGCGGTCACCGCGATGACGCCGGTCGCGGCGGGAACCACGGTCAAGCTCGACATCAATGGCGTGCAGATTCCCTCGCCGCAGATCCCGGCGCCGCCGCCGCCGATCGGCCAGCAGAACCCGTTCGCCCCGGCCCCGCCGCCCG
>JARLIU010000087.1 GCA_031291595.1 Ancalomicrobiaceae bacterium | reverse complement strand
TGATCGTCGTCGCTGCTGCCATCGGCGGCGGCACTTGGTGGTGGCAGCACCAGCCGGAGACCGGGGGCGACCTCACGCTGCAGGGCAACGTCGAGGTCCGCCAGGTCAACCTCGGGTTCAAGGTCGCCGGGCGCATCAAGGCGCTCGACGTCGACGAGGGTGCGGCGGTCGCGCAAGGCCAGCGCCTAGCCGAACTCGACCCCGTCTATTTCCAGGACAGCATCACGCAGCTGCAGGCCCAATGCGATCAGCTGAAGGCCAATCTGGCCAAGATGCAAGCCGGCAACCGGCCGGAGGAGATCGCCCAGGCCGAGGCGACCGTCGCCGAGCGGCAGGCGGCGCTCGACAATACCAAGCTGGCGTTCGACCGCGCCAATTCGCTGATGCAGACCGCAACGGGCACGCGCAAGGCCTATGACGATGCGGTGGCGTCCCGCGCCCAGGCGGCGGCTCAGCTCAATTCCGCCCGCCAGGGCTTGATCCTGATGCAGGCGGGATTCCGCAAAGAGGACATCGAGGCGGCCCGCGCCCAGCTCGATGGCGGCGAGGCGCAGCTGAAGATCGCCGAACGCCAGCTTGCCGACGCCAGCCTCTACGCGCCGAGCGCCGGCACCATCCTGACGCG
This sequence comes from Ancalomicrobiaceae bacterium, assembly GCA_031291595.1. Classification (GTDB taxonomy): domain Bacteria; phylum Pseudomonadota; class Alphaproteobacteria; order Rhizobiales; family Ancalomicrobiaceae; genus CAIYYN01. Next base: position 29,093 of record JARLIU010000087.1, on the reverse strand, counting down.
AGTGCGCGAGACCGGCGCCATCGTCAATGCCGGGGAGACGGTCTTCGTCGAAAGCCTGACGTCGCCGGTGTGGATCCGCACCTATGTCTCCGAGACCGAGCTCGGCCGCATCCATCCGGGCGAGGAAGTGGCGATCAAGACCGACACTCCGGGCATGCCGGTGATCAAAGGCCGTGTCGGCTTCATTTCGTCGACGGCCGAATTCACGCCGAAGACGGTCGAGACACGCGAACTCCGCACTGCGCTGGTCTACCGGCTGCGCATCGTCGCCGAGGATCCGCAGGGCGTATTGCGCCAGGGCATGCCGGTCACCGTGACGGCTGCCTCCGCCGCCAAGCAGCCTCTGCAGACCCCGGTCAAAGGACAGCACCGGTGAGCGCGCCCCTGGTCGAGATCTCCGGCTTGCAGAAGCGCTTCGACGGCGGAACAGAGCCGGCCATCGCGCGTCTGTCGACCGTCATCCAGCCTGGCCAGGTCACCGGACTGGTCGGTCCGGACGGCGCCGGCAAGACCACGCTGATGCGGCTGATCGCCGGGCTGTTGGCGCCGAGCGAAGGCAGCATCACGGTTTGCGGCTTCGATACGCTCGACAACCCGGCCGCCGTGCACGACGTCATCGGCTACATGCCGCAGCGCTTCGGTCTGTACGAGGATCTGACGGTTCTGGAAAACCTGGTGCTCTATGCCGATCTGAAGGGCGTCGTCGGGCCGGCCCGCGCCCCGACGTTCGAACGGCTGCTCGCCTTCACCGATCTGGCCCGTTTCACCGACCGACTCGCCGGCAAGCTGTCGGGCGGCATGAAGCAGAAGCTCGGGCTCGCCTGCGCCATGCTGAAATCGCCCCGCCTGCTCCTCCTCGACGAGCCGAGCGTCGGCGTCGACCCGATCTCGCGGCGCGAACTCTGGCGCATGGTCTACCAACTGATCGGGGAAGGCGTCGGCGTCGTCTGGTCGACCGCCTATCTCGACGAGGCGGAGAACTGCGCCGACGTCATCGTGCTGAACGAAGGCAAGGTGCTCTATTCCGGCGACCCGCACGCGCTGACGGCGACCATGGCCGGCCGCGTGTTCCATGTCCGCGGCGCCGGGCCTGAACGGCGGGATCTTCTTGCCCGCGCGATCAAGCGCCCGGAAATCGTCGACGGCGTCATGCAGGGCGAGGCCGTGCGCCTCGTCGTTGCCGAGACGGCCAGCGTGCCGGAGGCGGCCGAATTGGCGCCGGGACGGACCGTCAGCGTGGCACCGATCCCGCCGCGCTTCGAGGATGCCTTCGTCGCACTGCTCGGCGGCCAATCGAAACGCACGCTGAGCCTCGACGGCCACGTCTCCGACAACCATGACGGCGCACCGCCGGTCGAGGCGAAAGCCCTGACCCGGCGCTTCGGCGATTTCACCGCCGCCGACCAGATCAGCTTCGAGATCCGGCGCGGCGAGATCTTCGGCCTGCTCGGACCGAACGGTGCCGGCAAGTCGACGACGTTCAAGATGATGTGCGGGCTGTTGCGACCGACGTCCGGCGCGGCGCGCGTCGACGGGCTCGATCTCTACTCCGCACCTGCCGCCGCCCGCGCCCGGCTCGGCTACATGGCGCAGAAATTCTCGCTCTACGGCGATCTGTCGGTCAGACAGAACCTGGAGTTCTTCGCCGGCGCCTATGGATTGTGGGGAGCGAAAAAGCGGGCCGCGGTCGAGCGGGTGATCGCCGCCTTCGATCTCGATGCCCACGTCAACGACAATGCCGGCGGCCTGCCGCTCGGCTTCAAGCAGCGCTTGGCGCTCGCCGCCGCGGTGATGCACGAGCCGCCGGTCTTGTTCCTCGACGAGCCGACGTCCGGCGTCGATCCGCTCACACGGCGCGAGTTCTGGAGCTTCATCAATGCCATGGTCGGGCGCGGTGTGACCGTGATGGTCACCACCCACTTCATGGACGAGGCCGAATATTGCGACCGGGTCGCGCTGATCAGCCGCGGCAAATGCATCGCCATCGACGCTCCGGAAGCGCTGCAGGCCTCGATCCGGACGGAGGCCCTGCCGAACCCGACGCTCGAAGACGCCTTCGTCGCCCTGATCGAGGCACAGGACCCCGAGACTGCGAAGGCGGCGGCATGAGCGCGCACGTTACCCCGCCGGGCAGCCTCAGGCGGATCGCGGCCTTGATCCGCAAGGAGACGCTGCAGGTTGCGCGCGATCGGTCCTCGTTCGTCGTCGTCTTCGTGCTGCCGGCGCTGCTGCTGCTGCTGTTCGGCTTCGGCATTTCCTTCGATGTCAGCCATCTGAAGATCGGCCTGGTCATCGAGGAAGCGAGCCCGGATGCCAGCGATTTCGCCGCGGCACTGACCAATTCGCGCTATTTCGACGTCGAGCGTGCCACCGACCGCCGCGCCTTCATCGACAAGCTGTCGGCCGGCCAACTCAACGGCATCGTCGTCATTGCCGGCGATTTCGCCGAGCGACTGGCCCGCGGCGATACCGCCGGCATCCAGATCATCACCGACGGCAGCGATCCCAACACCGCCGGGCTGACGACCGGCTACGTCAACGGCGCCTGGCAGGTGTGGCAGCAGCAACGCGCCCGCGGCCAGACGGCCACGATGCCCGGCCAGATAACGGTCGAATCGCGCTTCTGGTTCAATCCGGAACTAGAAAGCCGCCGCTTCCTCATCCCCGGGTCGATCTCACTGATCATGATGATGATCGGCTCGCTGTTAACCGCGCTCGTCGTGTCGCGCGAGTGGGAGCGCGGCACGATGGAGGCGCTCCTGGCCACGCCGGTCGGCATCTTCGAGTTCATCATCGGCAAGCTGGTGCCGAATTTCGTGCTTGGGCTGATGGCGATGGGCGTTTGCGTCGCTGCCTCGCTGTTCGTGTTCGACATCCCGTTGCGCGGTTCGCTCGTGGCGCTCATTGGCTTCACCGCCGTGTTCCTCACCGTGGCGCTGGCGATCGGCCTGCTGATCTCCACCGTCGCCCGCACGCAGTTCCTCGCCAGCCAATTGGCGATGCTGGTGGCGTTCCTGCCCGGCGTCTATCTGTCGGGCTTCCTGTTCGAAGTGGCCAGCATGCCGGCGGTGCTCCGGGCGGTCGCCACGATCATTCCGGCCGGCTACTACGTGCGCGGGCTGAACACCATCTTCCTTGCCGGCGACATCGCCTCGGTCCTGGTGCCGAGCGCCGCGGTGCTGGCGCTGATGAGCACGCTATTGTTCGTGCTGACCGCACTCAACACCCGCCAGAGACTCGACTGATCGGAGGCCGACTGACATGTGGACGCGCCTCATCGCCCTGATCATGAAGGAGCTCTTGACCGCCTTCCGCGATCCGAAGGCGCGGGTGGCGCTGATCGTGCCGCCGATCCTGCAGCTGTTCCTGTTCGCTTTCGCCGCGACCATGGAGGTCTCCAACGTGCCGATCGGCGTCATCAACGACGACTGGGGCGCGGCTTCGGTGCAACTGATCAGCCGCTTCGAGCGGGCCTCCGCCTTCTCCGAGATCCGCCATTATGCCGGGCTCCGGCAGGCGCGGGCGGCGATCGACGCGCAGCAGGTGATGGCGGTCGTCCGCATCGGCCAGGATTTCTCCCGCGCGCTCGCCGCCGGCGAAAACCCGTCGATCGAAGTGCTGCTCGACGGCCGCAAGTCCAACAGCGCCCAGCTCGTCAACAACTACATCGGGCTGATCGTCAATCAGTTTTCAAGCGATCGGCGGCTCGGCGTCGAGGTCGCGGCCGCAAGCCAAGTCATCGATCGCTCCTGGTATAACGCCAACCGCGACTATCGCGAGGCGATGGTGCCGATCCTCATCGCCACGCTGCCGATGGCGTTGGTGATGATGATCGTCGGCATGTCGGTGGCGCGCGAGCAGGAACTCGGCACCTTCGAACAGTTGCTCGTCTCGCCGTTGCAGCCGATCGAGATCGTGGTCGGCAAGGCGGTGCCGGGACTGATCATCGGGCTGGCACAGTGTGCCATCATGACAGTGATCATCCAATTCGGCTTCGGCATCCACGCCACCGGCTCGCTCGCCGTGCTGTTCGCCGCGCTGACCGTATTCATGATCGCCATCACCGGCGTCGCGCTGTTCATCTCCTCGCTGGTCTCCAACCAGCAGCAGGCGATGATGGGCATCATGGTGACGATGATGCCGGCGATGCTGCTGTCTGGCTTCTCCTCGCCGGTGCAGAACATGCCGGACTGGCTGCAGCCGCTCGCCGGCATCAATCCGCTGACGCACATGCTGGTGATCGTCAGGGGCGTGTTCCTGCGCGATACGCCGTTCATCCTTGTCGCCGAGCAGATCTGGCCGATGGCGGCGGTGGCGGTGGTCACCATGACGGCGGCCGCCTGGATGTTCCGCAGGAAGGTCGAGTGAGGATCGCCCTGCCCTCGCCGCGCTGCGCTTCGGCGGCCTACACCTGAAGCACCAGACTGCCGGTGGTGCGACCGCTTTCCAGGTCCGCATGCGCACGCGCGGCCTCGGCGAACGGATAGACGGCCGGCGGCTCGATGGCGAGGAGACCGGTGCGCAGCGCGGCGAACAGCCGATCGGCCTGCCGCTCGATCTCAGCCCGCGTGCCGGTGTAGTGGCCGTAGTTCGGGCGCGACAGGGTGACGGAGCGCGAGGCGAGCGCGCCGATGTCCCTCGCCCCGATCGGGCCGGAGGCTTGGCCGAAACTGACGAGATGGCCGCGGATGGCCAGAGCTTTCAGCGAAAAATCGAAGCTGTCGCGACCAATGGCGTCGTAGATCACGTCGGCGCCGCGGCCGCCGGTCAACTCCATCACGGTGTCGACGAAACGATCGTCGCGGCCGACGATGACATGATCGGCGCCGAGCGCCCTGACCCGGCCGGCCTTGTCGTGGGTCGACACGGTCGAGATCACCTTCGCCCCGATCGCATGCGCCCATTGCACCAGGAGCGAGCCGACGCCGCCCGCGCCGGCGTGGACGATCAGCTGGTCGCCCGGCCTGACGGCGTGGACGTCATGGAGGAGGAAACCCGCCGTCGCACCCTTCAACAGGCCGGCCGCGGCGATGTCGTCGGGGAGAACATCCGGCAGCCGCACGACTAGGTCGGCCGCCATTGTGCGCAAGCTCGTATAGGATCCGGGCGGCGCGCAGGCATAGGCGACACGATCGCCTACCATCAGATGCGTCACGCCCGTTCCGACCGCAGTGACGGTTCCGGCCGCCTCCATCCCCAGAATGCCGCGCGGCGGCACCAGGTCGAAATAGCCGGTGCGGCAGTAGATATCGATGAAGTTGACGCCGACGAACGACTGGCGGATCTGAACTTCGCCCGGCCCCGGCGGGGGTACGTCGACGTCGGCGAGGTCGAGGACATCGGGCGGACCGTAGCGCCCGATGACGATGGCCCGCGCTCGCGTTGCGCCGCTCGCGGGGGCGGCCGCGTCAGGCGCCGCGGGCCGCCAGTCCGGCGTTCGGCTGGAATGGCGCCGCTCGACTGCAGGCGGCTCGGCAGCGGGGTCGATCGGCGCCGAACCGCTGGGACCCCGAGTCGACCCTGGCCCGCGGCGCAGATAGGCCGCGAGCCCTCGCATCCCCGCCCGATAGATGTCGTTGGCGACCAGGCTCGCCAGCTCGGTGGCACGCTCGGGCGGCGCATCGAAGCGGCACTGCCAGCGCCAGAAGGTGCGGCCATCGTCGGTCACCGGCTTCAGTTCGATGGTGGCGACATAGCCGTAGAGCGGCAGCGGCGCTTCCAACAGGCAATAGGTGAGCGAATGGTGGCGATCGTCGAGCCGGATCAACTGCTCGCGCAAGCGCCCGCCGTCCTGCAACGAAAACTCCCTGACGGCGCCGACCTGGTCGGGCACCCCGTCGGCCTCGATCCGGCTCGCGGCGATCGCCGGGTGCCACCGCCAATGGCTGTTGAAGTCGCGCAAGACCCGCCACACCGCCTCGATCGGCTGATCGATCACCGCGGTTTCCGTAATCCGGATCATCGCGTTGCCTCGAGCATTACGACCGTCCGCCGATCTGCCGCTTCAGGTGGGTGAAGGAGGCGAGGAAGACGTCGTTGCCGATCGAACGGACCAGTTCGGCGGCGCGGCGTGCGTCGCAGTCGAAATCTGCCTTCCATTCGGCGAAGGTCTGGTTGCCGTCGGTGATCGGCGTCAGCGACAGCACCGAAACGTAGTTCTCGACCCCCATCGGGCTTTCGAGGATCGAATAGGTGCAGGTCATGTCGTAGTCGGACAGGCCCAGCAGCCTTTCCCGGAAGCGGCCGCCATCGGTCGAGGTGAAGTTCCGGGTACAGCCGATCCGGTCGGAGGGCTGCATCTCCTCGATGCGGCTTTCGGCGACGAACGGCGTCCAGCTCGGCAGCGCATTGAAATCGCGGATGCGATCCCAGACAGCGGAAGCCGGGGCGGGGATGACGGTGGAAACATACACATGCGGCATGATCTTCGTGCCTCACCGGTCGCGGTCGTCCGACGTGGCGGCGGGGTCGGCGGGCTTGCCACGCGCCGTGCCTTCGGCCCGCTGCACCAACGCGGCCATGTCCTTGGCATCGCGCAACACATCGGTCATGCGGCCCATGGAACCGCCCTCGATGCCGATCTCCTTCATCAGGTTGTCGATCATCGGGGCCTGGACGCGGTATCTCAGTGCCGAATCGATGACCTCGTCGGTGACGTTCTTGCGGCCGGCATCGCCCGAACCGCCGAGCCCATCGACGTGCAGGATCTTGATCGCCTCGATTCTCTCCATCGGCTTGACGCTCTCGCGCACGATGCCCTCCAGATGGTCGAGCAACTTTTCGCGGATGCGGGCCTGCCGCGCCGGCTCGGACAGCGCATTTTCGGACTCGTTCAGCGCCCGCTGGCCCTCGGCATCGACCTTGTAACGTTCGGCCGCGGCGACAGCCACGACCTTTTCCGCCTCGGCCTGCGCCAGCGCGGCGATCTTCCTGGCTTCGCCCAGGCTCTTGGCCGCGCGCATTTCGGCTTCCGCCTTGGAGGTCACGCGCAACGCTTCGGCTTCCGTATCGCGGCCGACGGCGATCAGATCGGTCAGCTTGCGGCGCTCGGCGATTTCCTTCTCGCGGACGGTCAGCGCCTGTTCCTCGGCCTCGACTGCCTTGGCGCGGACGGCGGAGGCGGCGGCGAGCGCGGCGGAACGCTCCTGCGACTTGCGCGCGATCTCGATCGCCTTGTCGACCTCGGCCAACTCGACCTGTTTGTCGCGGTCGATGCCAGCGCTGCGGATCAGGCGATCGTTGAGAATGCGCGCTTCGGCGATCGCCCGCTCGGTCGCGAGCCGTGCCCGCTCGACGTCCTCCTGCAGGGCAAGTTCGGCCTCCTCGAAGGCCTGCCGCTTGGCGATCTGCAGGCCGTCGAGCAGCTTCTCCCGCTCGATGCGAACGCCGTCGAGCGCCTGGTCCTTGGCAATGCGATCGGTCTCGGTGCGTTGCGCCTCGGCGATCAGGCTGCGCTCCTTCTCGGCTTCGGCTCGGTTGAGATCGATCGCCTTTTCGGCGACCGCGACCTGGCGTTCGAGCGCATAGATCTCGACCGCCTGCTCGCGCGCGATTTCCAGCTCCCGTCGCTCCAGCTCGCGCTGGATGCGTGCCTTTTCCAGTTCCAGTTCCAATTGGATCTGCTCGCGCTCGGTCTTTTCGCGCGCCTGCAATTCCACTGCGTCGATCGCCCGGCGCCGCGCCACCTCGAGCCGCTGCCGCTCCTCGTCGGTGCGGATCCGCTCGCCGGTGATCGCCAGCTCCTGGGCCAGCCGCGCCTTTTCCACCGCCTCGCGGGCGGTAAGCTGCGCCTCTTCGGCCTGCCGGTCGTGCGTCGCGCGCTCGCGTGCCAGGTCGGTGCGCTGCTCGGCGCGGCGGATCTCCAATTCCCGCTCCTGGGCAAGGCGGGCGTATTCCTGGTCGCGATCGATCTCGTAGACGCGCTTCTGCGCATCGAGGTTCTGGTTGCGGATTTCGACGAGCGTCCTCTGCTCGATCTCGTTGCGGGTGCGCCGCCGCGCCTCGATTTCCTCGGTGATGCGGGTCAGACCCTCGGCGTCGAAGGCGTTGGCCGGATCGAAGAATTCGAGCCCGGTCTGGTCGAGGTCGACGATGGCGACGGTCTCCAGCTCCAGCCCGTTCGGGGCGAGCGATTCCGCTGCGAGCGACCGCACGGCGCTGGCGAACTCACCGCGCTGCTCGTGCATCTCCTCGAGCGTCATGCGGGCGGCGACCGTGCGCATGGCGCCGGCGAACTTGCCCTCGACCAGTCCGCGCAAGCCGTCCTCCTGCAGCGTGCGCCGGCCGAGCGTCTGCGCCGCCGCCGACACGGCCGCCGTCCCGGTGCCGACGCGCACGAAGAACTCGGCCTCGACGTCGACACGGATGCGGTTTCGGGTGATCAGCGCCTGCTCGTGCCGCCGCGTCACGTCGATGCGCATGACGTTCATGTTCACCGGGGTGATCTCGTGCAGCACCGGGATGACGAAGGCACCGCCGTTGACCACCACCTTCTCGCCCAGGAAACCGGTGCGGATGAAGGCGGTATCCTTGGTCGAGCGGCGGTAGAGCCAGCGCAGCACATAGACCAGGACGACGATCGCTATGACGATGAGGATCAGCCACAGAAACGCTGCTCCCAGGAATTCGCCGACCATCTCCACTCTCCTCGAATCATGAATGAACGGCGCGCCGTCAGAAGCTGAGCGCCTTGAATTTGCGGGTCTGTTCGGTGAGCGCCACTTCAGACGGCAGCCGCTCCATCGAGGAGGCGCCGTAGAAGCCGTGGCAGTTCGTCGTGTGACGCAGCACGTAGCCGGCATCCTCCGGCGAGGAGACCGGGCCGCCGTGCACCAGCACGACGACATCCTTGTTCACGCCCATCGCCACGTCGGCAAAGCGGTCGACGATCGCCGGGCAATCCTGCAGTTTCAGCGCCGTCTCGGCGCCGATGGAACCGCCGGTCGTCAACCCGAGATGGCAAACGATGATGTCGGCACCGGCCTTGGCCATGGCCTTGGCGTCGCTGTCGGAGAAGACGTAGGGCGTGGTCAGCAGGTCGAGCTCGGCTGCCTGCCGGATCATGTCCACTTCCAGCGCGTAGGACATGCCGGTTTCTTCGAGGTTCGCCCGGAAGGTGCCGTCGATGAGCCCGACGGTCGGGAAGTTCTGCACGCCGGAAAAGCCGATGTCTTTCAACTGCCGCAGGAACGGCTCGAACAGGCAGAACGGATCGGTGCCGTTGACGCCGGCGATGACCGGCGTGCGCCTGACCACCGGCAGGATCTCTTTGGCCATGTCGACGACGATGTCGTTGGCATTGCCATAGGCGAGAAGCCCGGACAAGGAGCCGCGCCCGGCCATGCGGTAGCGGCCGGAATTGTAGATGACGATCAGGTCGATGCCGCCCGCCTCCTCGCATTTGGCCGATAGGCCGGTGCCAGCGCCGCCGCCGACGATGGGGATGCGCGCGGCCTTCATCGCCTGCAGCTTGGCGACGATCTCGGCTCGGTGGACGGCGGCCATCAGGCGCTTCTCCTCTTCACGGTCGTAAGGCTTCTGAACGTCTCGGTGAGCGCGGCCGAGAACGCCTCGTCGTTGATGTTGGCCGCAATCCGCACGATCCGCCGCCGCGCGGTCTGGCGGACGGTTCTCTCCAGCGCGTCGAACAGCGCCTTGTCGGCGGCGGGGTCGTGGAACGGGCTGCCTGGCTTGTCGAGGCTGGAAACGCCGCCTTCCGGGATGAGGAACACCGCCGGCCCCTCCATCAGGTTCATGCGGGCGCCGATCCACTCGCCGAAGGCGCGGTTCTCGTCCGCGGTGGTGCGCATCAGCGTGACGGCCGGGTTGTGGACGACGAATTTGCGGCTAGCGAAGGCCGGCGGCACGCTGTCGCGGGCGCCAAAGTTCACCATGTCCAGCGCGCCGGCCGAGCCGACCCAGGGCAGCCCGGTGTCGATCGCTGCGCCGAAGCGCCTGTCGTCCGCCGGGAACACGCCGCCGACGATCATGTCCGCGATTTCCGTGGTGGTGATGTCGAGGAACCCGGCAAGCAGCCCGGAGGACCCGAGCGCCTCCATCGCCCGTCCGCCGGTGCCGGTGGCGTGGAACACCAGACAGTCGAAGTCGGGCGACAGCGCCTTCGACACCGCCTGCACGCACGGGGTCGTCACGCCGAACATGGTCAGGCCGACCGCCGACCGGGCCGAGGCGCGTTTGGCGACGAGCTCGGCGCCCGACGGGCTGCGCGCGATCATGCCGGCGAGCGCATGGGCGGCATTGGCCAGCACCCGCTCGGTGATCTGGTTCAGCCCCTGCACGTCGGCAACCGAGTGGAACATGTTGACGTCGGTCGCCCCGACGTAGACGCGCGTGTCGCCGGAGGCGACGGTCGACACCATCACCTTCGGGATGCCGATGGGCAGCGCCCGCATGCCGGCGGTGGCGATCGAGGTGCCGCCGGAGCCGCCGGCGGAAATGACGCCGCCAATGTCACGCTCGCGCGCCATCCACGCCGCGAATGCCTCGCCCATGGCCGCGACCGAGCGGCCGCGGTCGTCGCCGAACACGGCCGACGAGCCGCCGGGATGCATGGAGGCGACTTCGAGCGCGGTGACGTCGGTGCGTGAGGTCCAGCGCGAGGTGGACAGGTCGACCGTCTTCACCCTGAGCCCGACCCGGCGCAGGCAATCGGCGATGAAACCAAGTTCCTGGCCCTTGGTGTCGAAGGTGCCGGCGACGACGGCGGTGCGGCCGAATCGCTCGCTGAGCGGAATGTCGAACACCCGGGCGGTGGCCGTATCCGGCTGGCGGACGTGCCGCGACATCTCGCGCAGGCTCGACGCCGGCAGGCCCCAGCGGTTGGGCAGCGCTTCGAGGGTACGGAGATTGCCGGAGCCAAGTGGGGCCGCGCCCGCACCGCCGCGCGCCACCGTATAGACCTGGGCGATCAGTTCCGCTGCCGCCGGCCCGGCTTCCGGCTCCTGTGGCGGGACCTCGTCCGCCTGCCGGCCGACGCCCAGCAGCCGCTGCTGCAGCTCGCGGTCTCTGGCCAGCAGCTTGGCATCCATGACGCGGGAGATGCGGCCGTTGACCAGAATCGCGACGGAATCCGACACCGCAGTCGCCACACCGATGTTCTGCTCGATCACCAGAATGGCCATCTCGCCCTCGCGGGCGAGCGCCACCAACATGCTCTCCACCTGGGAGACGATGGCGGGAGCCAGACCTTCCGTCGGTTCGTCCATGACGAGGAGCGTCGGATTGGCGAGCAGCGCCCGGGCGATCGCCAGCATCTGCTGTTCGCCGCCGGACAATTGCGAGCCGCCGTTGTTGCGGCGTTCGGCCAGCCGCGGGAACGACTGGTAGACGCGATCGAGCGTCCAGGAGGCCTCCGGCGCGTTGGAAGCGACGAGGCGCAAATGCTCGTCGACGCTGAGCGACGGCCAGACGCGGCGACCCTGCGGCACATAGGCGACGCCGGCGCGGTAGATCTTGTGCGGCTCGAGCCGAGAGATCTCGCGCCCGCCCAAGCGGATGCTGCCGGAGCGCACCGATTTCAGCCCGGTGATGGCGTTGCACAGCGTCGACTTGCCCATGCCGTTGCGGCCGACGACGCTCATCACGCCGCGATCGAGCGTCAGCGACACGCCCTGCAGCACATGCGCCTCGCCGTAATAGACATGCAGGTCCTGGACGGTAAGCGCCGCCCTGCCAGGCGCCAACGACGACCGGTCAGCCATGGCCACCCCCAAGGTAGATCTGTTGCACTTCGGCGTCGTTCTCGATCTCCTCCGGCGTGCCCTCCTTGAACAGCCGGCCATTGTGCATCATCGACACGTAGTCGGAGACGCGCAGCGCCACGTCGAGGTCATGCTCGATGATGACGAAGCCGATGTGCCGGGGCAGTGCGTTGAGGATCTCGATGAGATCGCGCCGCTCGGTCGGCGACAGGCCGGCGGCCGGTTCGTCGAACAGGATGAAGCGCGGCGCACCAGCCAGGGCCAGCGCGATCTCGAGCTGCCGCTGCTCGCCGTGCGACAGGGTGCCGACGAGGACGTCCGCCTCGGCATCGAGGTGCACCGCGTGGAGAATGCTTTCGGCCTGCAGCATGGCGCCATCGCCGGCACCCGGCCTGACCAGCGAAAAGCGGCCGTTGGAGACGCCGCGGCAGGCGAGATAGACCGAATCGCGCACGCTCAAGTTCCGGAACAGCTGCGAGATCTGGTAGGTGCGGCGCAGACCGCGGCGGATGCGCTCTTGCGGCGCGAGGCCGGTGATGTCCTCGCCGAAGAAACGGATGCGGCCGTAGCTCGGCAGGAAATCGCCGGTGATGGCGTTGAACAGCGTCGTCTTGCCGGCGCCGTTCGAGCCGAGCACGGCGCGCCGGGCACCGGCGGCAATCCGCATGGTGATGCCGGAGAGCGCGACCAGCGCCCCGAAATGCCGGCCGACATTGTCGAGCTCCAGCGCATTAGTGCCGGTCCCCTGCAATCTCGAAGCGGCAATGCTTGATGCCATGGTCGCGCTCTCCCTGTCGATGTTTGAGCATCGGATTCATCCCGGAACCGGTTCCCACTTCCGGGTCCGATGCTCCGGCGGCCTTACGGGCAGCGCGGGTTGTCTCGGCTGACGGTGCCGAGGGCGCGGAAGGCGGCCTCGTCGATGCCGAGCGTCTGGTTGACCTGCGGGATGCGCTTGACCAGCTTGTTCAAGAGCGCGCCGTCCGGACCTTGCGTCACTTCGGTGAGGAAGATGTCGGCGATCGCCTCGCGGTTCTGGTCGAGCGATACCTTGCCGGTCGGCGTCATGAACGAGAGCTTGGCGAGAGCGGCACGATAGGCCTTGCCGCCGTCGGACAGGTCGCCCTTCACCTCGTTCAGGGCCAGGAGCGCCGCCTTGGCGTTGACGTAGTAGGCGTGGGCGAACAGCGACGGCGACGGGAAGGCGCCCTTCTGCTTCTTGTATTCGTCGACGAAGGCCTTCCATTCCGGCGTGTCGAGGGTGTCGGCGGTCGGTCCGGCCGACGGCGTGCCGATGAGCACATCGTGCAGCTTGCCTTTCGTGGTCAGAACCGTCTGGTCGACAGTGATCGAGCCGCCGATCAGCGGCGCCTGACCGCCGGCCTGCTGGTACTGGCTGAGGAAGTTGACGGCGTCGGCGCCGCCGAGCGCGACGTAGATCGCATCGACCTTGTCGGGCAGCGCGGCGATGACCGAGGAGAAGTCCTTGGTGCCGATCGGCACCCACGACTTCGACGGCACGTGCCCGCCGGCCTTGCAGAATTCGGCCATGAAGCCGAACACCTGGGTGTAGGGGAAGGAATAGTCCTCGGCGACGACGGCAACCGACTTGTAGCCCTTGTCCTTGAAGGCGTAGGTGCCGAGGCCGGCCATCCACTGCGCGCCGTCGGTGGAAAAGCGGAAGAAATTCGGCGCCGGATTGCGGAACGTCGTGTCCTGCGCGGCCGACGAACCGTTGATGAAGGTCACGTCCGGCTTGGTCTTGGCGTATTCCTTGACGGCGATGCCCTCGTCTCCCGACAGCGGGCCGATGAGGATCTTCACGCCATCCTGCTCGACCAGCTTGCGCGCGGCGCGGACAGCGCTGTCCGGCGAGGCGTCCGACGAGCCGCGGATGAACTCGATGTCCTTGCCGCCGGCCTTGTGGGCGAATTCGTCGAGCGCGGTCAAGGCGCCGCGCTCGCTGTCCTCGCCCAACACGGTGAAAGCGCCCTCGAAGGTGGCCAGCACGCCGATCTTCAGGGTTTCGGCCTCGGCGGCAGTCATGGCCGGCAGCGCCACGCCGGCCGCGAGCGCAAGCGCCAGAATTGTCCGTCTCGCAATGCTCATGTTCCGTCCCTCCCAATAGTCTCTTCTGTTGAGCCCCGGGCGAAGTCAGCCCGAGGTCTTGCCATCCCGCTCCGGGTGCGGCCCATACCGCGCCCAGAGCCCGAGAATGCCGTCCGGCGAAATGAAGACGATGACGAGAAAGAACAGGCCGATCAGCGTGTTGAAGCGTTCGGCCCCGACGATGTCGATGGCGAAGGTCTGGATCACCACCACGACCAGCGCGCCGACGAATGGCCCGATCGGGTGACGCAATCCGCCGATGACGGCGACGACCAGGATGTTGATGGCCGGGGCGACGGCGATGGTGCCGGGCGAGACGCGGCCGTTGAACCAGGCGAGCAGCACGCCGGCGACACCGGCCAGCAGGCCCGCGAGCCACCAGGCGAATACCTTGTGGGCGGTGACGTCGAAGCCGATCGCCCGCATGCGCCGGGGATTGTCGCGGATGGCCTGCAGCGTCAGCCCGAAGGTCGAGCGGGCGGCGTAGAGGACTGCGACATAGCCGATCGCGGCCACGGTCAGGCAGAGGTAGTAGAATGGCTGCGGATCGCGCCAGTAGACGCCGAGGACGGTCGGCGCCCTCAAGCCCGAATAGCCGGGAAAGCCGTTGAACAGCGCGTAGTTCTGCTGGGTGAAATAGAAGCACGCCGTGGCGATCGCCAGCGTGATCATGATCGTATAGATGCCCTCGGTCCTGACCGCGATCCAGCCGAAGATGGCGGAGAGAACCGAGGCGGATCCTGCCGCCACCGGGACGACGATCCACCACGACCAACCGAGACCGTGCACGCCGGAATTGTTGTCGCCAAGGATCGCCACGACATAGGCGGCGGCGCCAGCGATGGTGATCTGCGCCATCGACACCATGCCGCCGTAGCCGGCGAGCACCATCAGCGACAAGGCGATCAGCCCGACGATCAGCGAGTAGGCGCCGATCTGGGTGACGAAGAAGTCGGAGGCGAGCGCCGGATAGACCAGCAGCACAAAGCCGAGCAGCGCATGCCCTTGCGTGAACAGCTCGGGGAAATGCGGGCGGCTGGCCGCGGGCGAGCCGACTTCGGTCAACAGGCTCATCGCGCCCTCCCCATCAGGCCCTGCGGCCGGATGCTCAAGGTGACGACCATGATGACGAAGGTCAGCACCACGCCGTAGGTCGGGAAGTAGACGAGGCCGATCTGTTCGGACAGGCCGATGATCAGGGCGCCGATCGCCGCGCCGGTGACCGACCCCATGCCGCCGACGATGACGACGACGAGCGAGGCAAGCAGGTAGCGCACGTCCTCGCCCGGCGCCACCGACAACGCCGAGCCGCCGACGACGCCGGCAAAACCTGCCAGCCCGGCGCCGATGGCGAACACGGTGGCGAAGATCAGATGCACGTTCTTGCCGGAGGCGGCGAGCATCGCGCGGTCGTCGACGCCGGCGCGGATCATCATGCCGATGCGGGTGCGGTTGAGCATCAGCCATAGTCCCAGGCCGATCGCCACCGCGGCGGCAAACACCACCAGCCGGTAGAACGGATAGGTCAGGTAGATGACGCTGCCGTTGGACCGGTAGGCGGTGGCAAACGGCAATTTCACCGCGCCCTGCAACCAGTCGGGCGGCGAGATCTGGTAGGTGCTGCCCGACCACACCGCCAGCATCAGGTCGGCGGCGACGATCGAGATGCCGATGGTGACCAGCGTCTGGCGCAGATCGTCGCCCTCGAGCCGGCGGAAGATGAGGATCTGCATGACGAGGCCGACGACGGCCAGCACGACGAAGCCGGCGGCCACCCCCAACAGCCAGACCCCCGTCACGGTCGCCACCTCGTAGCCGATGTAGGCGCCCAACAGATAGAGCGAGCCGTGCGCGAGATTGACGTTGCGCATCAGGCCGAACACCAGCGTGAAACCGGAGGCGACGAGGAAATACAGGCCGGCGAGCGTCAGCCCATTCAGGATGGCACTGAGGAACGCCTTCTTGGAGATGAGCAGCCCGTCGAGCCACTCCGGCCAGCGGGCGATGAACAGCCAAGCCAGCGCCGCGGCGACGATCAGCCAGAACAGCGTCCGCACCTGGCGGAGGGTGAGACCGCCGCCGGTGCCGCTGCCGATGAGGGCCTGGCGCCCCTGGTCCGCGTTGTCGCTCATCGCGGGCCTCAGGCGGACAGTCGGCGGCGGGACTCGTTCAGTCGCGGCGCCTTGTGGAATTTGCCGTCCTTCATGATGGCTAAGAGCCGCGTTTTGTCCTGCAGGATGCGGACATCGGCGAGCGGATCGCCGTCGACCAGGACGAGGTCGGCGAGATAGCCTTCCTTGATCAGGCCGAGTTCGCCGCCCATATCCATGATCTCGCCGCCGAATTTCGTCGCCGCCTGGATCGCCTGCATCGGCGTGAAACCGAGCATTTCGACGAAGGTCTGGATGTCCTTGGCGTTGGTGCCCTGCGGCGTCCAGGCGAAGCCGTAGTCGCCGCCGATGCAGATGCGGATGCCGCGCCGGTGCATCTTCTTCATCGTCTCGATGCACATCGCCAATTCCCGCTCGTACAGTTCGGTGATGCGCGAGCCCGGCTTGATGCCCCATTCGCTGGCATAGCGGGCGGTGTTGATCAGCCAGGCGATGCCAGGGGCGACGAAGTGCCGGTCCCTGGCCGCCTCCAGCATGTCGAGCGCTTCCTCGTCGCAGAACGAGGCATGGTAGATGTTGCGGACGCCGTGGCGGATACACTGCTTGATCGAGCCGGCGGAGCGGGCGTGGGCGGACACCACCTTGTTGCGGCACCTGGCCTCTTTCACCGCCATGGCAACCTCTTCCTCCGACATCGGCGTCTCTTCGGCGCCCATGCCGGTGATCTCCTCGCCGGAGAGGTTGAGCTTGATGGAGTCGACACCGTATTTGATCAGCGTCCTGACCACCCGACGGACCTCCTCGGGGCCGGAGACGACGATGCCGAGGTTCAACCCCTCGTGCGGAATGTGCGAGGGGGCGCTGTCGCCCAAGCCGCCGACGGTGGTGATCTCCGGACCGGCGGCGAGATAGCGCGGTCCCGGGAAGCGGCCTTCGTTGATGAAGCGCTTGGCGACGACATCGAGGCGGGGCTTGGCCGCCGCCGCGCCACGTCCGGCGGTAAAGCCGGCATCGATGACGAGCTTGGCCATCTCCATGGTGACGAGCATGTGTTCTTCCGGCTCCATCAGCTGGATCGGCTCGATGCCCGGCGCATTGTTCCAGGACAGATGCATGTGCGCGTCGATCATGCCCGGCATCAGCGTGGCGCCCATGCCGTCGATCACCGTGGCGCTGCCGCCATAGGAGGACGTCGAGGCAAAGCGCGACGAGCCGCGGGTGATCGACCGGATGCGGTTGCGCTCGACCAGCACGTCGCCTGAATAGGGGTGCTCGCCGGTGGCATCGAGGATGCGCACATTGGTGAAGAGAACCGAACCGTTGCCCGTCATCGTGTCCATCGTGGTTCAACTCCTCGGTATCGCTGGCCTAACGCTTGGGAGCCGGGTCGCGCCGCCTCACCGGTGGGGCTCCTGCCGGAGAAAGGCGGTGATCAACCGGCGGCAGACCTCCGGCCGCTCGACCGTCGCCCAATGGCCGCAGGCGGGGATGATCTCGGCGCGGGCCCGGCCGATCTCCTCGGCGAGCCCATAGGCGGCGACGGGTGGCGCGATCGCATCCTCCTCGCCGGTGACGATGAGACTGCGCGCCTTGATCGCCGCCGGATCGGCTCGCCGCGCGCCTGCAAGCGCCTCGCAGGACTTGGCGAAGCCTTCGGCGCATTGGCGCATGTGGCTCTCGCGCACGAAGGCGAAGGCGGCGGGGCTGGTCTCCGCCGCGCCGGTCGCCAACCCGCCCGCCGTCACCGGATCGGCGACCGCCGCCATGCCGCCTTGCCGCACCATCTGGGCGCGGCCGCGCAGACGCTCCCGCGCCGAAGCGGCCGGCTCGACGATCGGGCCGAACAGCACGAGGTTGGTGACGCGCTCGGGGATCGCTGCGGCGAGGTGCTGGGCAATGAGCGCGCCGAAGGAGTGGCCAACGAGGTCGAATGTCGCCAGTTCCGCGGCGTCGGCGAGGCGCTTCAGCGCGGCAACGAGGAAGTCGACGTCGATCTGGCCTTCGGGAGTGACTGAGCGGCCAGCGCCGGGCAGATCCGGGCGGATGACCTGCATGCCGCCGAGCGCCGACATCAGCGGCTGCCAGGTGTTGGACGTACCGCCGAGACCATGGACAAGCAGGACGGCCGCGCCCTCGCCGTCGATCTCGGTCACCATGCCAGCAAGCGTGCGCGTCGTCATGATGCGGCCTCGACGAAACGATTCTCCAGCCGGCCGATGCCGTCGATCTCGATCGCCACCACGTCGCCGTGCCGGAGATACTTCGGCGGCTTGAAGCCGACGCCGACGCCAGCCGGCGTGCCGGTGGCGATGATGTCGCCCGGCATCAGCGTCACGCCGGCGGCGATGGTCTCGATGATGATCGGGATGGAAAAGATCAGATCGACCGTGTTCGCCGCCTGGCGCAATTCGCCGTTGACCCAGCAGCGCACGTTCGTGTCGGCGACGTCGATCGCGTCGGCAGTGACGGCGAACGGGCCCATCGGGCAGAAGCCGTCCTGCGACTTGCCGATCAGCCACTGGCTGTAGCGGCCTTGCAAGTCGCGGGCAGTGACGTCGTTGACGATGGTGTAGCCCCAGACATGCGCCATGGCGTCGGCCGCCTTGATGCCACGCCCGCCACGACCGATGACGACCGACAACTCCGCCTCGTAGTCGACCGCCGCCGACACGCTCGGATCGATGCGAACCGCGACGCCCGGCCCGATGACGGTCTCGGGCACTTTGGAAAACACGATCGGCGCCTTCGGCACCTCGCCCGCCGCGGCGCTGGAATCGAAGCCGGAGGCGGTGAATTCGCGGGCATGTTCGCGATAGTTCTTGCCGACACAGAAGATGTTGCGGCGCGGACGGGGAAACGGCGCCTCGAGCACGACCTCGCTGATCGGCACCGGCGACAGCCGCGGCAGCATCGCCAGATCGCGCCCGATCACCGCCGCCACCCCCTCGACCGCCGCGTCGACCGACAGGGCCAGCGGCTCGAGGATCGTTCCATCGGCCGACAAAATACCGACGCGCCTCTCAGAACCGGCGCGAAACGTCGCGAGCTTCATCTGTCCTCCCATGGAACCAATTTTTGTATTGGTCTACATTGGTAACTATGCTAATGCAGAAAAATCAGCGCGACAAGGGTGCTTTCTCGGGAAAATGCGTAGACCATTTGGAATGTATTGTGCAGTACGGCAGCGCTGATTATGAACCATAACTATCACCGGTTCACACGAGAGTACGGCGCGATGGGCAAAGCAGATGGCGTCGAGAGCGACCTCAGACGACGGCTGGCCGCTGGCGAGTGGCAGCCGGGCGAGCAATTGCCGGACGAACGCGGCCTCGCCCGGCACTACGGTGTGGCGCGCAACACCGTCAGGAAGGCGATCGCGCGATTGCAGTCGGCGCATCTGGTCGATCGGCATGTCGGGCGCGGCACCACGGCGCGCGACCGGCCGGACGAGCAGACCACCAGGATGCTCAAACGCTTCACCGATGCCAGCCCGGCCGACATCCTGAACCTCCGGCTGTTCATCGAGCCGCATGCGGCGGCGGCGGCGGCGCGCAACCTGTCGGACGAGGACTTTGCCGCGATCGCCGCGGCCGCAACCGGGGCCGAGGCCGCTGGCGACCTCGAAGCCTACGAGCGCTGGGACAACGAGTTCCACCGGCTGATCAACAGCGCTGCCGGCAGCCGTTTCCTCTCCGATTTCTTCGCCCTCCTCACCATCATCCGCTACACGCCGACGATGATGGAGATCCGCCGGCAATGGTTCACCGAGGACCGGCGGACCGGCTACAATCAGGAGCACCGCGCCATCCTGTCGGCGCTGCAAGACTGGGACAGCGAACGGGCGGCAAGCGCCATGCGCGAGCACCTGTTATCGCGCCGGCGCGCCTACTTCGGGCAATAGGACCGAACACCATGAACGACATGCGCATCGCACCGGCCGCATCGCCCGCCGCGGACACCCCGGACCTGATCGATCTGTTGAAGCGGCTGATGGGTGCCGGCCCGATGGACGTGCTGACCGTCCGGCAGATCATCGAGCCGCAAGCCGCGGCCGCGGCAGTGTCGAACGGCAGCGGCGCCGATCTGCAGGCGATCCGGGAAGCGCATGAGGCTGCCGCGGCCGAGGCGACGCTGGAGGGCTTCGAGCGCTGGGATGCGGTGCTGCACGGCCGCATCTTCGCCGCCAGCCGCAACGAACTGCTGATCAATTTGCACGAGATCCTGTCGGTGGTGCGCACCAAGCCGGCCTGGCTCAAGATCAAATACGCCATGGTCAACGATGCGATTCGCGAGAAATACTGCCGCGAGCACGGCGCCATCGTCTCGGCCATCACGATGCGCAACGCCCAGGCGGCGCACGAGGCGATGAAGCGCCACCTGACCAGCGTCAGCCGCGACATGTTCCCGGTCTGAGGTCTGTCGCCGTCGGGGTCTCCCGGCCGGTTCGTTCGGCAGATGCCGGCGTTCGGTGTCGCCGTTCGACGACGTTCCGTGCGATCTGCCGCATCCCCGGCGGGCGACGGTCGGCGCCGCAGCAGGCGAGACGGCCGTCCCGGCAATTACATGAATAATTGACATTGTTCTGCGCCCCTGTATCCTGGCGCCGACCGTTGGAGCCAGACCGATCCAGGTGGGCGTTTCGGCGAACAATACAATAATCCAATCGCTTATAGCTGCAGCCGGTCCTGTCGTCAGTTCGCCGGACCGGCGAAGCGCTGCCGAAGCCGGGCCGAGACGGCGCTCGGGCTGAAGATGCACATTCATGCAATTCCGGCGTAGCCGGCAAGGGAGTTGGGGATGAGCGACTACCATCTGCAGCCGAGTGCCGACACCTGCCACTGGGGCTTCTTCGACGCCGCGCATCCGCCGGTCGCCAGGATCCGAAGCGGCGACACGGTGACGATCAATACCGTCACCGGCGCGCCGGAGCATCTGCCGCGGGATCCTGCCTTCCCCGTGCCGGCCGCGGTGACGGACGTGCACGCGACGCAGCGGCCGAATCCCGGCCCGCATATTCTCACCGGCCCGGTCTATGTCGAAGGCGCCAAGCCCGGCATGGTGTTGGAAGTCCGCATCAAGGACATCCGCTTCTTCCAGAACTGGGGTTTTCAGGTCATTGTGCCGATGCTTGGCACCCTGCCGGCCGACTTTCCCGCCTATCACTATCGGCTGATCCCGATCGACACCGAAGCCTTCGTCGCGACGCTGTCCTGGGGCCTGAAGCTGCCGCTGAAACCGTTCTTCGGCGTCATGGGCGTGGCGCCGCCGCCGGCCTGGGGGCGGGCGACGTCGGTCGTGCCGCAGGCGTTCGGCGGCAATCTCGACAACAAGCAACTCGTTGCCGGCTCAACGCTCTATCTGCCGATCTTCACCGAGGGCGCGCTGTTCTCGTGCGGCGACGGCCACGGCGTGCAAGGCGACGGCGAGGTGTGCATCACCGCGATCGAGACCGGACTGTCCGGCACATTCGAATTCATCGTGCGCGATGATCTCGCCTTCACCTATCCACGCGCGGAAACTCCGACGCACTACATCACCATGGGCATGGATCCGAGCCTGGACGAATGCGCCAAGATCGCGCTGCGCGACATGATCCGGCTGATCGGCGAGGTGCGCGGCCTGTCGGCCGAAGACGCCTATTTCCTCTGCAGCCTCGCCGCCGACCTGCACGTCACCCAGACGGTGAACGGCTCCAAGGGCGTGCACGTGATGCTGGAAAAGTCCCTGCTCGCCTGACGTTGGAGACGGTTGCGAGGTGGGGGCCGAGGCGCCGCGCAGCCCGCTTCCTGCTGGTGCCTGCCCGCGCCGATCGCGACGGGCCCGGACCGGCTGGCTTGTCGCCTCGGACAAGGCGTGGACTGCCAACAAGGCGCGGCCACCCGCACCCCGGCTGTTCGGCAGGCGTTGAAGCGATCGCGGCATCGCATCCCGGGCTTGGCCATCTCGGATGACGCCGGCCGCTGTCTCAACTGATCGGATCCGACCGGTTTTGATGTCGCCGGATGAGGCGAGCCGGCGGATCCGGGGCAGGCCAATCCACCGGACGCCGACGGCAGGGCAGCAGGGCAGACCTCGCAGCGGGCCGCGAGCGGTCCGTATGCTCCCAGGCCGCGCCAAATCAGGCATTCATGATTTCGGCCAATAGCTTGCGCAGTTCTTCGAGCTTGGCCTGCGGGATCTGCTTCTGCAGCCGCTCCTCCTGCGCCGTGGTGATGCGATCGAGCCGCTTGAACAGCGTCTTGCCGGACGGGCCGATGCGGATCAGCACGCGGCGGCGATCGGCCGAGTCGGGCGAGCGGTAGACCAGGCCGTCGGATACCATGCGGTCGATGATTTTGGTCAGCGTCGTCGGTTCGATCAGCGCGCGGGCGGCGAGGTCGCCCATGGAACGGCCGTCCTGGGCATGCAGAACTTCCAGTATGCGCAATTGCTCGATCGGCACGCCAGCCGGGCGCAAGCGCTCCTGCAGTTCCTCCTCGAGTTGCCTGTTCACCATGGCGATGACGTAAGCGACCTGCTCATTCAACCGACCGGCAGACATTCGGTGCCCCCAAATGGCATTAAATCCAAATTTCATCCTTCCCTATTGGTAGCTTCTAGCGAGATGCGCGGAGGCCGGCAAGTGTTTTCAGGCTACATACGTCAAATCACGCATGCGACAAAGTGCAGCCGGAGCGTGAGATGCGGCGACGGCGGCAAGCGCGCTCGTCCGATGCGCCGGTCCGATGCGAACGTCCGGCGCGGGCGTCCGGCGCGGGCGACGACGGGTTGATGGTCGTGCCGGCGGCGCGGCTGCAATACCGGACGGGAGGCCATCGCCGACAGGCAGCGATTGCTGGAGATGAGACCCGACCGATGGGCGGCAGACGGCGGCGATGCCGGGCGATGCACGCCGTGCCAGACACGCAACGGCGCGCGCTGCACGGCGGGGCCTGACGCCGCAATTCCCGACGCGGCGGCCGGGTCGGATCGTCGGCTCAAGCCGGATCGGCAAGTCGATGGCCGGGGCATCGTGGCGCCCGATGCCCGCGGCCGCGGAACTCGGAACTCGCATCGGCCGCGTGAGTCGGTGCGCCGTCGCCGTCGCGCGATGGCCGGTCGGAGATGACGGAGCGCCTCCGCCCGCCGAGCGGCGCCAGGCACCAGCTTGCTCAAGCGAAGTCTGCCGCTTGTCGCTGTCCGCACCACGTCGCCGGTTTCGCCTCAGCCTCGGGCGGAAAAGCAGCAACGCGATCGCGCCGCCGGAGGAACCCGGAAGGCGTCAACGGACGCGCACCGCAAACCTTTCGCTCGAGGTTGGCCACCATCCGCCGTCATTGCGGCGAGATGATCCGCCAGTCGATGCCGTCGGCGACGACGAAATTCATGCGCAGCCGCTCCTCGAATTTCGAGCGCGGCAGCATCGAGCGGATCGAGTCGCGCCTGAGCCCTGCGACATAATGGGCGACGTCGCGCCCACGCGGGCTGCCGCAGCGGCGCGCCATTTCGACAGCCAGATGGATGCCCTCATAGCAGGACTGGCCGAACACCGAGAGCGACGGCGCGAATTCGCCGAACGAGCCGCGGTAGAGGTCCGACAGCCGTTCGGCTTGCAGGCTGTGTTCGGCGAGGGTGAAGGTGGTGGCGGCATAAAGCCCCTCCGTGCCGTCCGGGCCGATGCCGAGCAGCACGTTCTCGTCGATGCCGAGACCGAAACGCAGCGTATCGCGCTGCAATCCGACCGCGGCAAAGGCGCGATTGAAGCGCACGGCCTCGGCGCCGAGCAACAGCATGATGACGACATCCGGCTTGATCTGGCGGACGGTGTCGAGCGCTTCGGCATAGTCGCCCTCGAACGGCGCGACGATGCGGCCCGCCACCCAGCCGCCCGCCTCGGAGATCAGGGCGGAAGCGGTCTCCATCGCCATCTGCGGCCAGACATAATCGTTGGCGATCAGGCAGAAGCGGCGGGCGCGGCGGCGCTCGGTGAACCACGGCAGCGTCTGCTTCATCAGCCAGCTGTCGGTGCCGCCGATGGCGACCGTCGAGGGCGCCACTTCGCCGCCCTCGTATTGCGGCGTGTAGTAGTAGGGCACGCGTCCGCCGATCTGCTGCTTGATCACCTGGCGCACGTTGCTCGGATGCATGCCGACGATGGCATCGACCTCGGCGATATCGACGAGATCGGCCGCGACGGCTGCCGCTTCGGTCTCAGTCCAGCCGGGATCGGCGACGAAGAGCTCCACGTCGCGGCCGGCGACGCCGCCGCCGACGTTAAGCTCGCCGGCAGCGAGAATGGCGCAGGCCTCGGTCGAGGGACCCCACAGGCCGGCTGGCCCACTGCGCGAAATGAGGGCTCCGATTCGCATCGATGCCTCCTGCGATGGCTAAGACTTGCGCACAGACAGCCGGAAACGGCGCGCCGGCGCCCGTCAGCCGCTTTGGTGGATTTGCCATGCAATGGCTGTGCCGCACCGCGGCATGAAATTGCTATTGCGATGCGAAAAGGCCACATCGGCGCGGCGGTGGTGGACGGGGATGGGCCGGCGGGCAGGTGAACCGGGACGTCCCCCGGCAGCAAGCGGCACCGGGATGGGCGGCGCTGGAAGCCGTTGGCTTGCTTGGCGACGGCGGCTCGCCGCGGGCTGGCTCCGGCCAATGGCGATTGGGCGGGCAGGTACCCCCGGGGGCAGAGCCGGGAGCTCCAGGACTGAAGCCGGCCGGGGCGGCAGACGCAACTTCGACCGCAGCGCGACAAATTACTTGAAAATGCGACTAATCTATATTGAAGTATCACCCTGCCCGCCTGCCCTGCCCGGCCCGCCGAGCCCTCCCCAACGGGCACTGGAGATCTCCACCATGAGTTTTCACTATCTGAGCCTCCTCGACATCTCCGTCAGGATCCGAACCGGCGCCCTGTCGCCCGTCGCCGTCACGCAGGCGCTGCTGCAGCGGATTGCCGCGCTCGACGGCACGCTGACGAGCTATACGACCGTCATCGCCGATCGCGCCTTGGCCAAGGCCGCCAAGGCCGAGGAGGAGATCGCGGCGGGGTTCTGGCGCGGACCGCTGCACGGCGTGCCGATCGCGGTGAAGGACCTCTGCGATACCACCTATGCGCCGACCGCCGCCGGCATGTACATCCACAAGGCGCGCATTCCGCCGGCCAATGCCACCGCGGTCGACCGGCTGGAGGCCGCCGGTGCGATCATGCTCGGCAAACTCAGCATGACCGAGGGGGCGTTCGGCGCGCATCACCCCAAGATGCCGAAGCCGAAGAACCCGTGGAACGCCGCGTACTGGACCGGCTCGTCGTCGTCCGGTTCGGGTACGGCGACCGCCGCCGGCCTGTGCTACGCCTCGCTCGGGTCGGATACCGGCGGCTCGATCCGGCTGCCGACCGGTGCCTGCGGACTATCCGGCGTCAAGCCGACGTGGGGCCGCGTCAGCCGCTACGGCGTCTGCGACCTGTCCGAATCGCTCGACCATCTCGGGCCGATGACCCGCACCGTGGCCGACTGCGCCGCCATTCTTGCGGTCATCGCCGGCGCCGGCGCCGACGCCAACGACCCGACGGCCGCCGCCGTGCCGGTGCCGGACTATCTCGCCCTCATTTCCGGCCCGATCCGCGGATTGCGGATCGGCGTCGACGAGGAGTGGATCTATGGCGCCGCCGATCCGGACGTGGTTGCGGCGCTGAAGGCGGCGCTCGAAGTGTTCGCCGCGCTCGGCGCCACGATCGTGCCGGTCAAGCTGCCGGACATGGCCGAAATGACCGCCGCCTGGACCGATATCTGCGCGGTCGAATCGACGCTGGCGCACGACGCCACCTATCCGTCGCGCAAGTCCGACTACGGGCCGGAGATTTCCGGCTTCCTCGACCGCGGGCTGGCGATTCCGGCCAAGGCGCTCGGCCGGGCGCAGATCTATCGCGACGTGTTCAAGGGCGAACTCGCCGCCGTGTTCGAGCCGGTCGACGCCATCATCTGCCCGGTGATTGCGGCCAAGGTGCCGACCGTGCCGGTGTGGGACGACGTGGCCAAGGGCAAGGGCGATTTCGGCGACTACCTCAAGTACTCGGCGCCGTTCAATTTCTCCGGCAGCCCGGCGGCGATCTTCCAGGCAGGCTTCGACGGCAACGGCTTGCCCGTCGGCATCCAGCTGGTCGGCAAGCATTTTTCCGAAGCCCTGCTGATGCGGGCGGCGCACGCCTTCCAGACCGTCACCGACTGGCACGTCAAGCATCCGCCGCTGTGAACGAGCGCCTATCGATGAAAGGCCGCCCGATCATCTCGGGCGGCCTTCGGACTTCCGGGGGAGGAGACGGAGAGAGGCCTATGGCGTGGCCGGGGCAGCGGCCGACCGGGCGTTCAGGTATACGAGGGGCCTCAGGCAAACGGCCGCTGCAAATGAAAGTCCGTCGCCTGCTGATAGGCGTTGACGGCGGCAAGCAGCTTGGCCTCGCTGAGGTGCGGCCCGACCAGTTGGAAGCCGATCGGCCTGCCGTCGGCGGTAAAGCCGCAGGGCGCCGTCACGGTCGGGCTGCCGGCGGCATTGAACAGCGCGGTGAAGCGCATGAAGCCGATCATGTCGTCGGAGACTTGCGCACGCACTTCGTCCCAGGTCGGCGTTCCCTGTTTCAACACCGCCATCAACACCGCGTCGACGCCGGAAAACACCTCGCGCAAGCGTCCTTTGAACTTGTCGCGCTCGATGGTGCCCAAAGCCACGGCAAGCGCCGAGGCATTACGACCGCGTTCCAGCCCGTCGCGCAGCGCCGGACCGTAGCGGTTGGCCTGCGATGGATAGGTCGGCAGATGCACATGCGCGAGTTCGGCCTCGATGGCGTCGAGCAGATGGGCGAACATCGGGGTGGGATCGGGGAACGCGATCTCGACGATCTCGGCGCCAAGGTCGGCGAAGCACTTGGCCGCGCGCTCGGTGGCGGCGAGCACCTCGGGCGTCACGCCGGCACCGATATAGTCCCAGTCGACGCCGATCTTCACGCCTTTCAGCCCTGATACGCCGTCGATGAGCCCGACATAGTCGGGCACCGGGGCGCGCAGACTGGTCATGTCCTTGGCGTCGAAGCCGGCGATCGCCGACAGGAAGGCGGCACAGTCGGCAGCCGAGCGCGCCATCGGCCCGACGGTGTCGAACGACGGGGCGAGATCGCAGATGCCGAAGCGGCTGACGCGGCCCCAGGTCGGCTTCACCCCAGTCAAGCCGTTGGAGGCGGAGGGGAAGCGGATGGAACCGCCGGTGTCCGAACCGAGGCTGGCATAGCACAGCCCGGCGGCCGTGGCTGCGCCGGAGCCGGAGGAGGACACGCCGGTCCACAGGTCGGGACGCCAGGGATTGACCGGCTCGGGCAACTCGGGATGGTGCTCAAGCGTCGCGCCTTCCGTCATGTGCAGTTTGCCGAGCAGCACGGCGCCGGCCGTGGCCAGCCGGGCGGCCAGTGTCGCATCTTCGTCCGGCACGAACTCCCTGTGGATCGCCATGCCGGCCGACGTCGGCACGCCCTTGGTCCAGGCGAGGTCTTTGAGCGCGATCGGCACGCCATGCAACGGACCGCGGTCCCGGCCCGAGGCCAGTTCGGCCTCCGCCGCTTCGGCCTGCGCCATCGCCAGTTCGCCCGTCACCGTCAGGTAGGCGCGAAGCCCGGGGTTGAGCGCGGTGATGCGTTCGAGGACGGCGGCGGTCAGTTTGGTCGGGCTGGTCGCGCCGGAGCGGAAGGCCGTGCCGATGGCGCGGATGGAGGAATAGTGATCGACGCCGTCCATGGTCGGATGTCCCTCGGATCTCGGTTGCGGTCAGGCGTTCAGCGGCGGACGCCGCATGATTCAGGCGTTCAGCGGCGGACGCCGCAGGTGGAAGTCGGTCGCCTGCTGGAAGGCATGGGCGGCGGCAAGCAGCCGCGCTTCCGACAGGTGCGGACCGACGAGTTGGAAGCCGATCGGCAGGCCGGAAGCGGAAAATCCGCCGGGCAGCGTCACCGTCGGGCTGCCGGACATGTTGTAGGGGCCGGTGAAGCGCAGGAATTTCGGGATGTTGGCCATGAACGCGTCCATGTCGGCGTATTTCACGCCGATGCCGGGAACGACGGGGACGAGAATGGCGTCGACCGTCTCGAACATCAGCCGCAGCGCGCCCTTGAAGATGTCGCGGTCGATGCCGTGCTTGGCGAAGCGGACGGGATCGTAGGCGAGCCCGGCGGCGACGGCCTTGCCGAGTTCGTTGCCGAAGTCGCCCGGCGCCCTGTCGTAATAGGGCTTGTGGAAGGTGGCGGACTCGACCTGGCAATAGGCCATCTGCGCGTCGGCCACGGCCGAAACGTCCGGCACCTTGACGGGCACGACTTCGGCGCCGATGCCGGCAAACAGCTTTGCCGCATGCTCGATCACCGCCACCGTCTCGACGTCGTTGCCGGCGCCGACGTAGTCGAGGTCAAGGCCGATCTTGAGGCCGCGGACGCTGTAGACGCCGTCAAGCTGGCGCAGATAGTCCGGCACGGCGGCGCGCAGCGATGTCGGATCGCTGCTGTCGTAGCCGGCGAAGGCGCCGAGCATGGCGGCGCAATCGGCGGCGGACCGCGTCATCGGGCCGATGGTGTCGAGCGATTCCGACAGGGGGAAGGCGCCATAGCGCGAAACGCGGCCCCAGGTCGGCTTCACCCCCGTCACGCCGCAGGAATGCGATGGAAAGCGGATGGAGCCGCCGGTGTCCGAACCGGTCGAACCGAAGCACAGGCCGGCGGCGGTGCCGACACCCGAGCCGGAGGACGAACCGCCTGGCCAATAGCCGGGCACCCAGGGATGCACCGGCGCCTTGGTGTCGGGGTGGTGCTCGCCGAAGGCGCCCTCGTGCAGGTGCAATTTGCCCAGCGAGATGGCGCCGCCGGCCTTCAACCTGGCGACCACCGTGCCGTCGTAGTCGGGCACAAAGTCCTTGTGCACCCGCATGCCGAAGGTCGTCTTCACGCCCTTGGTAAAATTGAGGTCCTTGTAGCCGATCGGGATGCCGTGCATCGGGCCGCGGTAGCGCCCGGAGGCGATCTCGGCCTCCGCCGTCTTGGCTTCGGCCCGGGCGGCATCGGCCGTCACCAGGTGTTTGGGGTGCAGGCGGGGATCGTGTTCGGCGTTGCGCGCGAGCAACCCCTCGACCACCTCGA
>JARLIU010000086.1 GCA_031291595.1 Ancalomicrobiaceae bacterium | reverse complement strand
GGCCCTTGCGATGCTGGTGCGCCTCGACTGGATCGGCGCAACACCGGCAGCCGGGCTGCTCGCCGTCGGACTGGCGCTTCTGCTGTTGGAAACCGTCTGGCGCGCGGCGCGCAACCGGCGGCGCTAGCCTTCCGGATTAAGACGCGCGGCGGCGGCCGTGGCAGTTTCCTTGCCATAGGCGCGCATGAACATGTCGACCGCTGCGGCGACCGTTGTATCGAGCCGCTCGGACGATATGTCCTCGACCACACCAAACAGCAGGCGTTTAAGCATGCCGGCGTGGCTGAGTTCCATGAACTGCCAGGCGGCAAGCTCCGGATCGGGTAGATTGAGCGTACCCTTCGCGGCTTCCTCGGTCAGATAGCGGGTGACTATCCCGATCCCGAACATCGGACCGGCCTCGAAGAAAGCCTGGCCGATGCGCGGGAACTTGCCGGCGACCGCAACGACGGCGCGGACATGCGCCAGTTGCTCGGGCCGCACCAGCATATCCAGGAGATTCCGGCCGAAGCGGTAGAGCACGTCGCGCGGCTCACCGCTGAGCGTTATGCCGCCGCACAGGCGCTCGGCCTGCTGGCGGCGATCCTCGCGGATCAGAGTCTCGAACAGCTGCTCCTTGGAGTCGAAATAGACATAGAGCGTCCCCTTGGAAACGCCGGCGGCGCGGGCGATGTCGTTCATCGAAGCGCCATCGAAACCGCCGCTCAGGAACACTTCGCGTGCCCCATCCATGATCTGGCGCCGTTTGGCGCTGTTGTCCGTCTCGCTGTCGTGTGCGTCCTGTACGTCGATTGCCATGGCGGTCATCGCCGACCTCTTTTCGCCCGTCCTGGCGCTCAAAGCGTCGAGACGGAATCGTCCCCACCCATTTTACTCCAATGCGACGGCCTGATGCGAGCGATGCGACCCGCTGCGGCACTCGCGCCGCACGCCACACATCGGATCGCACCGGCTTCACAATCGCGACACCCGGCTCGGGGGGCTCCGAGCCGGGCGATGCGATGCGGACAGCGAGGTGTTCAATCGCCGCCGGACCAAACCCGATCGGACGCCAATTTCCCATATGCAACAGGCACATGGTCTCGAAACGGACGGCCCGGCGCAGTGGAGGCCCTGCGGCCGGACAGCCGTTGCGAAAAAATTGACCGAACGGTTCAGTCAGGCTTGATCTAGGATCGTTCTGGCCCTATGTCAATGGCAATTGACCGAACGGTTCGGTCTGATCGTCCATCTACCCCAGGCCGCAAGGAACGACCGGCATGTCGCAAGACACACCTGACCCCGTCCAGACCCCGCTGCCGCCCGATGCGGCGGCATCGACCGAGACGCCCGCCGCTGCGCCGCATGGGTCCGCAGTGGCGACGTCTGCCAACGCCGATGAGCTCATTGCGCCGGATGGCCGCCGCCGCAAGCCGGTGCGCCCGGCCGAGACCATCGACGCCGCGAAAAAGCCTAACGGCGGCTGGCTGAAGCGCGCCGTGCTGGCGGCGATCGTGCTCGGGGCGGCCGGCTACGGCGCCTCGCTCGGCTACGACTATCTGACCTTCGGCCGGTTTCTCATCAGCACCGACGACGCCTATGTCGGCGCCGACGTGACGACGATTGCCGCCAAGATCGCCGGCCACATTACCAATGTCGCCGTGACCGACAACCAGACGGTCAAGTCTGGCGATCTCCTCGCCACCATCGACGACGGCGACTACAAGCTGGCGGTCGCGGCGGCACGCGACAAGATCGCCACGCAGGATGCCACCATTGCCCGTATCGCCCGGCAGGTCGACGCGCAGGCGGCCGTCATCGATCAGGCGGAGGCGCAAGTGGCATCGGTCAAGGCGCAGCTCAGCGGCGCCCAGGCCGACGAGCAGCGTGCCGCGCTCGAATACGACCGCTCGCAAAAGATGCTCGCCACCTCGTTCGGCTCGCAGCAGCGCTTCGAACAGGCAACGGCAGACAAGGCACGCACCAGCGCGACGCTGTTGAGCGCCAATGCCCTGGTCGCCTCGTCGCAAGCCGGGCTTCTCGGTGCACGGGCCAATCTGCAGGTGCTCGCCGCCCAGAAGTCGGAGGCCGAGCACGTGCGCAACGAACTCAGCACCGCGCTGGAGAAGGCAGAACGCGACCTGTCGTTCACCCAGGTCCGCGCGCCTTTCGACGGCTTCGTCGGCAACAAGGCGGTCGAGATCGGCCAATATGTCCAGCCCGGCACGCGGCTGATGGCGCTGATCGCACCGACGACGGCCTATGTCGACGCCAATTTCAAGGAGACGCAGCTCGGCCAGATCCATCCCGGCCAGACGGTCGACGTGGCCATCGACGCCTTCGGCGACCATGTGCTCGAAGGTCGGGTGCAGTCGATCGCGCCGGCGACGGGCTCGCAGTTCTCGCTGCTGCCGCCCGACAATGCCACCGGCAACTTCACCAAGGTGGTACAGCGCGTCACCGTCCGCGTCGCGCTGCCGGCCGACGCGTTGAAGGACGGATCGGTCAGGCCCGGCCTGTCGGTCATCGCCTCGGTGCATAGCCGCGACAATCTGCAGCACCTGTCGCTGCTCGACGCGCTCGGCTTCGGCACCGCCAACGCGACGGTGCGGCCATGAGCGCGCCGGCCGGAGCGTCCGCCGGCGGCAGCGTGCCAGTGCCGGCGGCGACCGGCCCCATCGGTGCCGCGGTAGTGAACAATGACGCGGACGCAGACCGGATGCTGACGCCCCCTCCCGTTAGCGGGGAAACCTACCCGCTGTCGTTCACTTCCGAGGAACGGGCAAATTATCTGCGCGGCGGCGTTACCTTCAACACCGCTTACTCCGACAATGTGCTGGGGGCTACCAGCGCCCATCCGGTGAGTGATGTGAGCTACTCGGTATGGCCCACCATCGCTCTGGATGAAACAACGCCGCGGCTGCACACAGTCTTCACCTACGCTCCCGGCTTCACGTTCTAT
>JARLIU010000085.1 GCA_031291595.1 Ancalomicrobiaceae bacterium | reverse complement strand
TCTTACTGCTGACCGGGTATGAACAGGTGCGTTCCGTCGCGGCGGCAATTGCTGGCGACACTGAGGCGGCGGACAATGTGCAGTTGGTGCTTCCGGAAACCGGGGTCTGTTCGGTTCCCGTGACTGCCGTGGACGCGGGCCGAGCCGCGTGCTGCGGCAGCCCCGCGGCAAGCCAAGCCGACGCAGACCCTCGGATCGAGATGTTGGCCACGGCCTCGTACAAGGCGGGTTGCGGTTGCGGTGAAGCGGCGTGACCCCAATCTCTGACGCGGCCGGAGCGGCGCCGACGCCTCCGGACCGGCTGGCGATCGTCTCGGCGCTCGGGATCACCCAGATTTTCGCCTGGGGGGCGAGCTACTATCTGCCTGCCGTCCTCGCCGCGCCGATCGCTGCCGACACGGGCTGGTCGCTGACCTGGGTGGTCGGCGGCCTGTCGCTCGGCCTGTTGGCGGCCGGCGCTATCTCGCCAAGAGTAGGGCGGGCCATCGCCAAGCATGGCGGTCGTCCGGTGTTGGCGGTCAGCACCGGTCTTTTCGCGGCCGGACTCGTCGGCTTGTCGCTGGCAAATTCTCTGACGGCGTTCTTGCTGGCCTGGGTCGTGATCGGGTTCGGCATGGGCGCGGGTCTCTATGATCCGGCCTTCGCCACGCTCGGCCGCCTCTATGGGCAAAGCGGCCGCTCGGCCATCACCAGCCTGACGCTATTCGGCGGCTTCGCCAGCACCGTGTGCTGGCCGCTGTCGGCGTTCCTCGAGGCGCGCTTCGGCTGGCGGGGAACCTGCTTGATCTATGCGGCGCTGCAGCTCGGCATGGCGCTGCCGGTCTATCTGTTCGTGCTTCCGCGCGAACAGAAGGCGATAGCGCACGCACCGGATCAGGCGCCGACCTCCGCCAGCAAGCACGAGCCGGCGACGGCAC
Organism: Ancalomicrobiaceae bacterium; assembly: GCA_031291595.1. Taxonomy (GTDB): domain Bacteria; phylum Pseudomonadota; class Alphaproteobacteria; order Rhizobiales; family Ancalomicrobiaceae; genus CAIYYN01. Next base: position 12,050 of record JARLIU010000085.1, on the reverse strand, counting down.
CAAATTTGGGCCTGTTTCTGTTGCTCGCCGCGACCATCACCCTCGCCTCGGTCGTCTCGACGGTGATGTCGGTGCATCTGCTGACCGTTCTGAAAGCCCGCGGTCTCACGCTGGCGGCGGCTGTCAGCCTGGGTGCGCTGGTCGGCCCGGCGCAGGTGGCAGCGCGCGCCATCGAAATGGCGATCGCCCGGTTTCACCATCCGATATGGACGAAAGTCGCCGCGACATCGCTGGTGACGATAGGTCTTGCCACCTTGTGGGCGGGCGGGCCGATGCTCACCGTCGCGCTTGTGCTCTACGGTGCTGGGATCGGGCTGGAGAGTATCGCCAGGGGCACGCTGCCGCTAGCGATGTTTGGCGCCCACCGATATCCGATCATCATGGGCCGTATCGCCATGCCCAGTCTGATTGCCCAGGCCGCCGCACCTTCCATCGGCGCCGTCCTGCTGGAGTCTGCCGGGATCGATGCGGCCTTGGCAGCATTCATCGGCGCTGCGGCAGTCAATGTCGTGCTGGTGATCGGCTTGTATATCGGGATGAATGTCCGCCGCCCTGCCAGCAGGTGATGTTGGCGACCAACTCGTCGCTACCGCACGGCAGCGAGCTTCATCTGCGCTTCGAGCGTCGCGGCAGTTTCCTTGCGCTCGCTATAGCGGCTGGTGAGGTAATCGGACCGGTCGCGGGTGAGAAGCGTGAACTTGACCAGCTCCTCCATCACGTCAACGACGCGGTCGTAATAGGACGACGGCCGCATTCGCCCCGCTTGGTCGAATTCCTCGAATGCCTTGGCGACGGAGGATTGATTGGGGATCGTCACCATCCGCATCCAGCGACCAAGAATGCGCATCTGGTTGACGGCGTTGAACGACTGTGACCCGCCGCAGACCTGCATCACAGCCAGCGTGCGTCCCTGCGTCGGCCGGATGGCACCGAGCGCCAAGGGAACCCAGTCGATCTGCGCCTTCATCACCGCGCTCATGGCGCCGTGACGTTCAGGGCTGGTCCAGACCTGCCCTTCTGACCACATCATCAGGCCACGCAGCTCCTGCACCTTCGGGTGCTCGACCGCCGCGCCGTCCGGCAACGGCAGGTCATGCGGATCGAATATCCGCGTTTCCGCGCCGAAGTGCTGCAACAGTCGCTCGGCCTCGAAGGTCAACAGGCGGCTGTAAGAGCGCTCCCTGAGCGATCCGTAGAGCAGCAGGATGCGCGGCGGATGCGTCGACGGCACCGTCCCATCGAACTTGTCGAGAGTCGGTACATCGAAGCTACCGGCGTCGATGTTGGGGAGATCGGGCAACACCAAAATCGCATCCTCGCTCACGCGTTATTCGGTTCGGCGGGAAAGTCCCGTCGCGGGATGGCGCGATTACCCGACGGCGACGCGATTTCCGTCGGCATCGAGCACCAACTCGCCGTCCTCCTTGCGGAACTCGCCCTTCGGCATCGGTGGCAGCAGGTCGAGCACGACTTCCGACGGGCGGCAGAGCTTGACGCCGAGCGGAGCGACGACAATCGGACGATTGATCAGGATCGGATGCGCCAGCATCGCATCGAGCAACTGGTCATTGGTCAGGCTCGGATCGGCGAGGCCGAGTTCGGCATAGGGCGTGCCCTTCTCGCGGATCACCGACCGCACGGGTACGCCCATACGGGCGATGAGGCTGGCCAGAAGCGCCCTGGACGGCGGCGTCTTCAGGTACTCGACGACATGGGGCTCGATCCCGGCATGGCGGATCAGTGCCAACGTGTTGCGCGAGGTACCGCAGTCCGGGTTGTGGTAGATGACGATGTCCATGGGCTCGGCTCCGTGGCAAAGGTGTCAGACGCGGTAACGCCCTGATCCAATCGGAACGAGGGCGTTGTCTGCGAGATCGCAGTCAGGCGATAGCGCGCGGTTTCAGGCCATGGTCTCTTTCGGGAAATAGCGGCCGCGCGTCCACAGCGCGACATTGACCAGGGCGATCATCACCGGCACTTCGACCAGGGGGCCGATGACCGCGGCAAACGCCGCGCCCGAATTGATGCCGTAGACGGCGACGGCCACCGCGATTGCCAGTTCGAAGTTGTTACTCGCCGCGGTGAAGCACAGCGTGGTGCAGCGGCCGTAGTCGGTGCCGAGCCGGTAGCTCATCACGAAGGACAGCGCGAACATCACCACGAAGTAGATGAGCAGCGGAATAGCGATCCGGACCACGTCGACGGGGATCTCGACGATCAGCTTGCCCTTCAGCGAAAACATCACGACGATGGTGAAGAGGAGCGCGACGAGGGTGATCGGCCCGATCTTCGGCACGAAGTGCGTGTGATACCAGTCCTTGGAAACGAAACGCAGCATAATCACCCGGGTCAACAATCCGGCGATGCAGGGAATGCCGAGATAGACGAAGACGCTTTCGGCAATCTGGCGGATCGACACGTCGACCACCGAGCCGGAGAGGCCGAACAACGGCGGCAACAGCGTGATGAACACCCAGGCGTAGACGCTGTAGAACAGCACCTGGAAGATCGAATTGAAGGCGACGAGGCCGGCGGCATATTCGGTCGAGCCTTTCGCCAGCTCGTTCCACACGATCACCATGGCGATGCAGCGCGCCAGCCCGATCATGATCAGGCCGACCATGTACTCCGGCTTGTCGGGCAGGAAGATGATTGCGAGCGCGAACATCAGGATCGGCCCGACCACCCAGTTCTGGATCAGCGACAGGCCGAGCACCTTGCGGTCGCGGAACACGTCGGGCAGCTCTTCGTAGCGCACCTTGGCGAACGGCGGGTACATCATCAGGATCAGGCCGGCGGCGATCGGCACGTTGGTGGTGCCGACCTGGAAGCGGTTGATGAAGCCCTCGACGCCCGGCACCAGCGAGCCGATGGCGACGCCCACCGCCATGGCGGCGAAGATCCACAGCGTCAGCCAACGATCGAGGAACGACAGTTTCCGCGAAACGGCACTCATTTCACCTCTCCCTTGACCGCCGTCGATCCTTCGAGCCGACCGATGTCCTTGAGTTTGTTGGTGAGCGCGAGGCGATCGATGCTGGCCATCGGCAGCGAGATGAACGCCGAGATGCGGTTCTTCAGGTAGCGGAAGGCGGCATTGAAGGCTGCCTCCTTGGCGATGTCCGACCCCTCGACCGCGGCGGGATCCTCGATGCCCCAATGCGCCGACATCGGCTGTCCCGGCCAGACCGGGCAGGCTTCGCCGGCCGCACTGTCGCAGACGGTCAAAACGAAATCCAGTTGTGGTGCATCCGGACCGGCGAACTCGTCCCAGGGCTTCGAGCGGAAGCCTTCGGTCGGGTATTCGAAGCGTTCCAAGACCTTCAGCGCGAACGGGTTGACGGCACCCTTTGGATGGCTGCCGGCCGAAAAGGCGTTGAAGCGGCCGCGGCCATCCTTCTGCAGGATGCTTTCGGCGAGGATCGACCGGGCGGAGTTGCCGGTGCACAGGAACAGCACGTTGTAGACGCGGTCAACCATGGAGAGCCTCTTCTTCGGTGTGGGTCTCTGTCGAACAGGTGGATGCTTCGCCGTCAGCGAGGGCGGCGCAGATCTGCGGGTTGCCACCGCAGCAGTCCTTGGTCAGGAAGTCGATGAGCGCTCGGGTTGTCGCAATCTGCGCCCGGTAGATGATCGAGCGGCTGCGCCGTTCGGCGGTGATCAGGCCGGCGCGGGTCAGGACGCCCAGGTGCGTCGACAGGGTGTTCTGCGGTACGCCCAGGCGACGCGCGACTTCGCCGGCGGCAAGGCCGGTCGGTTCGAACTGCATCAACAGTCGGAACACGTCGAGCCGCGTCGACTGGGATAGGGCCGCAAAGGCGAGAAGGGCGTTGCTTTCATCCATAATTCGACACTACTCGATACGTAGAACATCTGGCAAGCGCCTTTTGGCTTGACGGGTCGGGGAAAGAGGTCGAGCATATGCTTACACACGCATAAGCGGATACCCAAATGATTGATCCTGTCGAGCTGATGTCTGCTTTGTCCGATCCGACCCGTCTGGCGGCGTTGCGCCTGTTGTGGGACGGGCGCGAGCACTGCGTGTGCGAGTTGATGACGAAGCTCGGTGCCAGCCAGTCTCGCATGTCGCGACACATGGGCGTCTTGAAGATCGCCGGGCTGCTGGTCGACCGGCGCGATGCGCAATGGGTGCGCTATCGCCGCAACCCCAAGCTCGACCAGGCTGTCGTTGCCGTCGTCGATGCGGTGCTGGCCATGCCGGTCGGGCCTGTCGAACAGGGCTCCGCCGAACAACGGAAGGAAGTCGCATGAGCCGCTGCTGTCCCGCCCCGATCGTCGCGCCGGTCAAACCAGCGAGCGCGCTCCCCTGGCTCGTCTGGACGGCCGGCGCGCTTCTCGCCTGGGGCGTCATCTATGCGGCGCTCGAACCCGTCTCCGGCTGGGTCGTCTCGACGCTGCCGATCGAGCCCGGCAGCGACCTCGAAGAGGCGATTGCCTTCTTCCTCTACGATACGCCGAAGGTCTTGATGCTGTTGACTCTAGTGGTCTTCGGCATGGGTGTGGTGCGCAGCTACTTCTCGGCCGAGCGCACGCGGGCACTGCTGACCGGGCGGCACGAAGGCGTCGGCAATGTCGCCGCTGCCTCGCTCGGCATCGTCACGCCGTTCTGCTCGTGCTCGGCGGTGCCGCTGTTCATCGGCTTCGTCTCGGCCGGGGTACCGCTCGGTGTGACCTTCTCCTTCCTGATCGCCGCGCCAATGGTCAACGAGGTGGCGCTTGGGCTGCTGTTCGCCCTCGTCGGCTGGCAGGTGGCGCTCACCTATCTCGGCTTCGGGCTCGGCGTCGCGATTCTCTCCGGCTGGGTGATCGGCCGGCTGCATCTGGAAGGCTGGCTCGAACCGTGGGTGCTGAAGGTGCGCAGCCAGGCCGTCGATCTGCCAGTCGCATCCGTGACGCTCGTCGAGCGCATCCGCGCCGGCATCGACGCGATCAAGGACATCGTCGGCAAGGTATGGATGTGGATCATCGCCGGCATCGCGCTCGGCGCCTTCATCCACGGCTACGTGCCGGTCGAACTGATCGCGGCGATCATGGGGCGCGATGCCTGGTGGTCGGTGCCTGCCGCCGTCGTCATCGGCATCCCGATGTACTCGAATGCCGCCGGCATCATCCCCGTCATTCAGGCGCTGCTCGCCAAGGGCGCGGCGCTCGGCACCGTCATTGCCTTCATGATGAGCGTGATCGCGCTGTCCGCCCCGGAAATGATCATCCTCAGGAAGGTGTTGTCGATGAAGCTGATTGCCGTGTTCGTCGGCGTCGTCGGCCTCGGCATTCTCGCAGTCGGCACTCTGTTCAACATCCTTTTCGTCGCCTGAGGGCGATACAGGAGGCGCATATGCAGACAATTGGTTTCATTGGTGCCGGGCGCATCGCCCGGATCATGCTCGAAGGCTGGAAGCGGGCCGGCGTCTTGCCTCCGGCAGTGGTCGTCTATGATCTCGATGCCGCGGCGGCGGCCAGGCTGGAGGCGGCATATCAGCCAGTCTCGGTTGGCGATCTCGCCGAAGTCGCGGAGGCCGATCTCGTCGTCGTCGGGCTGCATCCGCCGGTTCTGGCCGATGTGCTGCCGCAAGTCGCGCCGCATCTACGGCCGCAGGCCATCGTCCTATCGCTGGCGCCAAAGCTCAAGTTCGCGGCTCTCGCCAGCCTTCTCGGCGGCTTTGACCGGCTTGCCCGGCAGAACCCGAATGCTCCCTCGATCATCGATTGCGGCTTCAACCCGATCGCCTTCGCCGATGCCCTCATTGATGCGGACCGGGACATGCTGATCGCCCTGATGCGCCCGCTCGGCGACTGCCCGGTCGTGGACGAGGCGGCAATCGAAGCCTATGCGCTGATCAGCGCCATGGGACCGACCTACCTGTGGTTTCAGCTCAACGAACTTGAACATCTGGCCGAAGAGTTCGGGCTGACCGAAGCGGCTGCGCGCCAAGCGGTCGCGGCGATGGCCCATGGCGCCGCCGCCACTTTGCTGGAATCCGACCTTGCCGCCGCCGACGTTATGAACCTCGTGCCCGTCAAGCCGCTCGGTGCCGACGAGCAGATCATTGTCGCGGCCTATCGCGACCGGTTGCGACCGCTCTACGCCAAGCTGACGGCATGATGCCGATCCGGAAACCCATCGCTCAGGATACCAACATGAAAGACGTGAAAGTGCTCGGCCCCGGCTGCAACCGATGCCAGGTGACAGCCCATATGGTTCAGGCGGCAGCCGACAGGCTTGGCGTGGCAATCGCGCTCGAAAAGGTGACGGACTACGCGGCGATCGCCGCCTTTGGCATTGCCGCAACGCCCGGCATCGTCATTGACGGCAAGGTCGTCCATGCCGGCGGGCTGCCGAAGGCCGAAAACATCGCGCTGTGGCTGTCGGCGTGAATTGGCCCGTAACGAAACGCGACCTGCGGTCGTCTAAGGGGTGTCGCCAAACCGAGGAGCTTCCCCATGGACGAACGGACGAAAGAACTGATCGCAATCGGCGCATCGGCCGCGGTCAACTGCCATCGCACGATGCGTTGTCAGCCGCTTAGCAACTTATAGACATTGCTGTATCGGGCCGGTGTGGATTTGGGTTGAGCGGCATCGAGCCAGACACACAGCTGCATACGTCGCATTTCCGCAACGCCGGTAGCTCCATCGATACTTGCGGTTCCCGCTGTCACACTTGGCCGGACGACCGGGGCACGTCGCCGGCGCGATCGGTACTCGCGTCGTGAAGACCGGGATCGGGGACGGGTGCCACCTGCTGGCGATACCGGATGCTGATGGGGCTGAAGGCCCCGGCCGAGGGCGGCCCGACGTACGTCCGGCTGAAACCCGCCAATCGCGCCGCGCTGGACGCGGCGCGGCTGTCGATCAGGCGCGAGCTCGGCCACAATCGCATTCAGGTGACGGACGCCTAAAAGGTGAACGCAGAAATTTGAGCGAGATGATCGGAGCGGGCGCCAATATGTAGCTATTGGCCCCATCGAAGCGCGGCTGAAGGTTCCCGCCAACCCCCGCGGTGACGACGACATCAGTGTTGGGAAGGGTAGCCAGAGTGTTGCCAGTACTTGGAGCCAGATCGCCCGCCGCCGCTGGAACGGATAAGACGATGGCAGCGAAGGCACATCCAATTGTCCAACGTCGCACGCTTGCCGACCCTCCGATTCACAACTCGATTGCGCCCCACGGTCCATACACCGTCTACGCCAACATGCCCAGCCTCGCCCCTGCCGCAAAGACCGCTGTTGCCGCGCCACAGCACCGGTCTGAGGCCGAGCCGCGACCGAGACCGGACGAGCGCGCCAGATCTCAGAAGATCGCTAGCGCATGCGGCGCGAAATAGCCGATCGCCGTGACGCCGAGACCCATCACGCCAAGCCCGTCGCGAGCGCACTGACGACAAGGCCGGCGCCAAGCGCCTCCAGCGGCCTCGGCGAGACAAATCCCTGCTGATCGGCCGCTACTGAGCGCTGCGTCCACCGGCATCGGCCCGAACCACTTTGCCTACATCGAGCGAGGCAAACGCAGTGCGTCTGCCGACGCACACGATCGTTTGGCGCATGTGCTGGGCTTGCCCGCGGACATCCTCATGCCGATACGGATGGACTGATTTCGCAAACCGAGGCTCCACTATCCCGTTGCGCATGCCTACGCAAGACGCGGCGGCGACCGGTCGCACGCTCGGCGTCGGAGAGGTGGCGGCACTCACGGCCTTCGTCGATTTCGGCAAATTCCGCGCGGAGATCGTCCACATCCCGAATAGCGCACCGAACCCACTTCCACCCGATGGCTACGAGAACGCTTTGTTAAGCACGATCCGGGAAAGATTGTCGCGTCGACCAAGCCGTGAAAGGCCAGCCTGCAGCTCGACTTGTATAGAGTGGAAGAGTGCGGACGTGACGTTTCATCTGAGATTATCCGCGCAACAGTTGCTTGATCGCACCCCGCACAACGGACATCGCGACGTTTCCGGATACTGTCGCTTCATCTTGGCGACGGCTGCCGTGCGGGCCCAGTTCGGCGGACAGACTGCGGGTCAGCGCCTCGACGGCAGCCTCGGCCGACGCGAAGCCGCCGACGAGCGGAATGCCGGCGCGGGACGGCACGGCCGTTGCCGTCATCACGACGCCCGCACCCTGTTTGATCATCTGCCGCGCCGCCAGCCGGGCGGTGAGGAAATAGCCTCGGGCGTAGCCGGTGATCGGTTGCAGGAAATCCTCGACGGCAAGCTCGGTGAGCGGCTTGCCCTGCACCCGCGTATTGACGATGCCGATGGCGTTGAACATGACGTCGATGCGGCCGGCGCGGTCGATGACACCTGCCAAATGGCGTTCGACGGAGGGCTCGTCGAGGGCATCGACCTCGGCGACATCGGCCGTTCCACCGGCCCGCGCGACGTCCTCCGCCACCGGGTCGACGCTGGCGCGGCGGCTCCAGTACAGAAACAGTTTGGCGACTTCTCGTGCGAAGGTGCGGGCGATGGCGCCGCCCACGCCGCCTCCGGCGCCGTAGATCACGGCCACTTTGTCGTTCAGCAACATTCCTGTCTCCACTCAGTAAAGAGCGGGCGACCAATCGCCCCGCTGACCTAGGACAGGAATGGGATGCGAAACTCATCGGCCCGGCGAACTTCGGCCGAACCGCAATCGGGCCAACAGCCCTGTTCCGGCTAGCCCGATCTGCGATGGCGGACGAAAAAATCCCACCCCCCCGATCCGTTTTGGCTCTCCGCTTCGTCCTTGGCATGTCTGCGCCATGTGGCGGCCCGACCGGCCGCCCAGGACCAACGGTCAAGGAGATGTCGATGACCGACCAATCCGTTATTCTGGTCAATCTGCTCAAAGTCGAACCGGCCAACTGCGACCGGCTGCTTGGGCTGCTCAAACAGAACACCGAGACCGTGATCCGCACGCTTGCCGGCTGGACATCGACCCGGCTGATCGCGGCAAAAGACCGCACCAGCGTCGTCATCTATTCCGAATGGGAGTCTGCCGGCGCTGTCGAGGCGATGCGCAACGACCCGCGCATGCAAGCCTGTTTCCCCGAGATCAGCGCGCTTGCGAGCCTGACCTCGGTCATCGGCGCGACCGTGTTCAGCGAAGCCGGGTAAAGCGGCGCGCCCGTCAGCCTGACAATACGCCAGTTATGATGGAGACGTACAATGGCTCAGATGGTTGTCATTTACCGCAAGCCGCAGGACGTCGCGGCGTTCGACCGACATTACTTCGACATCCACGTGCCGCTCGCCAAGAAGATACCCGGCCTCAGGAAATACGAAGTCAGCAACGGCCGCATCGTGACGCCGGTCGGACCCGCCGACGTTCATCGCATCGGCACGCTGTATTTCGACGACCTTGCGGCGATCGAACGGGCGTTCGCCAGCCCCGAGGGACAGGCGGCCGGAGCGGATCGGCGGATCTATGCGCCTGACGACTCCGGCGTCCAGATGTTCCTGTTCGACACAAGGGACGTTTGAACCCCTCCCCATCCCATCGTCTCGGCAGGCGCGTGCAATGTGGGACGGCAGGCGATGGACTGCGGCCGCAAAGGCCGGACATCTCGCAATTTGGGCATCAGAAAGGGATAACCCCATGAAACCGCGCATCAAGGTCATCACCATCGGCGTCGACGATCTGGAACGGTCGCTGCGTTTTTATCGTGATGGACTGGGACTGGAAACGGCAGGGATCATCGGCACCGAGTTCGAACATGGTGCCGTCGTGTTCTTCGACCTGGAGGGAGGATTGAAGCTCGCGCTCTATCCTCGCAAGAGCCTTGCACACGACTCGACGCTGCCGCTTGGTCCCAGCAGCGCAACCGAACTGTCGATCGGCCATAATGTCGGCTCCAAAGCGGCAGTCGATGTGCTGATGGAACAGGCCAGAACGTCCGGCGCCACCATCGTCAAACCCGCACAGGACACGTTCTGGGGAGGCTACGGCGGGTATTTTCAAGATCCTGACGGTCATCTTTGGGAAATCGTCTGGAATCCGGAATGGGCAGTCGATGATGAGGCATGACCTCTCGGTCCAGCGGGCTGCCTGCGGCAGCCGCTGAATTCAACCAATCGGACGAAGAGGGATCAGCGATGTCAGCACCCAAAGCAGCCTTTGTCCTGGTCCACGGTGGTTGGCACAACCATTCTGTGTGGAACAGAGTTACGCCAATCCTGGAAGCCAGGGGCTTTACGACTCTGACGCTCGACCTTCCAGGCGCCGGGGTCAATGCGATTGCGCCTGGATCACTCGGTCGTCGCCCGTTCGACCCCGCTGCCTTCGCCGCCGAAAGGTCGCCTGTCGCCGGCGTTACGCAGGAGGAGCGGACCGAAGCCGTCGCCGCACTCGTCAGAGAAGCTGCGTGGCTCAGCGGCGGCAAGGTCGTCCTGGTCGGGCACTCGGCCGGCGGGATGACGATCTCGGCCGCCGCCGAACAGGTGCCGGACCTCATACTCGCGGTCGTCTATCTCTCAGGGTTCCTGGTACCGAACGGCATGTCGCTGTTGGCGATGCTGCAGCATGAGACCCTATCGTCGGCGCTGGCACCTCGGCTGTTCGTCGGCGACCCTGCCGCAATTGGAGCGACACGGATCCATGCCGGATCAACCGACGAAGCCTACCGATCGCTGCTCAAGGCGTCGTTCTATGCCGACGTGTCGGAAGCCGATTTTGCCCATGCGGCGTCGCAACTGCATTGCGACGAACCGAACGGCGGCGCGCTCGCCCCATCGGCCATGACGCCTGGACGATTTGGCACTCTGCCGCGCCACTACATCCGCTGTACCGAGGATCGCGCGATTCCCTTGACCGGTCAGGATCATATGATTGCATCGGTCGACGCCGCCATCGGCGGCAAGACAACGACCCACACATTGGTGAGCAGCCACTCGCCATTCCTGTCACAACCGAAGGCCCTCTCGAACATTCTCATCGACATTGCTGTGCAATCCCTGGCGGCAGCGAACGTGGAAGCACCACGGAGGCTCGGCACATGACGCCTGACGAATTCGAGGATCGCCTGAAAGCGGTGCGGCCGCGGCTGCACCGCTATTGCGCCCGTATGACCGGCTCGACGGTGGACGGCGAAGACGTGCTGCAGGATGCCCTGGTCAAGGCCATCCGGGCGCAGGCGGATGGGGCGGATGTGGACAGCTTCGAAGGCTGGTTGTTCCGCATCGCGCACAATTGCTGCCTGGATTTTCTGCGTGGGCGCAGGTCGCAGACCGTCGTTCCGCTGACCGACGACGTCGAGGCCGCACCGTTGGCGCAGCCAGACCTTTTGGCGGTCGGGTTCCAGACGTTCCTGCGATTGCCCGAGTTGCAGCGCTGCGCGGTGATCCTGAAGGACGTGCTCGGCCATTCGGTCGAGGATATCGCGGTCATCGCCGATTGCTCCGCCGCAGCGGCAAAGTCGGCGTTGCAGCGCGGCCGCACGGCGCTGCAGCGGCTGAGAGACCTGCCTGAGGACGTCCGGCTGCCGCTGATGTCCGAGGCCGAGCGGCGCAAGATGGTCGCCTTCGTCGATCTGTTCCGCGCCGGCGACTTCGATGCCATCCGGACGCTGCTGGCCGACGACGTCAGGCTCGAGCTGGTCAACCGACTGAGGCTCGCGGGCCGCCGCGATATCAGACCCTACTTCACGCGTTACGCCGAAGTGGCGAAATGGCGCTACGCCTTTGGCGCAGTCGAAGGGCGCCCGGCGATGCTGGTGTTCGACGGCGAGAGCCAGAGGACGACGCCGTCGCATTTCGTGCTCGTCGGCTGGCAGGAGGAGCGGATCGCCACGATCCGCGATTTCCTGTTCGCCCCCTACACGCTCGAAGCGGCCGACTGGGTCCGGCTAGGCTGAAAGGACGAGGTGAAATTGGATTTCAACAATGGTGGATAGATGGATCGCAAAAGCCTTGCTCTGGTTCTCGGCGGTGGCGGCTCGGCCGGACACGCATGGACAATCGGTATCGTCGCGGGACTGGCCGAAGCGGGCATCGATATGACGAAGGCCGCCGATCTGGTGATCGGCACCTCGTCCGGGGCGACCGCGGCGGTACAGGT